>JBGSLM010000027.1:0-13554 GCA_041740755.1 Parvularculaceae bacterium | reverse complement strand
CTCGACCGCTTCGCGGATCGCCGCGCGGAAGGGCGGCGCTATTTCAACATTCAGAATATGGCCGGCGCGAACGGGACGCCCGGCGCCGTCAGTCGCTTTGACCGCTATCACCGGGCGCGTTTTTCCGTCCGCGAAAGCGCGGGTTTGCTCGGATAACAGGGTTACGCGCGATGCAGTGTCGATAAAGTCGAACGAGCGCGCGATCCGGGCGACTTCAACGCCGTTTTGGTCCTTCAACACAGCTTCAAACCGGTTTTGACCCTTGAGCAGATCGACGCCTTTCCACCGCGTCAGCGCGACAGTGCGCATGATTGAGACTTCACGACCGGCGAAATTTTCTGGCGGCGTTTCGTGCCCGTTGAGGAAAAGCGTCGCCCGCAGATTGGCGCCGTGCTTTAGGCCGATATTGACTGAAGGCGAGGACGGCGTGACGCCGTCTGCAGGGTATGCCCAGGCGACATCGGCGCTCGGTTGCTGATTGAGCCAGATCTTGTCGTAAGCGAGATATTCCGTGTCAGCGTTGAACGCGTTTTTTTCAACGTCCGCCGGAACGACGTCGCCTTTTGTTTTGCGCACATAGAAATTCGCGCGCCAGACTTTTCCTCCCTTTGCGTCGACAAACTGCGAGCGCGCCGAACCGGCGTAGCGGGTGTTGTTGACGCAGCGGACGAGTTCATAGTCGTCGGTGAAGCTCGCTTCATCCACTTGGACGACATGCGAGCGCGGCGTTACGTCCTCAAAATGAAAGAGACCGTTTTCGTCGGAAACAACGGTCGCGCCGGTTTCCAAATAAAGTCGGACGCCTGCGAGACCTTTGCCGGGGCGCAGGTTCTTCGGCAAGCCGTCTTCGATGTCGCACCCGTCTTCAATGATGCGTCCGGCGATCGTCACGCCTGATCGCAGGAAATCGTCGCCGATTTCGACCGATGCTTCTGCATAGTTCGAAATCACGACGCCGCTTGCGCTTACCGCCTGCGCGTGATTGACAGCAGCGCCGGACTTCGCGCCGGCTGCGACCTCGACGACATAAACGAGATTGGCTGTCGATCCTGCGGACAGGAGGCCGGCGTTGAATGTCAGCGATAGTCCATCCGCCGCGATCGCAGGATCCGCGATCGGGGCACCGTCAACGCGCGCTGACCCGCGCTGATATCGAAGGCCCGCCGGCAGTTGATCTGCGATGCGTATAGCCGCTGCGGTCGCCGCCCGGTTCTCGATTGAAATCCGGTATCTGATGAAGTCGCCGATAGAGGCGCTTTCCGCATCTGCGGTCTTGACGACAACCAGATCCGTAGACGGATCAAGCGGAAAGTCGAGTTCGAGATCGGCAGACCCGTCGAGCGCGAACGCCTGACCGTACGAACCGGCGATGATCGTGAACGGCGCGTTCGGCAATCCCGCAAATGACGGCGCCGCAAGCGTCGAGGGCGCCGAGAACCCGGCCGGCGGCGTTACAACAAGCCGGTAGGTTCCAGGCGCCATGATTGGAAAGCGGAATTCGCCGGGTCCGAGATTGTATATTGTTCCCCCGGCATCGGCGAGGGTCTGGCCCGTGATGATGGTCGATGGGTAAGCCGAGACGGCGTCGATTCCGAACACCTGCGCGGGGAGGCCGGTCGCATTATCGACAATCGTCACGGCGACGCCGTCGATGAGCGCGCCGGTCAGGCTGTCGAAAACGCGGCCGAAGGGATCGACACCGGCGGTATCTGTCGATACCTCGGTTGAATCGAACGGATCTTGATAGCGCGCAAGAAGCCCGCCGCCGTGAACAATCGTCAGTATGCTGTCATTTTGGACCGGCGATCCGGGTGCGCTCGGCATCCAGGCGTAGAATTCGCCCGTATTCGGACCGGTCTCGTAAAGTCTAAGCGTCGCAAAGTCGCCGTTTCCGGACCTGATCGTCGCAATGAGCGTCTCAACGATCGCCGGGTCGCCGTTCTGACCGGCGTCCGTGACGCGGATGATGACGGGCTCGCCGGCGAAATAAGCCGGCGCCGGCGCAATCATCACTGGCGCCGACGTGTCGACCATAGCGCCGCCGGCGGCGTGCAACGGTCCTATCGGCTGAAATGGTCCGCTGGCGGATGGTTTATAATCCGAACCGTTCAGCCTGACCGCAATTGCGCCCGGCGTGTTCGGAGAGTAGCGGAAGAATTCGATGGTCGACGGCGTTCGCGCCGCTTCGATGACAAAGCTCGCCGGCGCGGTGGTCAGATTTATAGCGCCGGCGCCGCCGGTATAGGAAATTTGGGCTAAATTATCGACTTGTGCGCCAAGGACTGCCGCGTCCGCGCGTCCCGAGGCGGCCGCCGAGAGCCCGGCGACAGCGGCCAGAAGCCGCAAAAACCCCCTTATGACGCCACACTTATTCACTCAAACTGAGCTCTTTCGGCTCGGTAATTCAACGCCCCTTAGTGCGACGACGCCGCCGCACCGGTTTTCGGTGCGGCGGCTCGCCGAAGTCGTGGAATTCAGTCTCGACTAGCGAACGAGCGCGCGTATCGAGACTGTTCCGGTCGCGCCCGGCGCCAAGGAAGCGCCGGTCAGCCCAACTGTGCAGTTTGTGGTGCAGCCGCCTCCCGGCGTCGAAAGCGCGCCGGCGACTGAGAAACCTGACTGGGTCGCTGAGATATATTGAACCTCGTCAGGAAGTATGTCGCTGATAGCGATGTTCGTTGCGGCGGCGGATGCGCCGGCTGCGTTCGCAGCAGAGATCACGTACTCGACGCACGCGCCTGGCGTCGCAAAGCCGCCGGAGATCGCATCAGTTGCGCAATCAACTGGATTGGTCGCAACCACAGCGACCGTCTTTGACGCCGTGAGCGACGCCGCGGAGACAGTGTAGGTTCCGGTCGAGGAATGGGCGCCGTCATTGGCGGCGTCTGAATCGCCCGCGCCATCCGCCAGAACGCTGTCAGCTTCGCCGTTCATCGTGTTGGAGGCGGCGGTTGTGACGTTCGTTCCCGGCGTTGCGCTGTACGCGCCGTCGAGTGAAGCGGTCGGGTAGTATGAATCGGCGACCAGAATGACGCCGTCCGTTTGACCGTTGGTCGCCGTACCCGGAACGTCGCCGGAAATTACGACCCAGACCGTCGCGTCGGGCGCAACGTCCGCCGTGACGCCCGCCCCGAGCGTGTAGGCCGTTCCTGCGCCTGCATCGTCGACGCCCGGCGTAAAGATGCCGTCGCCGCCGGCGTCCGCATAATAGCGCGCTGTATAGGTTCCGATATCGAACGAGTCGGCGCCGACGTCTGTCAACGACAGACGATACGCGATATTGTCGTTGCCGGTGTTGGTGACGCCGTAGACAAGCTCTGCGCCGGTTTCGCCGGGCGATACGCTTGCGTTCACCGATGTTGAAACGGTCACATCGACTTTGCGGTCGACGGTGAACGTTGTCGGAGCGCCGGACGTATCAATCTGCGTCTGCGACACGCCGCCGACATCATAGTCGAGCGTGAAGCTGTTCGAGACCGACGTGCCTGCGTCAGTTCCCGCTGCATGGGCGGCGCCCGCAGCGGAGAAGGCGACTGCCACAGCCGCCATTAAGAGAGCCGTCCTTTGCGGACGGCCATTATGGGCCTTCATACGCTATTCCCCTTGCACTAGCCTCAGTACAAGTCGCATTGCTGCGTAAAGAAACCGATAAAGTTGATTTGGCCTTGACTATTAAGGCGCGCAACTAATGGTTGTTTTAATTATTTATTTACTTAATTTCTGTTTACGATTCATGCTCTGGAGGACCAAGGCCACGCGCGACGCCTCAACGCGGCGGGGATCTGTTAAAGTTGCGTTTACCGAGTCGGCGTATCGAGTTCGGGAATCCGCGAGGGAATTCTCCATGAAGAAAACGCCGCTCTTGATAATCGCTTTGCTGCAACTTTCAGCGCCGCCGGCAATTGCGGCGATGACCGCCAGACAGGCCGTCGAGAAGGAGGTCGTAGTGCGCGCGGCGAACGGCGTTGAAACTGTAAAACGCATGCCCGCCGACAAGGTGACGCCAGGCGAAACCGTCATCTACTCGATCAATTACAAGAACGAGTCCGCCGAGGCGGCCTCCGACATCGTGCTTGTCATGCCGGTGCCCAAAGAGGTCTCCTATGTGGAGGGGTCTGTCTCCGGCGACGACACAAGCGTCGCGTTTTCCGCCGACGGGGGGAAGACTTATGTCGCGCGCGGACGGTTGACCGTTGAAGAGGGCGGCACATCGCGCCCGGCGCGCGGCGATGAGATCACCCATATCCGCTGGACGCTATCGACCCCGGTGCCGGCGAACGGCGAGGGCGAAGTCTCCTATAAGGCCATACTGCGGTAATTCCGCCGTCTTCCCGAAGAAATTCAGGTATGGCCGCAGGCAAGCGGCCGACCCGCAAGGTGCTGCGCAAAACTTCCGCCAGCCATCGATCTAAATCGACAGGCGATAGCCGCCTGCTTCGGTGAGGAGGATGGTCGCCGAGCCCGGATCCGGCTCTATTTTCTGTCGAAGGCGATAAACGTGCGTCTCTAATGTGTGCGTCGTAACGCCAGAATTGTAGCCCCAGACTTCATCGAGCAGCACGTCGCGCGTCACCGCCTTGCCGCCGGCGCGATAGAGGAATTTGAGGATCGACGCCTCTTTCTCGGTGAGACGGATTTTCTTGTCGGCGTCTGTCACCAGCATTTTGACCGACGGGCGAAATTCATATGGACCGATCCGGAAAACCGCGTCTTCATTTTGCTCATGGCTTCTCAGATGCGCACGGATACGCGCGAGGAGAACGGCGAATTTGAAGGGTTTTGTCACGTAGTCGTTAGCGCCGGAGTTTAGCCCGAGAACCTGGTCCGCATCAGTATCTGCGCCCGTGAGCATGATGATCGGCGATTTAAACCCGTTCTTGCGCATGACCTGGCAGGCTTCGCGCCCATCCATGTCCGGAAGTCCCACATCAAGCAGGACAAGGTCGATATGCGCCTCGTCCTTCACCTTTGCGATTGCGGCCTGCGCGCTTGGAATGGCTTCAACCGTGAACTCTTCGTGATGGGCGAACTGGTCGAGAAGCGTCTCCCTGAGGAGATCGTCATCATCGACCAGCAATATGCGTTTTGCGCGCGCCATGTCTAAGCCGCCTTTCTTGCAGGGCTTCCTCTATCCCTAAATCGCCGCGCTGCGGAAATCAAAACAGCCTCACGGTCCCGTGAGTCATCATTCCATCGCCGTCCGGCTGCCGAAAAGGGCGGTCCCGAGACGGACATGCGTCGCGCCGAGCTGGGCTGCTATCTCGAAATCGCTGCTCATCCCCATTGAAAGGACAAAGAGCCCGTTGCGGCGCGCAATCCTCGCAAGCAAAGCAAAATGCGGCGCCGCGGCTTCTGAGGCCGGCGGAATGCACATCAGCCCTTCGATCGGCAGGGCGAATTCATCGCGGCATTGCCGGATGAAGGCGTCAGCCGCGTCAGGGAGAATGCCCGCCTTTTGGGGTTCGGCGCCCGTATTCACCTGAATGAGAAATCGCAGCGTGCGTCCCTGCTTTTGGATTTCTGCGGCAAGCGCCTGCGCAATTTTTGGCCGATCGACGGATTCAATGACATCAAAGTGCGCGACCGCCTCGGCGGCCTTGTTGGATTGGAGCGGGCCGATCAGCCTCAACTCAATGTCTGGAAATAGGGCCTGCAACGCCGGCCATTTTCCGGTCGCCTCCTGCACGCGGTTTTCGCCGAAGATGCGCTGGCCGGAGGCGAGCGCCTCCTTCAGCTTTGCTTCGTCTTGCATCTTTGATACGGCGACGATCTCGACAGGCCCCGTCCGTCCTGCTTCCTTGAGCGCCGTCGCGAGCCGCGCCCTGATCGAGGCGAGGTTCGCCGCAAAACCGGCGGATGAAGAATGGTCTATGTCGGCGGTCATGAAAGCCTTCGCGTAAGGTCCGCGAAACTAGCAGCGGCGGCGGCAGCGCTCAAACGCGATAGCGGCGTTCGAGCTGCGCCATTTTCGCTCGCTTTCCTGACCGATCGCAGGCGGGTTGCTCGCCCTGAACCTGTTATTCGCGCCCTTCCCGGCGGTTCAGCCGTCATTTATCGCGATTATGACGATCCAAAGCGCGCCGCGATTGCACGCCGTTATGCCGCGATGTGCAGATCGCGCGGCGTTCTATTCCTCATCGCGGAAGATGCGCCGCTCGCGCTTTCCACCGGCGCGGACGGCGTGCATCTTCCGTCGCGGGCGATCAGAAAATTCAATTCAGCGCTCTACGCGCCAGCCGTTCCGTTCATTCTCACGGCCTCCTGCCATAACGCAGAGGAATTGCGGATTGCGGCCGAGGCTGGCGTCGATGCTGCGCTTCTCTCGCCGGTTTTTGCGACGGATAGCCATCCGGATACGGATGAACTGGGCTCAGAGCGCTTCAAGGCGCTGGCTGCGGCGGCGGCCATCCCCGTCCTTGCGCTAGGCGGCGTCAACGAGACGAACGCGCGACGCCTCGCCGGAAGAAACGTCGCCGGGATCGCCGCTATCGGCGCGTTCGTCAGTCGTCAGGGCGTTTCTGGCGGCGCGTAGCGGGCGAACGCCGGACGCTCTTCAAGGCGCCTCAACCAGCGCGCAATCGAGGGCGCTGGCGCATGGTCGATCGGCGTCATGCGCCAGCGGTGCGTTGAAAGGCCAAGAACGATGTCGGCAAGCGTGAAATTTTCCCCGGCGACATACAGTTCCGTCTCCGCCAACCGCCGGTCGAGGATACGCATCGTTTCATTCCACCGCCGCGCGCTTTCATCAATCCGCGCAGGGTCGGAGTATCCTGTTTGGCGGCGCGCCAGCGCCAGAAATGCGTATCGCCAGGCTTCGTTGAGGTCAGTCGCCTGCCAGTCCATCCACATCTCGACCCGTGCGCGAGCTGAGGCGGTTTGCGGGAGCAGATCGTGTCGGCCGGATTTTGCCGCCAGATACCGGCAGATCGTATTCGACTCCCGAAGAACGCCGTTCTCATCTTCAATGACCGGGACGAGCGAATTTGGATTGATTGCGGCGAATTCGGCTGAAGCCGTCGGCGCGTCCGGCGTTCCCCAGCGATCTTCGAGAGCGTAGGAGAGCCCTATTTCGTCGGCTGTCCACAATACCTTTCGGACGTTGATCGACGAGATCCGGCCAAGGATGCGCATGCCGGACGCTCTCAGACTTTCGTCCACACCGCTAGCGAATTGCCGCACCGGTCTTTGAAGTGGAAGCGCTTTCCGCCGGGGAAATCATGTCGCGCCGTAACGGCGCCGCCCGCTGCAATGACGCGTTTTTCAGCGGCTTCCAGATCATCTGCATACAAAATGACTGTCGTCGATCCGCCCTGCGGTTTTTCCCCGCCCCTTACGCCGCCGTCGAGACCTGCGCCTTCGAAGCTGACATAGTCAGGGCCCCAATCCTGAAACGTCCATCCGAACGCCTCGCCGTAGAATTTCTTGAAGACGCCAAGGTCCTCGGCGGCGAACTCGACATAGTCGATGCGGTTGTTTTTCGACGACATGGGGACCTCGCAAATTCAGGAATCGGGGAGAAGCTACCCGAATTTTTCCAATTCACGAATTCACAAATCCCGCAAAGAAAAAGGGCGGCCCCGGATGAGGCCGCCCTGTTTCAGTATCCCCTCTAAGCAACGCAGGCGCTTTAAGATGCAAGGAAGCCTAGAACTTTATTGAGCTCTCTATGACCACGGTTGCGGCTTCTTCCTGGCCGCCCGCCGATGCCGGCTTTGTCGATTCGACATATTGGGCCGCGGCGCCGATCGTGATGCCGCGCCCGACAAAATAAGTGACGCCCGCTTGCGCAGTCTGCGTGTCGCGGAAAATCAGCGGCTGCGCGGCGACCGGGCCGACGATTTCCGCATCAGACTGGCCGTAGCCGAGCATGACGCCCCAATCGCCCTTGTCTTCGCCCGTCTTGAAGGTGATGCCAGCGTCGAATGCGAGGTATCCGTCCTGATCGAGATCCGCGAGACCGGAATTCGTCGATTTTACGGAACCGCCGACGGTGAGGCCGCGGAACCCGAGATTGAGACCGACCGCATAGGCGCGGTAATCCTCGAAGATCGGCGACAGAACGCGCGCATCTTCGTTGGCGGTCACATAGCTTGCGCCGAGCCCGAGCAGGAGCCCGTCGCGGCCGCCGACTTTCTTTTGATAGTACATCGCCGCTTCGACGACATCGTCCCAGCGCGAGGCTTCGGTCAAAAGCTGTCCGTTCGGCGCGATCAGCAGCCTGTCTTCCGGGGCGCAAAGGTCCTTGCCGCAATGGGCGAGAGACGGGCTGTAGGAAACGCCGAGCTGTAGTCCGCCCAGAGCGCCGCCAAGAAAGTTCGCAGGCGGAAGGTAAGTGAATTTGGTCGAGTAACCCGAAAGATCGTTCACAGTGTGAACGTCGTTCAGCCCAGAAAGATCCGTACGCCAATCATTGACGTTGACCGCACGGAAAATCGTCGGCGCCGTAACCGCGAAAGTGCGGCCGACGCCATGATCGCGGCCGACGATCACCTGTCCGAAAGCCCCGCGCACATAGCCGTAAGCGCCCTGGACATAGGCGTCGCTTGTCAGCGGACCGACGCCGCGAGGGCCGCCGATCAGAAGGCTCGAATAACGCCCGCCGCCATAAAGCTGGTTCGGCTGCTGGCCATCGAGGCGGCCTTCGATCACGGCGCCAAGTTCAAGGCCATTTTCAAGAACGGTCGATCCTTTGACGCGGATTTCCGCATCGGCGTCAGCTTTGGCGTCGCCATCGACGAGGCCCGCAGCAGCGCTGGCTTCGCCCTTGACTTCGAGCTTGATCGATTCGGCCGCCGACGCAGGCGTCATCGCCAGCGCGGAGGAGGCTCCCGCAGCGACCAAGGCCAGCAATTTCGGTCCCGTCTTCATCAATCCCGTTCGCCCGAGGGCCCCAGACCTTTGTTTCAGCTCCGAAACCGGCCTTTACAACCGGCAGCTTCGCCATCCATACTCAGCCGACCGTAGCCGACGTTGGTTAACATTCCGGCGAACAAGTGCGCATGCCCTTGTCCGTCCCGCACACGGTGAGGACGCGCCAACTCAACGCATTGAGTTAAGTCTCCTCCCCCCCGCCGGTCAAGGAAAGCCTTCGCCTTACAGTTGTCTATGCGCCGGTTTGTGGTAGGAAAGCCACGTTCGCGGCGACGCCCGTGGTTCGAAATGGAACAGTTCCCCTGATGAGTCTCAAAATTCAACGCTTGATCAAGGTCTTAGCTGCGGTGCTTGCCGCAGGCGCGCTTGCCGCCTGTGCGGGCGGAGGGGGCGGCGGCGAAAGCCGCGACGCAACCCTCATCGGCGCCAAAGGAGCAACGACCGTCAACCGCTATTTGTGGGCGGCGTCTCTTGAGACCCTCGATTTTCTGCCCGTGGCGCAGGCCGACCCGGTGTCGGGCCTGATCGTCACGGAATGGTATTCAAATCCGGGGGCGCCTGAGGACCAGTTCAAAGTCTCGGTATATATCCTTGACAGCGCGCTGCGCGCTGACGCCCTTCGCGTTTCGGTGTTCCGCCAGGCGAAGGATCCCGCCAACGGTTCCTGGATCGAGGCGAGCGTCAATCCCGCGACTGCGCGGGAGATCGAGAATGCGATTTTGACGCGCGCGCGCCAGCTGCGACTTAACCAGATCGACGACTAGAAGAACGCGCCAGTTCAAAGTATCGAGACGGCGCGAATTGCGCCGTCTTTTTTTTGCTGACGACACCTCATCCCCCTCGAGTCAGGTATGGCCCGCTACAATCCGAAAGAAGTCGAGCCGAAATGGCAAAAACGCTGGGAAGAAGCCCAGACGTTCAAGACCGTCGCCGACCGTTCGAAGCCGAAATACTATGTCCTTGAGATGTTTCCCTATCCGTCGGGGCGCATCCATCTCGGCCACGTCCGGAACTACTCGATGGGCGACGTCATCGCGCGCTTCAAACGGGCGCGGGGATTTAACGTTCTGCACCCGATGGGCTGGGACGCATTCGGACTTCCGGCCGAGAACGCCGCGATGCAGACGGGCGCCCATCCCGCAACGTGGACATACGCCAACATCGACGCGATGAAACGCGAGATGAAGCAGATCGGCCTTGCGATCGACTGGGACCGGGAGTTGGCGACATGCGACCTGCAGTATTACCGGCAGCAGCAGCGGCTGTTTCTCGATTTCTGGAAAGCAGGTCTTGTCGAGCGGCGCGAGTCCTATGTGAATTGGGACCCGGTCGATATGACCGTGCTCGCCAACGAGCAGGTAATCGATGGCAAGGGCTGGCGGTCCGGCGCCCCCGTCGAGAGAAAAAAGCTCTCGCAATGGTTCTTGAAGATCACCGACAGGGTCGAAGACCTTCTCGCCGCGCTTGACGACGGGCGGCTGAAGGGTTGGCCGGACAATGTCCGCCTGATGCAGCGTAACTGGATCGGCAAGTCAAAAGGCTTGCAGATGAAGTTTCGTTTCGCAGGCGTAACCGTTGCGGCGGACGGATCGACCGAAATTGAAATCTATACGACGCGGCCCGACACGCTGTTCGGCGCATCATTTGTGGCGATCGCCCCGGATCACCCATTGGCGCAGGCTTACGCCAAGTCCGACAAGGCCGCTCAATCCTTCGTCGCGGAGTGCCAAAGGACCGGCACGTCGCAAGAGGCGATCGACAAGGCGGAGAAAAAGGGGTTCCGGCTGCCGCTTGAAGTCGAGCATCCTTTCATCGCGGGGCGAGCGCTGCCCGTTTATATCGCGAACTTCATTCTCATGGGCTACGGAACGGGCGCGATTTTCGGATGTCCGGCGCACGACCAGCGCGATCTCGATTTCGCCCGCAAATACGCCCTCGATGTCATTCCTGTCATTTTGCCGCCGGGGGAGGATGCAGCGTCGTTCGCAATTGGCGATGAGTCCTATCTGGGGCCCGGCGCGGTTTATAATTCGGATTTTCTCAACGGTCTTTCGAGCGACGCCGCGATCGACGCCGCAATCCGTAAAATTGAAGAAATGGGCCGGGGAAGCGCCTCGACCCAATATCGCCTGCGCGACTGGGGCGTCTCGCGCCAGCGCTTTTGGGGTTGCCCGATACCGGCGATACATTGCGAAAAATGCGGCGTTGTTCCGGTTCCGGCGAAGGATCTGCCGGTGAGACTGCCGGAAGTCGACGCGAGCGTTTTTATGACGCCCGGCAATCCGCTCGACCGCATGCCGGAATGGCGAAATGTTCCGTGTCCTGACTGTTCGGCGCCGGCACGGCGCGAGACCGACACGTTCGACACCTTTGTCGATTCAAGCTGGTATTTCGCGCGTTTTGCGACCGATCCCGCCGCGTGGGAAAATGGTCCGGTCGACAAAGCGGACGCCGATTACTGGCTTCCTGTCGATCAGTATATCGGCGGCGTCGAGCACGCGATATTGCACCTCCTTTATGCGCGCTTCTTTAGTCGCGCGATGAAGGAAACCGGCCACCTTTCAGTAGAAGAGCCGTTCGCCAATCTCTTCACGCAAGGGATGGTGACGCACGCAACATATAAAGACGCGCACGGGAAGTGGCTCCTCCCGGAAGAAGTCGTCATCGACAGCGGCAAGGCGCGGCGCGCGCACAATGACGAGCCTGTCATTGTCGGCCCGATCGAGAAGATGTCGAAGTCGAAAAAGAACGTCGTCTCGCCGCAGGAGATTGTCGCCAAATACGGCGCCGACGCGATCCGGTGGTTCATCCTGTCGGACTCCCCGCCCGAGCGCGACGTCGAGTGGACCGATGCGGGCGCTGCGGGCGCATGGAAACTCGTCGCGCGGATCTGGGACGCGGTCGAGCCCGCAAAAGACGCCATGAAGGCGCATGATCTATCCAGCCCGCCGGCCGGCGCGGACGCGGAATTGAGGCGGGCGACACATCAGACGATCGCGGCGGTCACAGATGACATCGAGGGATTCCGCTTCAACAAGGCGATCGCGCGGATCTACGAGTTCCTGAACGCGCTCAAAAAGGCCGAAAGCGCCGACAGCTGGTCGCGCGCGGAAGCCCTATCGGCGCTCGTCCGCCTGATTGCGCCGTTCACCCCGCATATTGCTGAGGAATGCTGGGAAACGCTTGGCGGGACCGGGTTAGCCTGCAACGCGCCCTGGCCTGCGGCGGACAAGGCCCTGCTGGTCAAGGAGGCGGTGATCTTGCCTGTTCAGATCAACGGCAAGCGGCGGGCGGAGATTTCCGTTGCCCCGTCCGACGACGCGAAGGCGATCGAAGCGGCGGCGCTCGCCGATATTGAGGTGAATCGTCATCTTGATGGCCTTACCGTCCGAAAGGTTGTTGTCGTTCCAGGCCGGATCGTGAATATCGTTGCGAGTTAGCCGCGTCGCCGGCGCGAAGGAGACACCGAAATGGCCCGAAAGCTGATTTTCGCGCTGATGGCCGCCACGCCGCTGCTTTCATCCTGCGGCTTCCAGCCTTTGTATGCGACGTCAGACGGCTCGGCCCGGGGTCTCAGGAACGTTGCGCTGTTAAGAGTAGCGGCGCCGGAAGAAATCGAACCGGTCGTCAGCAGAGCCTTTGCGCGGCGAACCGCGCTTTCAGCGGCGGAGGCGCAATATGATCTGCTCCTTGAAGCCGACGAACAGGCCGAACGGCTCGCAGTCCAGATCGACGCGTCGGTCACGCGGTATAATTACAGGCTTGTCGCCGATTACACGCTGGTCGAACGCGCCGGCGGCGCGAAATATACTGGCCGGGTCATCTCGATCGCTTCGTTCAACGTCGTCGATTCCCAGTATTCGACCCTCTACGCCGAGGGCGCAGCAAGGGAGAAGGCGGCGGCGCAACTCGCCGAAGACATCGAGCGCGATATCCTGTTGAAGCTCGCCGCCGCGAAAGATGCGGGCGGCAATGCAAAAAGATGACCGCGCTTAAAGGCAGGGCCATTGACGCCTTTGTCGCAAAGCGCGACCCGAAAATCGCGGCGATTCTTGTTTATGGGCCGGATCTCGGCCTTGTGCGCGAACGGGCGGACATGGTCGCAAAGCAGGTCTGTCCCGATTTCAAGGACCCGTTCAACTATATCGAACTTGCGGACGGCGACCTGAAATCGGACCCCTCGCGCCTCGCAGACGAGGCGGCGGCGCTGTCAATGATGGGCGGCGAGCGGGTCGTCCGGATACGGACAAATGGCGAGGGCGCGGCGGCGGCCGTAAGGCTCGTGATCGAGGGGCTCGAGGGCGGGCATTTAAAGGCGAATGGCGTCGTCCTGGTCGAGGCGGGCGACCTCGCCAAGAATTCCGCGACCCGAAAGCTTTTCGAGGCTTCACGGGCGGCGATCGCCCTTCCCTGCTATGCGGACGCCCCCGCTGACGTTCGGGCGATCGCGGCGGAAGCGGCGCGCGCAGAGTATCTGAAATTTGACGGTGAGGCGCTTGATCTCCTCGTCCTTTTGCTGGGGGAAGATCGCGGCGTTTCACGTTCCGAAATCGAGAAACTGATATTGTTCAAAGGGCCGAAGGCGGTGCGCGAGGGCGCCGCGACCATCACGCTCGACGACGTCCGCGCCGTGCTGGTCGATACGGTCTTGGACGCCGCAGGAGAAGCGGCCGGCGCCGCTGC
>JBGSLM010000026.1:0-12691 GCA_041740755.1 Parvularculaceae bacterium | reverse complement strand
GGATTGCCGCCGACGCCCTTTTGCGCGATGCCCGCCGCATAATTCGTCACTTCACGGACAATTTCGAGATCGTGCTCCGTGACCCCTGAATCTTCCGCCGTGTAGTAAAGCCCGCCGAGGCTTTCGACCGCACGGCCGAAGGCGCGCATCATCTCCGGCGTCTTTTGGGTCTTTGGATCGGCGATGATGACGGCCTTGCCGCCGCCGAAGGGGATGCCGCCGAGCGCATTCTTGTAGGTCATCCCGCGCGAGAGACGCGTCACGTCATCAAGCGCCGCCTCAAGCGATTCATAGGGGCGGATTCGGCAGCCGCCGCAGGCCGGCCCCAATGTCGCGTCGTGAACAGCGATAATCGCGTCGAGCTTCGACCCGGCGTCGGTGAAATGAACGACCTTGCGCCATCCGGCGACATCAAGTTCACGGCTTTGCATGGTTCCTCCCGGAGCGCGGAGAGCCCGCACCCGGCAGAGTTCTACCCTGTTCGTGAAAGCGGATTTCTCTAAAGTTGGGTTGGATCGGCTTGACAGTTAGCAGATGCTGCTAAATAAGCGGAGCATTATGGCGCAATGCCAGTGACAACGGGACCTGCCCTTGATGAAGCTCGACCAGATTGACCACGCAATTTTGCGCCACCTTCAAGAAGACGCGCGTATCACCAATGCCGACCTTGCCGAAAAGGTCGGCCTCTCTCCGACCCCGTGCCTGCGCCGGCTCAGGCGCCTCGAAACTGAGGGCATCATCAAAGGCTATCATGCCGAGCTGAACCGCGAGGCGCTCGGCGTCAACGTGACGGTGATCATCCTCGTCAAGCTCGAACGCGAAGACGACACGACGCTGCGCGAATTCGAAGCGGCGATCAAAAAGCGCCCCGAAGTGATGGAGTGCTATCTCGTCACCGGAAAGTTCGATTATTTCATTCGCGTCGTCATCCCCAGTCTTTCCGCCTACGAAGTGTTCCTGTCGGAGACGATTTTGCGCATGCCGAAAGTCGCAACGGTTGAGTCGAGCTTCACGCTGCGCGAAGTCGAACGCAAGGTCGTGATGCCGCTCACCCAGAACGCCGGCCGCTAACCCTCACTCGAATGACGCGCCGGGATGCGCGTCCCACCATGCCCCAAGATACGCGGCTGCGGCGAGGAACAAGCGCGCGCCGCCGCTGTCACGTGAGGCTGCATCGAAGCAGGCGAGCGTGTATTTCGCCAGATGCGCGTCTTCCTGCGTCGCGGCTCTCGTCGCAAGCGCCGTCATGATCGCGCCGATTTTATCGCTTTCCGCGTGGTAAACAGCGCCCGCCGCTTCAATCGGCGCGACATGGTGGAAAGCGCTGCTTCGCGGCTTTGGCGGCGCAAGGTCGACAAGGCGGGCCTTCCCCATCGTCGCGCGAAACCCGAGTGCGTGGGTCGCGGCGACGCGAACGGCCATCGCGCAATCGTCCGCTACATCGATGCAGGCCAGCACGCCCTGAGGCATGGTGATCGCATGGCTCCAGCCATAGGGCGCGCTTTCAGGGTCGTCCTGAAGCATCGACAGGGCGCCGATACGCAAAATCATGCGCTGCGCCGCTCCGATGGAAAGACTGCAGGTGACGTCAGCGAGAAGCCGTTCGGCGTAACCGTTCGCCTCCACTGTGAGCATAGTCGGCGCGATATAAACTGAATCCGAATGGACATGCGGGGGCGCCAAAAGCGTCTCGAACAAAGCCTCGCCTTCATCGCAGACCGGGTGCAAGGCGGCGGCGCGCTCTTGCCACGACAGGCGGATATGCGGGTCGCGCGTCAGATCCAGGAGCGGCCCTCGCAGCAGCGCGTTTGCGCCGCGTGAAATCTGCGCCTCAAGTCGCGGCAGTTCTGCAAGCAGGATCGGCGCGTGTGCTGCTGCGCCGAGCATCGGGATGATCTCGCTCGCGAGGGCGCGGCGGAAAGCGAGGGCGGAAACGCGCGGAATAAGAAACAATGCGGCGGCATCCGTTCCATCCCCGTCGCCGTCACGCATTGCCGCAACGAGCGATTTGATCGCCGCCGTCTCATCGGAGTATTCGCCCGGGCGATCCTCAATCTCCCCACCCTCGCGGGCATAGCGCGCAGCGATCGCGGCAATCCGCCGGCGCGCCAAGTCCCTTGCTGCGGGTTCGACCATTTGAAGGAGCGCCGCACGCGCGGCAAGTTCGAGCGGCGCATGCAAAATAAACGACGAGCTTGCGTCTGCATTCGGCCGCGCGATCGCCGCGGCGACGGAGGCGATAAGATCGGCGTCGCTCATGGTTGAAACGGGGCTTTTGGCCCATTCGTCGCTCCCGTCCGGCGCATCCGCGACCGTCGGAGAGAAGCCTCGAAGGAGGTTTGCAGCATGTTGCATGCCAGCTTTATGCAAGTTAAAGTTAGCTTTAAGTCAAGATAATTTATGTTCTTGTTCCAAAACCGCTCATCCCGGCGAAAGCCGTGATCCAGAAATTTGCTCCGCATGCGCCAAATCGCAGCCGGGGTTTGGCGTTTCAAGCGGAAGACAGGATCCCGGCCTTCGCCGGGATGAGCGGTTAGAGGGGACCGTCGCGAGCGGATGATGGAGAAGGAAGGATGCTGAAATGACCGACCCGATGATCTCAATCGGGGATCTCGCAAAACGCGCCGGCGTTGCTGCGAGCGCGCTTCGGTTTTACGAGGCGGAAGGGCTGCTTTCCTCGGCCCGCAGCGCCGGCGGGCGGCGCTATTATCCGCGCAGCGACATGCGACGGGTCGCCTTCATTCGCGCGGGCCAGGCGGTCGGGCTTTCCCTCGACGACATTCGAGCGGCTCTCTCAACCCTCCCCGACAAGCGGACGCCGACAAAGGCGGATTGGGAGAGGCTGTCCAGAAGCTGGCGGCCGCTGCTCGATGAAAAGATCGCGGCGATGACGCGCCTTCGCGACACTCTGTCGAACTGTATCGGTTGCGGATGTTTGTCGCTGAAGGCGTGCGCGCTATACAATCCGGGCGACGCGGCCAAAGCAAAAGGCGCAGGCGCGCGGTATTTGATGGGCGACAGCGCAGCCGATGTGATGAAAGCGCGGAAGACCTACCGCTGAAAGTCGTAGAACGCGCCCATGCCGAGCAGCTTCGTCAAGGCATCGATCGCACCTAGCGCTTCGTCCATGAAATTCGGGTCGCGCAAGTCTTCCGGCGTCAAGCGGTCGCGATAGCGCGCCTTAGCCCACCCTTCGAGCGCATCGAACTTCGCATCGTCGAGAATGAATTGCGGGTTCGCTGCGGCGAGTTCTTCATCCGACAATATGACGCGCAGACGAAGGCAGGCCGGGCCGCCGCCGTTGCGCATCGACTCGCGCACATCATAATAGAGCGCGCGATTGATCGGGTTGTTCTTCGAGACCGTCTCATCGACGAAGGATTTGACGCGCGCGTTTTCTTCGGCCTCTTTCGGCAGGACAAGCGCCATCTCCCCGCTAGGCAGCGACAAGAGCTGCGAATTGAAGAGATAGGACGTGATCGCGTCTTCGAGACTGACGTTCGATTTCGGCGCCTCGACAATTTCGACGAAGGGCGCAGCCTTGCGGATCGCGGCGACGGCGCCTTCGCGGTCTTCAAAGCTCTGCTCATGCAGGAACAGAACCGTTCCGTTGGCGACGCCGACGACGTCATTGTGGAACGCGCCGGCGTCGAGCGCGGCTTTCGATTGCTGCACGAATACGGTCTTCTTTTCGTCGAGAAGGTGATTGCGGGCGACCGCCTCGCTCGCGCGCAGCTTCTGACGCGCGGGGAACTTCTCGCCGTCAAGCCCATAGACGAAAAGCTGAACGCCCTTGTCGCCGTGATTTTGCGCAAGGCGCCCGTGATTGGCGGCGCCTTCGTCGCCGAAATGAACGCCGCCCGGCAAAGGCGGATGGTGCGCGAAATGTTTCTCGCTGGAGAAGATATGTTTCAGCACGCGCGCCGTGGTGTCGCCTTCGATCGAGCGGTGGAAATTCCCTGCAAGATTTGCCGGGGTGAAGTGAACCTTGCCGTCCGCCGTATCAGCCGAAGGCGCGACTGTTCCCGCATTCGCGGTCCACATACATGATGCGGCATAACAGTTCGCGAGTAATTCGGGAGCGGCCTTCGCAGCTTTTTCGATGATCTGCCTGTCGGTTCCGGAAAAGCCGAGCGCGCGAAGGGTTTTCAAGGAGGGCCGATCCTGCGGCGGGAGAAACCCTTGATTTAAACCAAGGCCTCTAACGGCGCGCATTTTCGCGAGCCCCTGCAGCACGGCGGCGAGCGGGTTCGACGCCGCGCCTTTGTTTTTTGCGGACGCAAGATTGCCGAAGGAGAGCCCGGCATAATTATGCGTCGGACCGATCAGGCCGTCGAAATTGATTTCGTGGAATGTCATTTCACCCCGACTTGTCCTGCCGGCTTCGAAATCAATTTTTCGCCTTCCATCGACGCCACCGGATAGGCGCAATAGTCCGCTGCATAGTAGGCGGCGGGGCGGTGATTGCCGGAATGGCCGACGCCGCCGAACGGCGCCGATGAGGCGGCGCCCGTCGTCTGGCGGTTCCAGTTGACGATGCCGGCTCGGGACAATGCCAAAAACTTCTCCCACTTTTTCGCGTCGTCTGAAAGAAGCCCCGCCGACAGGCCGAACGCCGTCGCATTGGCGCGTTCAATCGCCGCATCGAAGTCCGGCGCGCGATAGACGGCGAGCATCGGCCCGAAATGTTCTTCGTCCGGAATGGCGCTGGCGCGGGTCAGGTCGATGATGCCTGGCGACACGAACGCGCTGCCTTCATCCTGAATGGAAAGCGCGCGGATCACCTCGCCGCCCTGTTCCGCGCGAAAATCAAAGGCGCGCTCAAGCGTCTCCGCCGCTTTGGGTGAAATGACCGGGCCCATGAAAGGCTGAGGGTCTGCAAAGGGGTGATCGACGATGAGGCGATCCAGGTATTTCGCAAGCCTGTCGATGAATTTGTCGCCCGCAGAGCCTTCTGGAACTATCAGGCGCCGCGCACAGGTACAGCGCTGGCCGGAGGTGAGAAACGCCGACTGGATAACCGTCCACGCCGCAGCATCGATATCGTCCGTATCCCACCAGATCAGTGGATTGTTGCCGCCGAGTTCGAGCGCGAGAATGACGTCGAGTCGGTCGGCGAATTTCTTGTGAATGGCGAGCCCGGTCTTGTAGCCGCCGGTAAAGAGAACGCCGTCAATGCCGCCAGTGTCGAGCACCGCCTCGCCCGTCTCCCGCGCGCCATGGACAAGATTGACGACGCCCTTCGGGATTCCAGCTTCCTCCATCGCCTGCACGATGAAGCCGCCTGGACCTGGCGCAAGCTCGGACGGCTTGAAGACGATTGTGTTCCCGGCGATCAGCGCAGGAACGATATGACCATTCGGCAAGTGCGCGGGGAAATTGAACGGCCCAAGGACCGCCATCACGCCATGCGGCTTGTGGCGCAGCATGCCGCGCGTCGCGCCTGTCGCCGTTTCTTTTATGCCTGTGCGTTCGTCATAGGCCTTGATTGAAATCTCGACCTTGCCCGCAACGGCGGCGCTTTCGGTTTTCGTCTCCCAGAAGGGTTTTCCGGTTTCTTTGGAAATTATCCGCGCCAGCTCGTCTGCGTCGCGCTCGATGATTTCCTTGTAGCGGCGCAAGATGGAAATGCGCTTTTCGATCGGCGTCAGCGCCCAATCGGAAAACGCGCCGCGCGCCGCATTGATGGCGGCGGAAACATCGTCTCTTGCCGCCGAGGCCGCTTCAAATATCTTTGCGCCGGTTGAAGGGTCGTAGGATGTGATGACGGCGCCGCGCCCGTCGCGCCATTCGCCATTGATAAAAAGCTTATCCATAGGTCACCATCCGACGCAGCGAACATTGTCGCCGGCTTTCACGTTCAACGCCTTCGCCGTCTGTTTTGAAATGATCAGCGACTCGCCGTCGATCTGCGCCTTTTCACGCACGCAACGGAATGATGAAACGGCACCTGCCGCCATCAACAGCGTCTCGCCGTTTTCAACGTCGCCGATCGCAAAAACACGCTTCATGCGGCTTTCGCGAATGGTGCGGATCTGGCTCGTTTTTGCATCAACAAGCGGCCCGCCGTCGAAAATGTCGATGTAATTATCCCACTCAAAGCCTTCTTCGACGAGCATCTCATAAGCAGGACGCGCGCCGTCATGCGGGCGGCCGATGCAGTCGCGCGCTTCTTTCGACAGGAACACCGTATATACGGGGTGGCGCGGCATCATATCCTGAATGAATTGGTTGCCATGCGCCGCGTTGTGAAGGTCCGCATCTTCAAATCCCATCTCGAAGAAATGACGGCCGACCGATTCCCAGAAAGGCTGCTCGCCGTTGGGGCCGCGCCATCCGCGAAGCTCGGCGCAAATGTGACCGGCGATGATTTCCGGCCTTTGCGCAATAAACAGGTAACGCGCGCGCGCAAGCAGCTTACCGGCGCCAAGCCCGCGCGCTTCCGGCGAGACGAACAGCATGCCGACCTCGGCGCAGGCGGTGAAATCGTGGCTCGGCATCAGCACCGTGCGCCGCGTCGTCAGATTGAATTCTTCCGAATGATGAACCTCGTCGATCAGCTTGTAATTGATGAAGCCTTCCTTGAGGCCGATCGATGAAAACACGCCGCAGGTGCCGAGGACGCGCCCGCCGCTTTCAAGGACCATCATATAGACTTCGCCGCCCGGCTCTTTTGCGCCGCTCGCAAAGCTCGCGACTGCGCGGTCGATGCGCTCGCGCAGCGCTTCATCATCGTTCGGCAAATTCGTCATGCCGCCGCCGGTGATGCGGGCGAAATCGCGCAGCTGCTGGAAGTCTTCCGGGCGGACCGGACGGATGAAGGGCACGGTCATTGGAGTTTGGCTCCGGGATTTGGAATGTCGCCCGCGGCGACACGAAGAAGCAGGAGCGCAGACAATTTCGCTCGCTCTTCGAGGCTGTCGAGTTTTACAAATTCACTGGACGAGTGAATGTCGCCGCCGCGCGCGCCAAGCGTATCGATGACGGGAATGCCCGCCGCCGCAATGTTATTGCCGTCGCAAACGCCGCCGGTCGCTTTCCAGCCGATATCAAGTCCCAACTCCACGCCGCAATCCTTCAGCGCTCTGAAGAAGGCTTCAAGCTGCGGCGTCATCGGCTTTGGCGGGCGGCCAAACGATCCATGCAAATGCGCGCCATATCCGTCGCGCGCATTGACGGCGGAGATGAGCCTCGTTGTTTCGCGCATGAACCATTCCGCATCATCGGATTTTTCAACGCGCACGTTGAAACGCACGACAGCGTTATCTGGAACGACATTGTTGGGCCCGCCGCCATCCATCTTGGCGACATTGACGGTCAGCCCGCCGCGCGCGCCCGAGAGCGCATCAAGCGCCGTCATGAACTGCGCCGCCGCCACAACCGCGTTTCGCCCTGATGTATGATCGCGGCCTGCGTGCGCCGCGCGTCCGGTGAACACGGCCGAAAAATTGCCGCTGCCCTTGCGCGCGCCCGCGAGCGTTCCATCCGCCATCGCTGGTTCATAGACCATCGCGAACTGAGCGCGCTTTGCCGCATCGGCGAGAATTGCGGCCGAACCCGGCGAACCGATTTCTTCGTCCGCATTCAAAATGACTTCGTAACCGATGCGATCGGCAAAGCGTGAGCGCTCAACCGCCATCAGCGCGTAGAGCAGGACGAGAATGCCGCCCTTCATGTCTGCGCCGCCGGGTGCGTTCAGCGTGTCGGCGTCGAGCAATCGGTCCGTCTGGAAGGCGTGGTCGGCAGCGAACACGGTATCCATATGCCCGGCTAGGAGAACCCGGACCGGCGCCTGCGGACGCTTCACGATCCTCAGGCAATCGCCGAGCCGGCGTTCGATGATGTCGCCCGCCGCCGTCACTACCGTCTGCAGCGCCGAGGGGACGGTCTCAATTTCAGCGCCGAGCGCGGAAAATCCATCTTTGAGCGCGCCGTGCATGGCGGCCAATCCTTCGAGATTGGCGCTGCCTGTGTTGATTGCGCACCAGGCGCGAAGACGATCGGTCATCTCCCGGCGTTTGCCGCCAAGAAACGCCAAGTCCTTTGAAATATCAGTCTTTCCAGTCATTTGGGCCATGCTCTACCCGCCGCCCGTACCGGCGGCAAGCGGGGCGGGCGCCGCGTTGCGCCATTGCCCCAATGAATCGAACCTCCCTATAGTCCAAGTCTTTGTTTCTATGGGGCAGGCGTAAGTCGGCATGCTTAATCTGATCGAGAAAGTCCTTATCGTCTGGGCGGACCAGTCGCGGCGCTCCGGGTGGCTCCTTGTCGCCCTGTTCGCGATCGCAACCGCCGCCGCCGGCTGGTACGCCGCGACCAATCTCAAAGTGAACACCGATACGAGCGCCATGCTCTCGCCCTCGCTCGACTTTCAGGTCCGGGCGAAAGAGCTGCGCGAGGCGTTTCCGGAGGTGAAGAACGATATCGCAGTCGTCCTTCGCGCGCAGACGCTCGACGAAGCGGAAGCATTCACGGCTGAACTGCGAAGGCGCGCCGTCGCGAGGCCCGAAATATTCGAAAGCGTGTTCGCGCCGTCGGCTGAACCCTTTTTCCGCGAAAACGGTCTCCTGTATCTTGAAACGGACGACCTTGAGAGTCGACTTTCGCAAATGTCAAAGGCGGCGGGCCTCATAGAAACCCTGATCAAGGCGCCGACCGCAGGACAGCTGTTTACGACGCTTGCGGACAATGACGCGCTCGCTGAGCGGTCCGATCTCGGCCAGGAGACGCTTGGGCGCATCTATGGCGAGCTCGCCGACGTCATTGAGGCGAGCCAGCGCGGCGACGCGAGGCCGTTTTCCTGGCTCGGCGCGATGTCGCCCGACGAGGGCGCGACCACCCATACGCGCATGATCTATGTGACGCCGAAACTTGATTTCACCCGTCTGCAACCGGCCAAACCGGCGATCACGGAATTGCGTGTTGAAATTGCGGAAATTGAAAATGAATTCGGCGGGCGCGTTGAAACATTTATCACCGGCGATCCCGCCCTGCGCGCGGACGAGCTCGCCGCGGTGACGACCGGGATTGAGCTTTCCTTCCTGATCTCCTTCGTCAGCGTCGGAATTCTCCTGCTCATTTGCTATCGCTCGGTCTCATTGTCGCTGACGACGCTTTCAGCGCTTGTTATCACGATCGTCTTCACAGCTGCATTCGCTGCGGTCGCAGTCGGCGAGTTGAACCTAATCTCGGTTGCATTCACTGTGCTGCTTGTCGGGCTAGGGCTCGATTTTGCGATTCACCTCCTGCTTCATGTGCAGGAAAGGCGGGGCTCCGGCGAAGCGATCGAGGCGGCGCTAAGAGGCTCCGTCCATGAAGTCGGCCCAGCGCTTGTTCTGGCGGCGCTTACGACGTCGCTCGGTTTTTTTGCGTTCATTCCGACCGCCTTTGACGGCATCGCGCAATTGGGGCTCATCGCCGGCGCCGGCGTTCTCGTTGCGCTCTTCGTGTCGCTCACCTTCATTCCGGCGGCGCTCGGGATTATCGGCGGCGAAGGCCGCGCCTTCGGAAGGAAGAAAAAGCGCAACGGACCCGGCGTCTGGACGCATCTTTCCGCGCCGATTGCGATTGTGGCCGTCGCGCTTGGCGCCGCATCGCTCCTCCTCTTGCCGCAGGCGCGATTTGACGCCGACCCAATGAGTTTGCGCGATCCCTCCTCGCAATCTGTCGCCGGCTTTAACCTGCTGTTCGAAGACAAGGACACGGTCCCCTATCGACTTACAATGATCGCAACGAGCAAGGCGGAAGTCGAAAGCGTCGCATCAGGAGCGCGCGCCATTGAGGAGGTCGGAGGCGTGCGCTCGCTGCTGACGTTCATTCCCGACAATCAGGAAGACAAACTCGACCTCATCGATTTCGCGTCCGGGTCGCTCGTATTCGCACTTGAAGCGGAAGAAGATAAGACCGGTGCGCCGGAAGCGCGCGCGGGAGCGGAAAAACTGAAAGCGCGCCTTGAAGGCGCTTACCCGGAAGGCACGCAGGCAAGACGGCTCGCCGCCGCGCTCGGCGCTGCAAACGATGACGCGCTATCGAAGGCGGAAAGCAATATCTTCGCCTATTGGCCTGCGCTCGTCGAGCGCTTGCGCGCGCAGATCAACGCTGACTTCGTCGAAATCGAAACTTTGCCTGACAATCTGAAAAGGCGCTACCTTACGGCGGACGGCAAATGGCGCGTCGATATCGTTCCCGAAGCGGACGTTCGCGACCCAAAGGCGCTGAAAGCGTTTGTCCGCGCGGTTGAAAAAGAATTCCCAACAGTTTCCGGCGGCGCGTTGCAGAGCCAGAAGGCAGGCGAGGTCATTTCAAGCGCGATGCTGCAGGCGACCGGTATCGCGCTCGCCATCATCACGCTATTTCTTATTATCGTTCTGCGGCGCGTCGATGAAGTGCTGCTCATGTTATTCCCGCTCGCGCTCGCGGCGATACTGACCACGGCGGCGGGCGTGCTCCTTGATATTCCATTCAATTACGCGAACGTCATTGTGCTGCCGCTCCTCATGGGCATCGGCATCGACAGCGGTATTCATCTTGTCATGCGACAGCGTCAACTCGATGTCGGCGAAAACATCTTCGGAGCATCGACGCCGCGCGCGGTGCTGTTCTCCGCTCTTACAACCGTCGCTTCGTTCGGCAGCCTGATGCTCTCGCCCCATCGCGGAACGGCGTCGATGGGCGAGCTGCTTTCCATCGCTATCGGCTTCACATTGCTGTGCACGTTGACGGTGCTCCCGGTGGCGTTCCGGCTGTTTGAAGGACGAAAACTCGGTTAAAAACCGGCGGTTTATGGTTTTTTGCGTCCATGCTGCAAAATCCTGCCGTATTTGGCGCCTAAACAGCCGCCAAGCTTGCCGTCAAGTTTGAAGGGATACGCAATGAAAAAGACCCTGTTCGCCCTCGCCGCCGGTCTCGCCGCTTTTGGCGCCGCTCTGCCCGCAGCCAATGCGCAGGCGGACGTCGCCAAGGAAAGCGCAAGCGCGGAGATCGGCGAAGCCGTTGCGTTCGCCAAGGGCCTTACCGACAAAGCGACGGCGGCGCTGACTTCAACAAAGACGGATGCGGAACAGCTCGCGGATTTCCAGGCGGTGCTCGGCGAGGGTCTTGCGCTCGATGTCATCGGCAAGTTCATGATCGGCGACATGCGCAAGACGATGACGCCCGAACAACTAAGCCGTTACGACGCCGCTTTCCCGCCCTATCTCACAAAGCTCTACGCCGACCAGTTTGCAGAAATTGTCGGCCGCCCGCTGACCGTCATTGACGCCAAGGCGCTCGGCGCGCGCGATGTCATCGTCAGAACGCAGTTCACCCGGTCTGAAGGTCCGCCGATCAATGTCGACTGGCGCGTGCGCAAATTGCGCACCGGCGAACAAAAAGCCATCGACATCATCGTCGGCGGCGTTTCGATCATGCTGGTGAAGCGCGAAGAATTTTCAGCTTTCATTGCGAAGAACAGCATCGATGCCCTGATCGCGCGGATTGAGAAGGAAGGAAAGGCGTAGGACCCGCGCCTCATCCTGATGTGCTTGCCTTGTGAGCCTCGAAACATGACGACGACTTGAGAAGTTTCAGCTATTCTTCGAGACGATCGCTGACGCGCTCGCGCCGCATGATGAAGGTGAATGGATAACGCTGAAGAAATACAGGTCTCGCCAATATATGGGTGGGGATGGTTTGAAGAAGACGGCGGATCAATCGACGTCCCGCCAGCATTTCGACTCAAAATTGATCTTCAAACTGACGGTCGCCTAGATGGGGTAATTGTAACGCCAGAGCACCGTTTTGTAGGATTTGTCACAGAACTGACGAAACGTCATGTTGATTGGGACGGCTGCGTTAATGTACGGCTGCGCCGTAATGCTGAAAGAGACTGGAGCGCATCGGGATTTGCGATGATCGAGATGTCGGTGGTCGACTGGACCTAATTCTTCCTTGCAAACACAAAATCTGCGGCGCCCTTCAGCGGTTCCGCCGGCGCGCCGAAGCGGTCAAGATGCGCCTTGGCGCGTTCGACCAACGCTTTCGCCTGATCGCGCGCGCCTTCTGGTCCGAGCAATTTGACGAACGTCGCCTTGTCCATGTCCGCGTCCTGGCCGACCGGCTTTCCCAACGCCTGCGCGTCGCCGAAGGCGTCGAGCAAATCGTCGACGATCTGGAATGCGAGGCCCAGATCTTCTGCGTAAAGACGAAGCGCCTCGACTTCGGCATCAGAAGCGCCGCCGACGATGCCGCCCGCGATCGCCGAAAAGCGGATGATCGCGCCCGTCTTCAGTTTTTGCAGCTCTTCAATGCCGGCGAGGTCGAAATTTTTCTGCTCGGCGTAAATGTCGATCATCTGGCCGCCGACCATGCCTTCCTTGCCTGACGCGCGCGCAAGCTCCAGCGCAAGGCGGCAGCGCACGGCGCCGTCCGGATGCGTTTCTTCGCCGGCCAGAATTTCAAACGCCTGCGTCAGCAGCGCGTCGCCCGCGAGAATCGCCGTCGCCTCATCAAAAGCTTTGTGAACGGACGGGCGCCCGCGCCTTAGGTCGCTGTCATCCATTGAGGGTAGATCGTCATGGATGAGGCTGTAGCAATGGATCATCTCGACCGCGCAGCCTGCGCGAACCGACCGCTGACGCGGGGCGCCGAACATGTCGGCGGCGGCGATGACAAGAAACGGGCGAAGGCGCTTGCCGCCGTCGAGCGCGCCAGA
>JBGSLM010000025.1:0-7533 GCA_041740755.1 Parvularculaceae bacterium | reverse complement strand
GCCGACCGCGCGCCCCGCGCCGATAACGGCCAGCGAATTCATCGCCTGATGTTTGCCGGGCGCATCGAGCGAATACTCGATCATTTCGCCAAAGACGGATGCGGTCACCTCCGCGCTCGCGCCGTCGCCGCGATAGGCGATGAGTCGAATGTCCGCATTTCCGCTTTCGCCGAAAGTAATGATGCGCGCGACGCCCGCCTGCTGCGCCCGGTCGCGAAGCAGCGCGAAGTGCTCGTTATCAATCGGCAGGACGGCGGTTCCGCCCTTTGCGACGCCGAGAAAGATTTCGGACTTGGCTTCAGCGATTTTCTCTGTTGTGCCGAAGAATTCGAGGTGGGCCGGGGCGATCGTCGTCACAATAGCGACATGCGGCGCAACCAGTCTCGTAAGCGGAGTGATCTCGCCCGCGTGATTCATGCCTATCTCGAATATCCCAAAGTCTGCGTCGATCGGCATGCGCGCCAGCGTCAATGGGACGCCCCAGTGATTGTTGAAACTCTTGTCCGATGCGTGGACGCGCCCAATGCCCGCGAACGCGGCGCGAAGCATTTCCTTGGTCGATGTCTTGCCGGCGCTTCCCGTGACTGCGATGCGTTTGCCGAAATTCCTGAGCCGTCCCGCGAGCGCAAGGTCGCGCAGACCTTCGAGCGTGTCGCGGACCACAAGCAAAGGTGCGCCGTCGGGGGCGTTATCTGGCGCTCTGGCGACCAGCGCAGCCGACGCGCCGCGCTCAAACGCGCTGTTGACGAATTCATGCCCGTCACGCGCGTCGATCAATGCGACAAAGAGTTCGCCTGGCGTCAGCGTTCGCGTGTCGATCGAGAGCCCTTGCGCGGCCCACTCTTCCGCCACCCAACGATCCTGATCGCCGCCGCGCGCGCACAAGGCGCCGCCGGTCGCAGCAGCGGCTTCAAACGCCGTCCACAATCCCGAGCTCATCTCCCGATCTCCCTTGCCGTCCGCCGCGCGACGTCCACGTCATCGAACGGCAGCGTATCGTTCCCCACGATTTGTCCCGTCTCATGTCCCTTGCCGGCGATGAGCAAAACATCTCCAGCCCGCAGCATAGAAACGCCTTTTGCAATGGCGGCGGCGCGATCCCCGATTTCATCAGCGCCAGGACATCCTGCCAGCACTTCGCGGCGGATCGCCGCCGGATCTTCCGAACGCGGATTGTCGTCTGTTACGATGACGATGTCGGCGCCCTTTGCGGCCGCAGCGCCCATCAATGGCCGCTTTGCGCGGTCGCGCTCGCCGCCAGCGCCGATTATCGCGATAACGCGGCCAGAAGCATGCGGCCGTATCGCTGCGAGCGCCGTTTCTATAGCGTCCGGCGTGTGCGCATAATCTACATATACGCCGGCGCCGCTGATATCTGCCGCATGTTGCATACGTCCTGGAACGCCAGGCAATTTTTCTAGCAGCGGAAGGACTTCAGCGGCGCTCCGCCCGGATGCGATGACGAGGCCCGCCGCCACGAGGGCGTTTTCCGCCTGAAACGCGCCAATGAGCGGAAGGACGAGATTAAATCGCGCACCGTCCGCCTCGACGATAATTTCAAGGCCGCCGGGCTTGGGCTTTAGCGACGCAAGGCGCAACGTTGATCCGTGTGCGCCCGTCGCAATGACGCGGCAGCCGCGCGCGCGCGCATCAGCTGCGACTTCGTCGCCGCCTTCACCGTCGAAATTGACGACCGCAGCGCCCTGCGGCGCAAGCAACTCGAGAAAAAGACGCTTCTTGGCTTGGAAATAGGCGGAAAAATCCGAATGGAAATCCAGATGGTCCTGCGTGATATTCGTGAACGCCGCAGCGGAAAATCGGACGCCGTCTGCGCGGTGCTGTGCAAGCGCATGACTTGAGACTTCCATCGCCAGATGCGTGACGCCCGCCCCGGCCATTGCATCAAGTATTTCATGCAACGTCACAGGCTCGGGCGTCGTGTGATGCAGTTTGCGTTCGTACGTCGATGAATGCGCGCCGAGAGTGCCGAGGCTTCCTGATTGCAGTCCGAGCATCTTCCATAGCGCCGCCGAGAAGACGGCTGTCGAGGTTTTCCCATTCGTGCCGGTAACGCCCGCGATGAACTGGGGCTGGCGCGGATAAAAGCGCGCCGCCATCTCAGCGAGACGGCGCCGAGGTTCTTCGTCGGCGATAAGGGGAAGGAATGTAGAAACGCCGGGGCGCGCGAGCACCGCCGCAGCGCCATTTTTCTCCGCTTGCGGAATAAAATCAGCGCCGTCGGCCGCAGCGCCCGGCAACGCAGCGAACAAAAACCCGGCTCGCACCGCGCGGCTGTCAGGCGTCAACCCCGTAATGTCCGGGTCAGGATTGCATGGCGCTGCTGCGAGCGCCGAAAGTCTCACGGCGCGCCCCCGAGGTCAGCCGCGTCGAGCGACGCGCGTCGCAAATCGCCAGTTGAATCGCCTGCGAAAGCGGCAATAGCGACAGACTCAGGCGACGGCATGACGCCAAAGATCGGCGCGAGCCGCTTTGATATCGCGGCAAATGTTGGGGCTGCGTTCCAGCCTGCGGTCGCATAACCCCATGTGCCATCGATCGCTTGCGGCTCATCAAGCGTCACCAGAAGCGCAAAGCGCGGCGCGTGACCTGGAAATGCGCCGACAAAAGTTGAGATACGGGCATTGCGATTGTAGCCGCCGCGCGAAGGCTTCTCCGCAGTCGCCGTTTTGCCAATAACATAATATCCGGGCGCCTCGGCTAGGCTCGCCGTTCCCTCGCTGACAACCCGCCGCATTATGCGTCGCATGACGAGGCTCGTTTCTTCGGAAAGAATTCGCTTGCCGTCAGGCTTTTTATCGGCTTTCAGGAATGTCGGTTTGTAATAGATGCCGCCGTTAACGACGCTGGCGACCCCGGCGAGAAGATGCAGCGGCGTCACCGAAATGCCGTGACCGTAGGAAATCGTCGCCGCTTCGACCGGACCCCACTGCCACGGAAGCTCGGGCGAGCGGCGCTCGGCAAGTTCGATTGGAAGCGGATCGAGCATTCCAAAACCCTTGAGCGCAGCTTTTTGACGCTCGGGCCCAAGATCCGCCGCCATCCGCGCCGCGCCGATATTTGAAGAATATTGCACGACCTCCGAAAGCGTCAGCACGCGATTCTCTCCATGAAAATCACGAATGATCTTGTCGGCGACCTTATAAAACCCGCGCGCGTCATAGGTGGAATTCTCGGTTGCAGCGCCCGTCTCCAGAACCGCAGCGGCGGTAAACAGCTTGAACGCCGAACCTAGCTCATAGCGATCGTAAACGGCGCGATTGCGGCGGGAATCCGCCGGCGCGGCGCCAGGAGCGTTCGGATCAAAGTCGGGAAGGCTCGCAAGCGCGATAATTTCCCCGGTCGAAACATCCATGACAGCGCCCGCAGCGCCTTTCGCATGAAATTTTTCAATTGATGCGGCGAGTTCCTGTTCGAGTATCTGTTGCGCCCTGACGTCTAGCGATGCTGCGAGCGGTCCATTTTGACGCCAGCTATTGAGGACCAACTCCAGTCCCATGATCCCGCCCTTGCCGGCCTCGGTGTGGCCGACGATATGAGACGCCGTCTTGCCCTGCGGATAGAAGCGGCGTGTGCGCGGCGCAAATCGAACGCCTGGAAGGCCGAGCGCAAATACTGCTTCCTCCTGCGCGGGCGTCAGCTTCTCCTGAATTTCAACATAACGGCCCGCGGCCAGTTTTTCCTCAATCGCGGCCGCGTCGATACCTGGAAACACGCCCGCAAGTGCGGTTGCTGTTTCATGCGCAGACCAGACCTCCCGGCCGGCGATCTCAAGCGAGCGCATCGGCACGTTGACGGCGAGCAGGACGCCGTTGCGATCGACGATTTCCCGCCTGTCGGGATCGGCGCCGACTTCAGCGACAGTTCGCCCGCCCTGATCCGCCGGGCCGAACGACACAACGCCGAGTCTGACGCCGAGAAAGGCAAAGGCGAGCGAAAACGCAACCGCACACATGCCGATCCGGCGGCGTGCAACGCCGAGAGTGCGCGACCGGCGGCTCTTTGCGGCAATACGCGCCGATGATGATTCAACCGGGCGATCGCAATCTTCGATGACGGTGCATCGAGCCTTTGGTCTGGCCTTTCGTTTGAACATCGACGTCCCTCAGCGGAGTGCGGCCGGGTTAATTTGCGCGACTTCAACAGGTAATGGAGGGGCGGACGCATCGCGCCGCATTGTGCGGTCGCCCTCTCCAAAGGCGACTTTGAAATCATCCGCTGTCAGCAGCTGCGCACCGGTCAGCGGCTCGAGATCGGTCATTTTCGTCGCGATGGCCGCCAGGCGTTCCGGGCTTTCCAGATAGGCGACCTCCGCCCTCAGAACCTGAATTCTGGTGAGTTCCTTGGATTTCGCCTGCTCAAGCTCCCGCAATTCGTTCCGGGTCTCGCGAACCGCCGCCTCCGCTTTATATCGACCGGCCGCAGCGGCGGCGAGGATTAGGCACAGGAGGAGCATCGTGACGCGAAGCATAAATTATCTCCAGGCTGAGAGCGGACGGGAAAGCAGAAGACTTGGCAGGTAGTCGCGGAATTCGCCGGCGGCGGCTGGCGCGGGCGTTCTGATCGCTGCTCGCAATTTTGCGGAGCGCGCCCGCGGATTTGCGGCGACTTCGTCGTCCGTCGAAACCTGCGGTTTATCGTGCAAAAGCCTGAATGTCGCGGGCTGGCGATCAGGAGCAGGCGCGTGACGCGAAGGGTTGGCGGCGGCGGCGGAGCGATCCGTCAGGAAGCGCTTGACGATGCGATCCTCCAACGAATGAAACGTCACAACAACGAGGCGTCCGGCGGGACGCAGCAGCCGTTCGGCCGCCACGAGCGCTTTGGCGAGCTGCGCGAGTTCATCGTTCACAAAGATACGCAGCGCCTGAAATACCCGCGTTGCAGGATGAATCCGGTCTTCACGATGCGGCGGCGAGGCTTTCTTCACAATCTCGGCGAGGCGGCCCGTCGTATTAATCGGCGCCAATTTGCGCTCTTCCGCGATTGCACGCGCAATGCGGCCTGCGCGCTTTTCTTCGCCATAGACCTTGAATATCGAAGCGAGGTCGCCGGGTTCCGCAGTGTTGACGACGTCCGCCGCATCCGGCTTTCCGCCATCCATCCGCATCGACAGCGGGCCGTCGCGCATGAATGAAAAGCCGCGCTCCGCCTCATCAAGCTGCATAGACGAGACGCCGAGATCGAAAACAACGCCGTCGATCGCATCAACCTTGAGGTCCGCGAGCCCTTCTTCAATTTCCGCGAAAGGCCGATTTATCAGCGCAAGACGTCCGGCGTACGCGCGCGACCATTCACGCGCCCGCTCAATGGCGGACGGGTCTCGATCAAATCCGTATACGGTGCAATTTGCTTTCGCTAAAATTGCCCGTGAATAGCCGCCGCCGCCAAACGTCGCATCGACATATGCGCCAAGACCCGCCGGCGCTAACGCGGCGATTGCTTCATTCAACAAGACCGGCGCATGGGCGGCAAAGCTCATTCCCCGCCTCCCGATTTTGGATTTCGCAATCTCTGCAGGGCGGCTCTCGCCCGATCGCGGCCTTTTGCAATCCGGTCTTCGGCGCCGTCCGCATTCATGATCCAGAACGTCTCGCCGCGCCCTTGGAACAGAACGCGCTCAGAAAGCGCGGCCTGCGCTCGCAACGGCTCCGGGATGACGACTCGCCCTTCCGTGTCGAAGGACAGCACTCTCATCTGCCCAAGGAGGTGGGTCTCGAGTTCTTCTCGATCCTCATCAAAGGGAGGCAATTCGCTGATCATTTCCTTGAAAAAGGAAACCAAGTCGCCGCCGCCGCATTCAAGGAACGGCCCTCTCAACGAGGGAAGGCAGTAAAAACCCCGTATCGGGTCGCCTTCGAGCGCGCGCCGAAAATCCGCCGGCGCAGCAACCCGGCCTTTTGCATCAATCCTATTGATGTGAGACCCCAGAAATGAGGTCTCCGGCGACCGCAATCTCACGCCCTAACTCCGCCCTCTCCCCCGGTCGTGCCGCCAGGCACGAACCGGAAGTTGGCGCCATTTGGCGCCACTCTCCGACATTTGATGGGATAACACGGAAAAATTGATCACGTCAAACGGCAAATGGGCTTTGCCGCCGAAATTTCATGGATGATTCCGGAAACGAAACGGCGCGCCGTGAAATGAATTAATCTTTTGAAAAGAAAGGTTATTTTTGCTTTAACGTTCGCGCCTGCGCACAAATCGGGCGATTGCCGCGTCGTTCATTTTGTCCGCATCCAAACGGCGCCCGAGCTTTTGGGCGTAAAGACGCGTGCGGTCGACGAGATGTTCGAGCTTTTTCGCCTCCGAGAATGAGGCTTCTAAATCCACCCGCGCGGCAGCGATTTCACCTTCGATTTGCGACTTTGTCGCCTCAAGCGCCGTCCGCTTTTGAATGGCGCCTGCCAAAAAACCTGCAAGTTGCGAGAACCCGACGACCTCGGCCGCCTTTGCCGCCGCTTCCTCGTTGGAAACGGCCTCCGCGAGAAGACGCAGCGAAGCGTCAGCTTTTTTCTGCGCCTCCACGAGCACCGCAATCCGCCGGCTATTTTCGTCGGTGTTCATCCGCGCGATCTTGAGGAGCTTTGCGAGGGCAAGCGCTTCGCGTTCATTAGCCATCATGGGACGGCCATCCCGGCTTCACGGAGAATGTCGAAAAGCGCCTGTCGGGACTGCGCGGCGCTGATATTCTCTACCCGGTTCTGTGACAGAAACGCTTCAAGCAAGCCGTTGAACGCGATAGCGCGATCGACTTCGTCATTGGCTCCGCTCCTGTAGGCTCCGATCCGGATCATCTCGCGCATATCTTCGAAAACGGACGCAAGGGCGCGCGCTTGACGGGCGGGCCCATCGTCCGAAGCGGCGTTCATTGAGCGCGAGACGCTTTTCAAGATATCGACGGCGGGGAAACGGCCCCGCTCGGCAATCCGCCGGTCGAGCACAATATGGCCATCAAGGATCGCACGCGCCGCGTCAGCAATCGGCTCGTCATGATCGTCTCCTTCAACCAGCACCGTGAAAACGCCGGTGATAGCGCCCGCCCCCGCTATGCCAGAGCCGGCGCGTTCAAGGAGTTTGGGCAAAAGTGAAAAAACCGACGGCGTGTAGCCTTTCGCGGTCGGCGGCTCGCCGGCGGCGAGGCCGATCTCGCGCTGCGCTGCGGCTACCCGCGTCAGCGAATCCATCAGGCAAAGAACGTGCGCGCCGCTGTCGCGAAAATATTCTCCGACGGTGAGGGCAAGAAACGCCGCCTCGCGCCGCATCATCGCTGGCTCATCGGACGTTGCGACAATCAGGACCGACCGGGCGAGCCCTTCTTCGCCAAGATAGTCTTCAATAAACTCACGAACTTCGCGGCCGCGCTCTCCGATCAGGGCGATCACCGTGACGTCGCACGCGGTATTGCGCGCGATCATCGCCAGAAGCGCCGATTTGCCGACGCCCGAGCCCGAAAATATCCCGAGGCGTTGGCCAACACGCGCCGGACAGAATGCGTCGAGCGCTTTCACGCCGAAT
>JBGSLM010000024.1:0-4596 GCA_041740755.1 Parvularculaceae bacterium | reverse complement strand
ACGCGGATCGGGACCGCGCGGGCTTTCCGGCATGGCGGAAGAATCGCTGATCGCCGCAGGCGCGTCGCGACCGGTCCGATTGTTGCGGCCGCTGCTCGGCGCCCGTCGCGCGGCGCTCCGCAATTTTCTCAGCTTGACCGGCGCTTTGTTCATCGACGACCCAAGCAACGAGGATATCCGTTTCGAGCGAGTGCGGGTGCGTCGTCTCATCGCCGATCTTGAGGCGCAGGGCGCGCTTAGCGTCAGCGCGCTGGTTGATACTGCGACGGAAATGCGTCGCGCCGCCGGGCAGATCGAAGCGTTTGAGAATGAACGTTTCGTCGAGCTTGGCGGGCGGTTTTCGCCCTTCGGCGGCGCGACGCTCTCTGCCGCGCTGAAAGAATCTGACGCGGGGCTTCTCGCTCGCCTCATTGGCGCGGTCAACGGCGGCGATTTTTCGCCGAACGCAGCACGGGCGCGCGAAGCGCTCGCCTTTATCAATCAGGGCAAGGCTGCAACCCTTGGCGGCGTCTTTCTGGAATCCCGGGCGGGCCAGATCATCCTGTCGCGGGAGGCGGCGGCCGTGCTCGGGCGCGCCGGCGTCCAGCCGCTGGCGCCGGTGCTTTTAAATCCCGGTGAACGCGTCCTCTGGGACGGCCGGTTCATCGTTGAAAATCGCCTCGGCGTTGCCGCGACCCTTAGACCGTTAGGCGTTGCGCATGCGCAGGAAATCGGCATCGAGGAGCCGGCAGCCGGCGGTCCCGCGCTTTTTGTCGAGCGCGTGATTGCAGCGCTTCCCGGCGAATCCGCAGGCTTTGAGCCGCTGGCGGCGGAGCGGTTTTACCGGCGAGTTAACCGGTTTCAATGAAATTACATGATTGTGAAGCTGACCCGTGGCGCCGGGCTTCCTTAACACCTATCTTCTAATCTCACCGCCCGGCCGGAAAGGAATTATTGGATGAACGGACGCAACCTCCTCATTTGGGGCCTCGTCTTCGTTTTCTTCATCTTCGCTTTGCAGCGCTTTGAATTCTCAAAGCCTGGGCCGGCTGCTGCGCGGCTTTCCTATTCCGAATTCGTGACCAAAATCGACGCGGGCCAAATCAAGCTTGCCGAGATCGACAAGGGCAATGTCAAAGGGACCCTTGCCGACGGTTCGGCCTTCGTAACGGCGATCCCGGAGGGCTCGGGCGTTGCAGTCGCAGACAGGCTCAATCAGGCCGGCGCGCAGACCCAGATCCGGCCCGAGGAACAATTGCCGCTCCTCCTTTCGGTTCTCTTCAACATTCTCCCGTTCATTATTTTCCTCGCTTTTTTCTTTTTCGTAGTGCGCCAGATGCAGGGCGCAGGCGGCAAGGCGATGGGCTTTGGCAAGAGCCGCGCGAAGCTGCTGACCGAGCGCCAGGGCCGCGTCACGTTTGACGACGTCGCGGGCATCGATGAGGCGAAGGAGGAGCTGGAGGAAATCGTCGAATATCTGAAAGACCCGATGAAGTTTCAGCGCCTCGGCGGCAAGATTCCAAAAGGCGCGCTGCTTGTCGGACCGCCAGGCACCGGCAAGACTTTGCTGGCGCGGGCGATCGCGGGCGAGGCGAACGTCCCGTTCTTCACGATTTCAGGATCCGATTTCGTCGAAATGTTTGTCGGCGTCGGCGCATCGCGCGTGCGCGACATGTTCGATCAGGCGAAGAAGAATGCGCCCTGCATCATCTTTATCGACGAGATCGACGCGGTCGGCCGTCACCGCGGCGCGGGCCTTGGCGGCGGCAATGACGAACGCGAACAGACGCTGAACCAGCTCCTCGTCGAGATGGACGGATTTGAATCGAACGAGGGGATCATTCTGATCGCTGCAACGAACCGTCCGGATGTTCTTGATCCGGCGTTGCTGCGTCCCGGCCGGTTCGACCGCCAGGTCGTCGTTCCGAACCCTGACGTCAACGGCCGCGAGAAAATTCTGAATGTCCACGCGAAGAAGGTGCCGCTGGCGCCTGACGTCAACCTGAAGACGGTTGCGCGCGGAACGCCCGGTTTTTCGGGCGCCGACCTTGCAAACATCGTCAACGAAGCCGCACTGCTCGCCGCACGGCGCGGCAAGCGATTCGTCACATCCAAAGAATTCGACGACGCCAAGGACAAAGTGCTGATGGGCGCCGAGCGCCGCTCCATGGCGATGACCGAAGAAGAGAAAATGCTGACCGCCTATCACGAAGCTGGACACGCGCTCGTCGGGATTTCAGTTCCCGGCAATGATCCCGTCCACAAGGCGACGATCATTCCGCGCGGCCGCGCGCTTGGCATGGTGCAGTATCTTCCAGAACGCGATCGCTATTCGATGTCGTTCGAACAGATGAAAGCGCGCATTGCGATGGCGATGGGCGGGCGCGTCGCCGAAGAGCTGAAATTCGGCAAGGAAAAAGTCACGTCGGGCGCGCAGTCCGATATCGAGCACGCGACAAAGATCGCGCGCGCGATGGTTACGCAGTATGGCCTTTCCGACAAACTCGGACCGATCGCCTATGCCGAAGACGAAGGCGAAGTGTTTCTCGGTCAGTCGATCGCGAGGACCAAAGCGATCTCAAGCGACACTGCGAAAATCATTGAAGAAGAAATCCGGCGCTTCGTCACCGATGGTCATGACCGCGCGCGCCAGATTCTGACCGACCGCAATGCCGATTGGGAGCGTCTCGCTCAGGCGCTTCTCGAATTCGAAACCCTCACTGGCGACGAAATCAATGCGCTGTTGCGCGGTGAAAAAATCGTCCGGCAGGATCCTGCCGATCAGGGCGATACGCCTCCGCCGGCATCAGTTCCGTCAACTGGCGCTGCATCGCGTCCGGGTCCGGACGCCGGTCTCAACCCGAGCCCTGCCAGCGCCTGAGCTTTTGGGGCTGCGGTGCGAGATCGAGCAATTTCTGGCGATGTAGCGCCGTGCGCGTTAGACGCTCTGCTATGCGATGTGGATTTCTGGTCAGTTTGCCGCGCGTATTGGCGCCGCGCGCCTGGCGGAATTTGAATTCGCCAAAGCCGCATCAACCGCCGCCTTCGCCCGCGAAAGCTCTTCCGTATAGTCCATGGTCGCATCCAGATCGAGAATGGGGGCGCCGCTGAAAGTGAGCGCAGCCAATGACTCGACCTTGCGCGCAATCAGCGCCCGGTCGTGATCTGGTTTGCGCGCCATCGCGACATCGACATCCACGTGAAGGCGGATGACTAGCGTTGGCGCGTATGCGGCCATCCGCGCATAGATCGCATGTTCTTCCGCCTTTACGCGCGCCAGCAAAGGATTGGTCGCCAATCCGGCGAGGATCGGCCCGTCATGCAGGCCCGGCGTCTCGATTTGCGGATAGCGGTCAGTGACGATGATGACGCCGCTTCGCCGCCGTTCAATCAGCTCCTCGAAACGGCGAAGGCGCTTTTTCGATCGATGTAGCGCATAGTTCGCGGCGACAAGGCCGGGGATCGGCGCGCCGGGGTCGCGTAAGCGATCCGCCACTCCTTCGAGCCGCCCCTTCAACCAGGAACCGATGAGCGGCCATCGCCCGATCTGGCGGCTCGTGACGCTCGATCCTTCGCCAAGATAGCCCGCCTCAGCCGGACGGTTCTGTCGGATATGGGTGAGCAGGTCTGCCGAAAGCCTCGATTTGCCGGAACCGTCGGCGCCGACGACCGCGATCAGTGGAGCAAGATTCTCGGCGTCCGCCATCAGCGCATGTCTTTGAAGTAACCCGCAACGCTAAGCCCGGCGATCACGAGCCGCAAGGCGACAATCGCTACGAAGGCGTAGATCCAAATCATTTCCACAGGCGCGATCGCGGCAACATCAAAGCCGCGCCGCGCGAACCAGGCAAGGAAGATCCCCAATGCGAGCTGGAACAATTTGTGCTGCTCGCGCCAGATCATCCGCTTCCACCAGAAGGGATATTTGGGTTTCACCCAGCCGGTGAGGCGCGGCAGCAACAGGGGAGTTTCAGCCGCCCATTTTTCGAACTGATCGCCGAACTTTGCGCGCAGGAAGTCAGCTTCATACGCCGATATGCGTATGTAAATCAGCACTGAGAGAACAAATACAACCGCGGTGAACGCCCAGCTGCCGGATAGCATGGCGAGCCCGGTATAATTCACGATGCGTCCGACATAGAGCGGGTTGCGAACGAGGCTGTACGGACCCGTCGTGTTGAGTTCGGCAGCTTCCGGGGCGCTCTTGACGCGGCCGGATGTCCCAAGCGCGGCAAAACCCGACGTAATGATCCGGATCAGGGCGCCGGCGCAGGCGACGCCGATCGCCGCCCATATCCAGGCGCGATCGGTCTCGACGCCGGCAAACGGGCCGGGATCGCGCGTCATCAACGCTATGACCGTCGCAACTGCGATGATGAGATAGATGTAGAGGCCGCGAAAGAAAAAGAGGTAATAGCCTAGTCGGTCTGTCTCGTGCTGAGGCATACGAATTTGTTGATCCGGGGGAAGAGCCAGCGCTCACTTACGCTCCCTGTCGAAGGGGCAATCTTTGCGCCGGCGACGTCTAACAGCGCCGATTCCCTCAGTCAACTCGGTGCGCCGCGCCCGGCCAGCCGCATCACACGCGCCGCCTTGCCGAGGGAGAGGCGGTCGGCG
>JBGSLM010000023.1:0-6707 GCA_041740755.1 Parvularculaceae bacterium | reverse complement strand
GGCGCGCCTTGGCAAGCTCCGCGCTCGCCACCATTTCCGAGACGACGAGCCCTGCCCCGCCAGACGCCGCCGCACGCCGAAACGGCAGGTCGGACACCCCCGACATGGGGGCGATCGCCACCTTGTTGGTGAGACTTATGGGGCCGATCTTGATCACAGGGCTTTCGCTATCTGCTATTCCACGCCATGAAAAGCCCGTCTCCTGAAAGCCCGCCCAAAGCCGCATGACCCAAAACGCCGAGACAATCGCCATAATCGTCGCTGCAGGACGCGGGGCGCGCGCAGGAACCGGCGGGCCGAAACAGTACCGGCTGCTTGCCGGCGAGACCGTGCTGGCGAGAACCGTTCGGGCGTTCCTCGACCATCCGCAAATCGACGCTGTACGCGTCATCATCCATTCCGATGATTTCGATCTTTATACGGATGCCGCGGCGCACTTGCTCTCGCACCGAAAACTTCTGACGCCCGTTAAAGGCGGCAAGGAGCGACAGGACAGTGTACGCTTCGGCCTTGAGAGCCTGGCCAAGGAGGCGCCCTCCCTCGTTCTCATTCATGACGCGGCGAGGCCTTTCATCGACGCGGGGGCAATCTCGCGCGTCATTGACGCGGCAAGGCGAAATGGCGGCGCCATCGCCGCGCTTCCCGTTTTCGACACCTTGAAAAAATCGGACGGCGGCGAACACCCCTCGATCGACGACACAGTGTCCCGCGAGGGTTTGTGGCGCGCGCAGACGCCGCAGGGATTTCATTATGATGCAATTCTCGCGGCGCATCGCGCCGCCGCCGGCGAGGCGTTGACCGACGACGCTGCAGTCGCTGAACGCGCGGGGATCAAGGTCAGCCTCGTCCCCGGGTCGCCCGACAACATGAAGATTACGCAGGCTGAAGATTTCGGCATGGCTGAAATTCTACTCGGCAGAAAGAAGGCGATGATGGAATTTCGATCCGGACACGGATTTGACGTACACGAATTCGAGCCGGGCGACGCGGTCATTCTCTGCGGCGTTTCGATTCCGCACGACAGAAAACTGAAAGGTCATTCAGACGCGGATGCTGGCATCCACGCGCTGACTGACGCGATTCTCGGCGCTATCGGCGAAGGCGACATTGGCGATCACTTTCCGCCATCGGATAAAAAATGGAAGGGAGCGCCATCGCGCATTTTTCTAGAGAAAGCGCGCGATCTCGTCGCTGAAAAGGGCGGATCAATCACCCATTGCGATGTGACGCTAATCTGCGAGGCGCCGAAGATCGGCCCGCACCGGGCGAAGATGCGATCGTCTCTCTCTGAAATCCTGGATATCGGCATTGGCCGCATATCCGTGAAAGCAACGACGACGGAGCAGCTCGGCTTTACTGGCCGTCGTGAAGGCATAGCGGCGCTTGCAACCGCAACAGTGCGGCTTCCCTCGGCGGACTGAGATGAAGGAAATTATCCGCACAACCAACCCGGCTCTCCTCTCCTATGTTGAGGCGTTGCTGAACGACGCGGGACTTCCCTATTTCGTCGCCGACAGGCACATCTCGATCGTCGAAGGGTCGATCGGCGCGTTTCCCCGCCGCGTTCTCGTTGCAGAAGACGAAGAAGCCGCAGCGCGGCAATTGCTCGCAGACGCGGATCTCGGGGCTGAACTAGAGAAAATGAAATGACACAGCCTCACCGCATCTGGTCGCTGGCGCAACAGATCATCGACAAGGCTGGCGCCGAGGGCTTGCTGCTCGCCGCCGCTGAATCCTGCACCGGCGGCATGATCGCCGCTGCGCTGACGGACGTGCCGGGCGCATCGGCGGTTTTCGATCGCGGCTTCGTCACCTACTCGAATGAAGCAAAAGCCGAAATGCTCGGCGTCAGCGCGGCGACCATCGAGCGTTATGGCGCGGTCAGCCAACCGGTCGCTCGCGCAATGGCTAAGGGCGCGCTCGCCGCATCAAGAGCCGATATCGCCGTTGCGACGACCGGGATCGCCGGACCTTCCGGCGGCAGCGAACGAAAGCCTGTCGGTCTTGTGTGGTTCGCTCTTGCGACGCGCATAGGCGTCATTCGTGCGGAGCGGCGCGTCTTCAGTTCCGGCGACCGGAATTTCGTGCGGCTGCGCGCAACGGAAACGGCGTTGATGCTGGCGCTTCGGGCGATCTAGCATTCCTACTCAAAAAATGTGACGGGCGGGTTTTGCGGTTCGTAACTCAACGAAGACGCAAGACGAAATTACGTGCGCAGAGCGTAATTCCGCCGCAGCGTCCGATCCGCCCGGCAGGCGCGTGGCGACCGTCTACTGCGTGTCAAGCTTGAGCAATCTTGATCGCCTAGCTCGAGGCTCGACGCTTTCGCTCAGATGAACTCGACTGACTGCGTGAAACTGGAGCCCGGCGTGACGCAAACCGCCGCGCTTTTGCGACATTCCCGCAGGTGGCCATGTCGCACCAACAGCGCCTTCCGCCCTTGGAGCCATCGACGAACAGCCATCCGCATTCATCGCCGCAGCAGATGCGCAATCGCCCAGGATCGACATCTCGCGCCAATTCAAAAGCACGCCACGCCACTCGTTGCGATATGAGGTGGAGACTGGGCTCACCCTCACCAACGTTAAGGACGAGGCGGCCGTCTTGCACTGTCGGGATCACAATTTCTGAACATTGGCGCCAGCGCGAGACCAGATCCCCGATCGTGCTTTTCGTCGGCGCTTGCGCACGAGCAATCGCGGAGAAATAGTCATGGACCGCAATTCGCTGCGCTTTGGCATCCGCCAGAGCCTTTGCTGCGGCGTTCGGCGCGACATCCGCCTTTTTCTTGAGAATTGCCGCCTCTCGGGGCTCAAGTAGTCCCGCCATTACCGACCATTGCGCAAGACGGGTATAGCTGGCGATCCAGTCGCGCGGGACCGCGTTCCAACCCGTGATCGTGTTGGCGAAATCAAGCGCCACGTGGCCTCCAACGAAGTCCTTCGCCTGAAACGCGTGATCTTCTATAACCGGTAAATTAGTTTTCATCAGTTGACTCGCCTCTTATCGCCGGATAAGCGCACTTTACAGGTTAGTGCGGAAAACGGCAATTGACGACACGGCGGGAGGCGATAGCAGGCGGGGCGTTCGTATTGGCCGGGTGCGCGGCCGCCGCAGCCCCACATCGGCCGATTCACCTAGTGCTGGCGCCTTCGAGCCTCGGTCTGCGCCCTCTCGCCGACGACGCAGAACCGGGCGCATGGCGCGCGCCGCAGGTCCTGGTCGAAGAGGGACTCTCGGTTGCGCTAGGCAATCCGCCAATGACGGCGTTGCCAAAGCCGGTCTATCGCGCAGACGCGCAGGAAAACACGCGGATTCGCAACGGTCACAGCATCAGAACGCACGCACTGAGCTTATCGAACGCAATCGTCTCGTCGCTTGTTCGCGGGCGCTTTCCGGTTGTTGTCGGCGGGGACTGTTCAATCATGCTTGGCTGTCTTCTCGCAATGCGGCGCGCTGACGGCGCGGGGCTCATCCATGTTGATGGGCACAGCGACTTCTATCACCCCGGAAACTACGACGCCGAAACGCGCCTTGGGTCTGTCGCGGGCATGGATCTGGCGCTTGCTACCGGACGGGGCGAGGCGCTGCTGACAGCCTGGCCGCGCGTGCCGGCGCCGCTCGTCAAGGACCAAGACGTCATTCAGGTCGGCGAGCGCGATGCAAATGCTCCGGGTTATGATTACGCAGACATCGCCGCCACAAAGATCACGCGCATACTCATCTGGGATGCGCTGGATATCGGCATTGATGAAACAGTTCGGCGAATTGTCGTGCGCCTTAAGAACCGGGCGTTGGATCGCGCGTGGTTGCATGTTGACCTGGACGTTCTTGACGATCGCGTCATGCCGGCAGTGGATTCGCCCGGAAGTCCGGGTCTTGATTTCCAACAACTAGCCTCGCTGATCAGCGGGCTCCGGGCGAGCGGCCGCATCATGGGCGCAGATTTTACGATCTACGATCCAGATCTCGACCCGACCCGGCAATATGCTCGCCAGATCGTCGCATGCCTTGCGGCCGGGCTAGCACCATCGACTTCATCGCGGAGCAAATGATGACGGGCGAGTTCGCATCCGGAATGTTGTCGCGCCGCAATATCATCGAAGCGCTATTATTGGGAGGAATTCTTATGGATCGCCGCGCTATAAATCCGTACACGCCAACCGCAACCTATGCCGCCGCACATGAAGTGAAGGGCGTCAGCCGATTAGTGTTTGTGAGCGGACAGGTTCCAGAGGACAGCGCGGGTTTTGTGCCGGAGGCCTTCAAGGACCAATGCCTGCTTGCGTGGCGAAATGTCGAGCGCCAGCTTCAAGCCGCCGATATGTCGATCGCCGACATCGCCAAGTTTACGATATTTCTTTCCGACAGAAAGTTTCAACAGGACGAATATGAAGTGCGTCGTCAGATTTTGAACGCTGGAACGCAGCCGGCCATGACAATCATTATCTGCGGCATCTATGATACGAGATGGCTATTGGAGATAGAGGCGATTGCCGCTGCCTAAGTCGGAAACTTAAAAGTCTTTTCTGGGACGCGAACGGCGTTCAGGGTCCTTGAGCGGCTTGACCCGACCCCTTTGAACGCAGCCGGGTAGAGCTAGTAAAAAGGCTGCATCAAAGGAGGTTTGCGATGTCTGGGAAGCGATATTCGCCGGAAGAAATCATATTGAAGTTGCGCGAGGCGGAAGTGTTGCTGGCCGAGGGCGTAAAGGTCGGGGAAGTGATCCGCCGGCTCGGGGTGAACAAGATCACCTATTACCGCTGGCGCCAGGAATTTGGCGGCATGAAGGTCGAACAGGCCAAGCGATTCAAAGATCTTGAGAAAGAGAACGCCCGGCTGAAGCGGCTTCTGGCCGACGCCGAACTCGACAAGGCGATCTTGAAAGAGGCCGCCGAGGGAAACTGGTAGGGCCCTCGCGCAAGCGCGAGTTCATAGATCATGCCTGTGGCCGGCTCAGCGTTTCGGAGCGACGGGCCTGCCGTGTTCTGGAGCAGCGCCGTTCGACGCAATGGCGCAAGCCCAAGCGTCGCGACGACGAAGATGCGCTGACCTTTGCGATCATCGAGCTGGCGACCCGGTACGGGCGCTACGGCTACAAGCGGATCGCGAAGCTGCTCAAGAACTCAGGCTGGCATGTGAACCATAAACGCGTCGCAAGGATCTGGCGGCGCGAGGGCCTGAAAGTGCCGATCAAACAGCCAAAACGCAGCCGTCTATGGCTGAATGACGGCTCTTGCGTGCGGCTGCGGCCAATGCATCGCAATCACGTATGGGCGTATGATTTCGTTCAGGACCGGACCCGCGACAATCGCAAGTTCCGCATGCTCACGGTGATCGACGAGTTCACGCGGGAATGTCTCGCGATCAGGGTCGGACGACGCCTGGGCAGCCAGGATGTTCTTGAAGTCCTCGGCGATCTGATGGTTGCGCGCGGAATCCCCGATCACATCCGCAGCGACAACGGCAGCGAGTTCCGGGCCAAGGCCGTCAGAAAATGGCTCGGCCGCATCGGCGCCAAGACGCTCTACATCGAACCCGGCAGTCCTTGGGAGAACGGCTACAACGAATCCTTCAACGGGAAACTGCGCGACGAATGTCTGAATGTGGAATTATTCAACAACCTCATGGAGGCGAAAATCATCATTGAACGCTGGCGTCGTCACTTCAACACCGTGCGTCCGCACTCGTCATTGGGCTACAGACCGCCGGCGCCCGTCACCATTCTCCCGGCCGATCCGGCTTGCGCTCCGCAATGGCTCCAGCCGGTTCGGCCTTCCATCGGAACCAATCTCGTGGTTACATAAAAACTGGCTGCGCAATCGGGGTTTCGTCATCAGGTTTCGCTGGCAAACGCGCCGCCGTTTTTGATCCGCCGCCGATGCGCAATTTTAGCGCTGCGACAAGCTCGCGATATTCGGGCGACGCCGCATCTCCCCTCCATTTTTCGAAGGCGAGTGTCTGCAACTGCCTGAAGCCGATCGCCGGCTCGACCGGGTCGATGGCTAGGGGAATGAGAATTCCTTTTTTCTTGCCGACCTCGGCTTCATCTGCGACCCACATCGATTCGACCGATACGTTCGACCAGGCAACGATGATCGCCTTCGCTATGTTTAGCCGCGCTTCGGTTTCTTTGGTGAAATGGCTCCCGAGCGCGATGTTGCGGTCCCACCAGACGTCAAATCCCTCGGCCTCAAGGGCGCGAGAAAGAATTTCGATCCTGTCGCGGTCCGCACGGGCATAGGAGATGAATATGTCCGGCAAAGAAATCCCCTACAGTCGTGCTGTCAATTGTTAGCACAAATCTACGTCGCTGTCAGATACGAAGTCGCGCAAAACGTTGGCGCGCGGATCCCCTCTTATTAATCAAATAATTCGTACGCCATCAGCCGTCAGGCATTCCCGCCAACCGCAACACGTTTGCGACTTTTTCCATGACAGATTTGTCGCGATAGAGATTTGGGTTAGTGAACCGCGCGATCGTATAATTCGGATCAGCCAATAGCGCGGCTCTGATCGATTTTTTCGCGGCTTCCATATCGCCTTTCATACCGTAAGAGACGGCGCGGCTGATGTGAGCCCCGTTTGGTCCCTCATTTGAATGGAGAGTCCGTCATGAAGGAGACGGACGATGAGGAAGTCGAGATTTACCGAGGAACAGATCATTGCGATCCTGACTGAACAGGAACGCGGGATGGGGACCATGG
>JBGSLM010000022.1:0-14422 GCA_041740755.1 Parvularculaceae bacterium | reverse complement strand
CATGAACGCGGGGCCGGTCGCAAGCGCGCGTGCGATCTCAACGCGGCGGCGCTCGCCGCCCGAAAGCGCAAGCGCGGGCGCCTTGCGGATATGAGTGATGTTGAATTCGTTCAGAAGATCGTCGATCAGGGCCTGCTGCTTGTCCTTGCGGCTTTCGACGAGTTCGACGACGGCGCGCAGATTCTGCTCGACCGTCAGCCCGCGGAAGATCGATGCTTCCTGCGGCAGATATCCAAGCCCCAGCCGCGCGCGCTGATACATCGGAAGGCGCGTCACGTCGTGCCCGTCGATCGAAATGGACCCGAAATCGACCGGAATGAGCCCCGTGATCATATAAAAGCACGTCGTCTTGCCGGCGCCGTTCGGCCCGAGAAGGCCGACGACTTCGCCGCGCTTGACGCTTATCGAGACGCCCCTGACGACAGGACGGCGCTTGAATGTCTTGCCGAGATTTTCGGCGAACAGCCCGCCGCCGCCTTCGACCACTGTCGGGCGAAGAGGTGTGCGCTTGGCCGCTTCATGGCTCGCGCTGGGGGCGCCGGTATCTACGTTCATATTGTCGGCCATTAGGAGCGGCTCTCTTTAAGGTTTGATGAAATCACGACTGCCCGGAGGCCGGTTTGGCATAAAAAATGCCGCGAATGCGCCGCCCGCTTGGCGCGGTGAACAAAAGCTTTCCGGAATCGACCCAGTAAATGAGTTCGCCGCCGGTCATAATCTGTTCACCCTGTGTGACGACGACATCTTCCGAAATGGTGATCGTTCGCTCGGTTGCGTCGTAAACGCCGGTCTTGCCGGTGATCGCTTCCTTGCCATTCGAATAGCGCACGTTCCCGATTGCGCGAATCCTGTTGAAGTCGCCATTGGCTTCGAGGTCTGCGATGAACTTCTCAGCCGTCAATATCGCTTCGCCCTGCACCGCGCGCGGATTGCCAGTCCAGGTTGCGACGTTGTCGACAACTTCGAGACGATCGCCGGTGATGTCGATCGGTGCGCCGCTGATCTCCGGCGCAAGCTGCGCCGCCGCCGCGCAGATGGTTGCGGCTGTAAACGCCGCCGCGACGATGAAGGCCCCCGCCTTGTTCATTCAACTCTCCACTTCACTCTTCCGGTTGCGCTTCGTCAGCGTCGCCAGCCTGTTTTGGATAAAGCCGCATACTGACGCCGCCTTCAAACACGACGACGCCATCGCGGTTGTTCGCCTGCATACGATCGGCCTTCAGCGTAGACCCGCCAGGGCCGTCGCCTACAACGCCGTCGCCTGTAACGACTGTCTGATCGTCAATTGACACTGTCGCCGTCGGCGATCTCAGAACGTAATTGTCGAGACCGATCGCATGTTCGAATGTGACGCCGTCGCGGAGCAGCAGTTTCTTGTCTTCGGTGTTGAATACCCCCGACTTCGCCGCGACGACGGATTGCTCTTTGCCGCCAGCGGTGACGGCGCGGGGCTGGTCAAGGTCGACGATCTCCTTCGCCTGCGGCTTCTGGCTCGCAGACCTTGCGGTGATCTCATAAGGATTGCCGCGCGTGTCGACGCCTGAAAATTGCGGATTGACCGAACTCAAATTCTGCGTCGTCGCATCGAGGTCTGCGAAATCCTCTAAAAATGCGTCGTCTCCGCCGCCCTTGCGCGTATTGAGAAAGAACGCGGCGACAAGCAGTAGGGCGATCAGCGGCAGCGCGACCCGAAGCCGGCGCATCAGGTCGGCGCGCGCCGCAGCCTGCTCTCCGGTCGTGCGGCGGCGGATCGTCAACGAGTCGAGCGATCCGCGATTGGTTCTCGCGGAAGGAATCGCTGTCTCGCCGGCCGGCGTCGCATCTATTACGGTCGCGTTCATCAATCTCCAGCGGTTCCGCCCGATTTCCCCGTTCTCTCAATATAGTTAGCCCTCGCCCAAGTTCACGCAAGGGCCGACCTCCAAAGAAGGCGCAGCGACGCTTTTGCGTCACGAATGGGCGAGGATATCGACCTCCGGCCAGCCCGCGAGGTCGAGGGCGGCCCGTGTGGGAAGGAAGCGGAAACAGGCCTCGGCGAGGGCGGTGCGCCCCTCGCGGGCGAGCATCGGGTCGAGTTTCGCCTTCAGCGCGTGAAGGTAGAGGACGTCGGACGCGGCATAGTCGATTTGCGCCTCGGTCAGCGTATCTGCGCCCCAATCGGACGATTGCTGCTGTTTCGAAAGATCGACCCCGATCAGGTCTCTGGCGAGGTCCTTAAGGCCGTGCCGGTCGGTAAAGGTGCGGGTCAGGCGCGAGGCGACTTTGGTGCAATAAACAGGGCTCGTTTCGATCTTCAACCAGTGTTGGAATGCGGCGATATCGAAACGGGCGAAATGGAAGATTTTAAGGACTTTGGAGTCCGCGAGGAGCCGTTTCAGGTTCGGGGCGTCGTAAGTCTTCCCGTCCAGTTGGACGACATGGGCGTTTCCGTCTCCTGAAGAGAGCTGCACGACGCAAAGTCGGTCGCGATGCGGGTTCAATCCCATCGTTTCACTATCGACCGCCACAGAAGGGCCGAGGTCGAGATTGGCGGGCAGATCGCCCTTATGGAGAAAATTCGTCATCGCCTACTCGGCTGGTTGCGGTCGAGGCTCTAACATTGACGGACATTTCTGAAAACCGCCTGAATGGGGCAATTCGCCTTTGGGGGCGCGTGCGCGAGCCGAAATACGCCTACGGCTAATTTGATAGAGGCCGCTTTTCGCCGCCAAGTATGACGCCCCAGACCGGAATCTCGCCCCAGGCGTCGCCGGCCGTCGCGAGCGGGTTTGCGTCCAATATTGTGAAATCGGCCCGCTTGCCCGGCGCGATCGACCCAATCTCATTTTCGAGGCCGAGTGCGAATGCGGCGTCAATGGTGACCGCTTCAAGAGCTTCGATGGGCGACAGGCGTTCATCCGGGGTCAGCGCGCCGCCCTCTCGCGTTGCGCGCGTCAAATGAACGCTCGCTGCGCGCAAGGGAAGCGGCGGCGCGAGCGGCGCGTCGGAATGGACAGAGGCGCGCGAACCAGCAGCGGACAATGAAGCGAGCGGAGTGATCTGTTGACCGCGCTCAAAGCCAAGCGCCGCCTGATACGCCTCGCCAAGGTAAAAGACGTAATGGCTCGCGGCGGAAATATCGGCGCCGAGCGAACCAGCGCGTTGAACCTCGTCCCGAGAAAAGAGGCCGCCATGTTCGATGACGAAGCGCTGGTCCGCGCTTGATTGCCGTAGCGCCTCCAACGCTTTCAACGTTGCGTCCTGCGCTTCATCGCCATTTGAGTGGATGCGAACGCCAAGACCTGCATCCCAATAGGGACGGATGGTCTGCGCTATCTCATCGGGCGGCGTCACCCACAGCCCCTTCGTCCCTTTCGACTGTCCATCGAGATAGCCGGGATCCGAAAGGCGCATTGTTTGCGAATAAAAGGCCGCGTCGGTGAAGAATTTAACCTGCGGCAATACTGGCGCAGGCGTCGAGATTGTCCCGGCGGCCATGCCGAGAACGGTATCGACGCGCTTCTCGCCAAACGCGCGCTCAAATGCGCGATGTTCCGGCACAAGATACAGTCTGTATCCGGATTGTTCCGGCGAGACCCAGTTTGAAGCGATATTTGCGTCTTCAAAAGGCAGTCCGAAAATGCCGTAGCCGAGATCGGCGACGGTGGTGACGCCGCCCGCGTTCAAAAGGCTTGAGAAGCCTTCAAGGCCCTTTTTGACCCGCGCCGGGTCCAAGATGACAGGCGCAAGCGTCTGCATAAGATAAGGCGCCGCGTCTTCGAAGACGCGGCCTGTCGGCTCGCCCTTTTCGTCGATGTCGATCCCTTCAAATTGCTTGTGGAGATCGCCGGTGATCTTCGCCCACGCGACGGCGTTTGAGTTGAGATAAAAATCATGACCGGAATAATGCCAGACGATGAGCGGGCGCGAGGTTGTCACTGTATCGAGATCGGCGCGCGTCAGGTCTCCGTGAACAAGATTGTGAAAACCGTAGACGACAAGCGGCTGGCCGGCGGGCGCTTCGGCCTCAATTTCTTTGAGCCGTTCGAGGAACATGTCGCGCGTTGGATATCCATCGACCATTCCGCCCGGCGTCGCCATGGGCCATGGCGCGGCCATCGGCGTTGCATACATCAACGAGGAAAGCGCCATGTGAATATGCGGATCGATGAGACCGGGCAGTATCGTCTTCCGGGAGAAGCTCTCGTCGACATCGGCGCCGGAAAAGCCTTCGACGAGATCGTTGATGTCTCCGACAGCGAGAATTTTCCCGTCTTTGACCGCGACGGCGGTTGCAGAAGGGTGCGCCCTGTCCATGGTGATGATGGTCGCTTCATAGATGACCGCGCCTTCGCCAGGCTTCGATCGCGACGACTTCGTCATCTTGCCGCAGCCGGACACCGCCAGCGCTGCAAGCGCAAAAGCGACGGCGATCCTTGAAGCATTCAGCATGAGACACCCTCCAGTGCGACGAGTTTGCGCTGGAGCGATCAGGCGTGCAATGGCGTCAGATCTTGCCGTGGCAGGCCTTGTATTTTAGGCCCGACCCGCAAGGACAGGGCGCGTTTCTTGGGACTGAGGCCCAGGTTTCGGGCTTCGTCACGTCAACCGTTTGCGCTCTGGCGAAACCGGTCATCGTGCCGATGCCGGCGGATGAGCCCCGCCGCGCGCTTTCTCTCGCGGCCGCTTCGGCGAGCGCGACTTCGTTTTCGCCTGTCTGCGGATTGACGTGACTTGCGATCGTTCTTTGCGGCGTCTGCGGACGCGGCGCTGCGTCTTCGGCGCGCTGCACCTGGATTCGCATAAGCATCCGCGTCACATCGCGGCGCAGTCCGTCGAGAAGCGTTTCAAAAAGCGCAAAGGCCTCGGTCTTGAATTCGTTTATCGGGTCGCGCTGCGCATGGCCCCGCATCCAAACAACAGACCGAAGGTGGTCAAGCATCTGCAGATGTTCGCGCCAGTTTGTGTCGAGCACATGAAGCAGGATCGACTTTTCAATCCGGCGCATGACCTCAGGGCCCATCTCCGCAGCACGCTTTGCGGCGTGGTCGGTCACAGCCCGGTTCAGTTGTTCGGCGATTTCCGCGTCTGCGACCCCTTCTTCCTTCGCCCATTCGGCGACCGGGAAAGCGCGGCCGAATATTTCTTCGAGCTTTTTCTCAAGGCCCTCGACGTCCCACTGCTCTGCATAGGATTTCGGCGGAATGTGCTCTGCAACAAGATCGTTGATCAGCTGGTCGCGCATGTCGGCGACGATGTCGTCGACTTCGCTCGCCGCCATGAACTCCTTGCGCTGATCGTAGATCGCCTTCCTTTGGTCGTTGATGACGTCGTCGAATTTGAGAAGGTTCTTGCGGATATCGTAGTTGCGCTGTTCGACCTTTTTTTGCGCGGTTTCGACGGCCTTGGTGAACCACGGATGCTCGATCGACTCGTCCGGCTTGATTCCGAACCTGTTCAGCATCTTCTGCATGCCGTCGCCGAAGATGCGCATCAGATCATCCTCAAGCGAGAGATAGAATTTGGTTGCGCCGGGGTCGCCCTGACGGCCCGAGCGGCCGCGCAGCTGGTTGTCGATGCGCCGGCTTTCGTGACGTTCGGTGCCAAGCACATAAAGGCCGCCGGCTTCAAGCGACTTTGACTTTTCTCCGGCGACGCGCGCTTCTATTTCCGCGCGCTTTCTCTTGATTGTCTCTTCGTCGTCTCCCTCGGCGAGACTGTCGAGAACCTGCTTGTCCACCGAACCGCCAAGCTGAATATCGGTGCCGCGGCCCGCCATGTTGGTGGCGATCGTCACGGCGCCCGGTTTGCCCGCGTCCGCGACGATTGACGCTTCCTGTTCATGGAATCGCGCGTTCAGGACATTGTGTGGAATCGGAACTTTTTTGATGGCCAGCGCTTCGACGTAATCGGCGCGCTCGATAAGGTCCTTCTTGAGGTCGGCCTCCTTCTCCTTGAGCTCGTCAGCGCGCGATCTCAGGGTTTTTGCCACCTCGCGCCAGAAGCTCTTATCGCCGAGCAATTCCGACAATTGCTCCGACTTCTCAATCGAAACCGTGCCGACCAGCACCGGCTGGCCTTTGCGGTGGCACTCGGCGATCTGCATCGCAATCGCTTTGTTCTTCTCCGCAGCCGTCATGTAGAGCTCGTCGTCCATGTCGTTACGGGCGATCGGCCTGTTGGTCGGGATTTCAACAACGCTCAGCTTGTAGATATCGGCGAATTCCGCCTCTTCCGTCAGCGCTGTCCCGGTCATGCCGACGAGCTTCTCGTAAAGGCGGAAATAATTCTGGAACGTAATTGACGCGAGCGTCTGGTTCTCCGGTTGAATTGCGGCTTTTTCTTTCGCTTCGACCGCCTGATGCAGCCCTTCGGACCAGCGGCGACCTTCCATCATGCGGCCGGTGAATTCGTCAATGATGACGACCTTGTCGCCGCGGACAATGTAATCTTTGTCCTTCTGGAATATCTTGTGGGCCTTCAGCGCCTGATTGACGTGGTGAACGATCGAAATGTTGATGGCGTCATAAAGGCTTTCGCCCTGCAGCAGCCCGCCTTCCTTCAATAATCCTTCGAGTTTTTCATTGCCGGCTTCCGTGAAGCTGACGGCGCGCTGCTTTTCGTCGATCTCGTAATCTTCTTCCGATAGGCGCGGAATGAAGCTGTCGATCGTGATGTAGAGTTCTGACTTGTCGTCGGTCGGCCCCGAAATGATCAAGGGCGTGCGCGCCTCATCGACAAGGATCGAGTCGACTTCATCGACGATTGCGAAATGATGGCCGCGCTGAACCATTTCCTCGCGCGTCGCCTTCATGTTGTCGCGCAGATAGTCGAATCCGTACTCGTTATTGGTGCCGTAGGTGATGTCGCAGCCATAGGCGGCCCGGCGTTCGGCGTCGGACAGTCCGTGAACTATTACGCCCGTCGTCATGCCCAGCCGCTCATAGACGCGACCCATCCATTCGGCGTCGCGGCTGGCGAGGTAATCGTTGACGGTGACGACGTGGACGCCCTTGCCGGTCAACGCGTTGAGGTAAACCGGAAGTGTGGCGACAAGCGTTTTGCCCTCGCCAGTCTTCATCTCGGCGATATTGCCCTCGTGGAGCACCATTCCGCCGAGCAACTGGACATCGTAGTGGCGTTGGCCGAGCGCCCGCTTGGCGGCTTCCCGGACGGTCGCAAAAGCCTCTTCGAGGACTGAATCAAGGCTTTCGCCTGCGGCCACCCTCGCCTTCAGTGCGGCGGTGCGCTCGACGATTCCAGCGTCTGTCAGTTTGGCGACTTCGCTTTCAAGCGCATTGATCGCTTCGACGCGGCGCCATAGAGGCTTGATGCGGCGTTCATTGGACGAGCCGAAAATCTTTTTCGCGAGGCCGAACAGCGCCATGGATGAACGCACCTTCAGATTGAATGTCGCAGACGCCCCGGGAAAACCAAGCGCGCCGGCGACTTTTGACGAGGCCGGCAAGCGAGGCGGCGAAGCCGTTGTGACCTGGTTGATTACAGGGTTGATTACAGGCGTCGGAGAGATAGTGAGCGGCCCTATCGCTGTCAACGAAGGCTGGAATCGCCCCTATGCCCCAAAGGTTTAATGAGCCTGATCGGGACCCGGGCGTCGTTACGACGCCCGATGGCCGTATTTTCAAGGGAACGCCAGCAGGCGTCGGTACCGGCCCGTCAGTAACCCTCGCAGCATTGGCGAGGGGCGTGCGGCGCGCTGCCTCCGCCTTATGGAAGCTGGTCCGGACGATCTGGCGCCTTGCAGAGGCCCTAGATAGCGCGCTCTGGCGCGGCCTCAAGCTCGGCGTATTGACCAGCGGACGTTTCCTGACGTCATCGCTGCGGGCGTCTGCCGCAGCTTTCGCAGAGGTTTTCAGATGGCTCCCTTCTCGAAGCGGCAGAGCCTATGCGGCGGGATCTTGCGTGGTGCTTGTCCTTTGCGCGCTTTGGGCGGCGGACGAAATCCGCAACGCCCGCGCAAATGCCTCTGCGCTCGATTCGATTTTCCGGCCGCCGGTCAATCTTGCCGACCCGATCGTTGCGCGGGTCGATGGCCGGTTCGTTCACTTGAGTGAAGTTGAGGCGGCGGCGCGGGCCGGCGGGCAAATTCAGGATGGAGATAAGCTGACTGTCGACGCCGCATTTTCACGAGACCTTGTCAGCGCCTATGTCGAGCAGCGACTTCTGGCGCGGGCGGCGATCGATGAAGGATTGCAGCGAGATCCGGCGATTCAGCGCAGGCTGCTCGCCGCGCGCGATCGAATCCTTGCTTCATCTTTCATGGAGGGTCGGATCGCCTCGGCGGTGACGCCAGAACGAGTGAAAAGGCTCTATGAAAGTCAGGCGGATGTGACGCGCCTCGGCGACGAGGTGAAAGCGCGGCACATTCTCGTTGCAACGCAAGAAGAGGCGTTGACTGTTGTCAATGAACTGCGGGCGGGCGGAGATTTCGCCGCAATTGCGCGGGGCCGGTCGCTTGACCGTGCGACTGCTCCTTTAGGCGGCGAGGTCGGCTGGTTCACAAAGGATATGATGACGCCGCCATTTTCCGCCGCAGCGTTTTCAACACCGGCCGGAGAGATCGCCGATCCTTTCACGACCGAGTTCGGCTGGCACGTCCTTCAGGTGCTCGAACGGCGGGCGACGGGCGGCGTTCCATTCAGCGCGGTCGAAGATAACGTCCGCCGTTTCTTGACCCTGCGCACAGTCAGCCAGACGCTGGAGCAGCTGAAATCGGAAGATGACGTCCTTTATTTTCCGCCCGAGCCGACGGAGAATTAGGGGCCGATCAATACAATTTGAAGGTCGCCCGCAATATCAGGGTAATTTGCGGAGTTTAATAATTGAGGCTGAAAGATGGCAAAGCTGCTGATCGTGGCGGCGGGCGCATTGATCGACGGCGACGGCAGGGTGCTTCTGGCGCGTCGCCCGAAGGGTAAAGAACTGGCGGGCCTTTGGGAGTTTCCCGGCGGCAAGCTTAAGGACGGCGAGACGCCTGAGGGGGCATTGGTGCGAGAGCTGAAAGAGGAACTTGGGATTGATGTCGAGACGGCCTGTCTCGCACCGATCGCCTTTTCCTCGATGAGTTTAGCGGACTTTCACCTTTTGATGCCACTTTATGCGTGCAGGAAGTGGAAGGGTGTGGCGCAACCGCTTGAAGCGGAAGCGCTGGCGTGGGTGAGACCGGCGGAATTTCAGAGCTATGAAATGCCGCCCGCCGATCGTCCGCTCGCCGCCCAATTGAGGGATCTGTTATGATGATGCTTGGACGTAAATCGGACTCTTCTTCCCTGTTCGAACGCTTCGTTCAAGACGAACGCGGATCGACGATGATTGAATACGGCCTCATCGTGGCGCTGATCTTTCTTGCAATCCTGTCAGCGGTGAACGGGTTCACCGACGCCAACACGGCTATGTATTCGGAAATACAGAGCGCGCTGGAGAATTGACGCGTGGCCGCGCGACCGGCTAATCGCGCCGCCTTAGCGTTCGTTCAGCGCCTGTTTCAGCGACGCCCTGGCTGATCCCGGTTTCATCGGCTTTTGCTGGTTTTCATGCGGCGCCCAGCCGGTCAATGACACAAGATCGAAAGTGACTTTGTTCCTCATGGCAAGGTCGTTGAGCGTCGCAGCCAAAACGTCTCTTCGCAATCCTTTGCCCCGGTTAGTAAGGCAGGACGTTTCCCCCATTCCCTTGAGGTCGGCGAACAAGCGCGCCGGATTCTCGTAAAGGACGCGGACGCTATCGAGATCGGCGACAGGCAGCGCGAGCGCGGCCCGCTGTAAAGCGCCGCCGAGATCGCGAACGCTTGCGAAGGGAGCAATGCGCGGCGAGACGCCGCCCGCGAATTCCGCCTCGCTTCGATAAAGGGCCTCTCGCAATTCGCCAAGTGTGCCTTCAGCGAACAGAACCGCGATCAAAAGTCCGTCCGGCTTCAAGGCGGCGCGCATCTGTGAGAGCGCGCCCACTGGGTCATTTAGGGTATGAAGGGTCAGTAAGCTGACAATTAGGTCAAAGCATTCCGTGGCGAATGGCGACGCCTCTTCATCAAAAACGATGCGGGCAGCTCCTGGCTCCAATCGCTCTGCGGTGAGATCGGCATGAACAATATCGCCGACGCCGCACGATGGCTTCAACAAGGCCGTAAGCCGTCCTGCGCCGTAAAACAGCGCGCGCGGAAAGTCCCTGGTGACGGTTTCGAGTCGGTCGACGACATCTTCCATCGCGCGGCGATGGAGAAAGTCATGATGGCAAAACGATGCGGCGGATCTCGCGCGTCTGCGCGCATAGAGACTACGGTTGAATATCGCCGGCGGATGCGTCGTCATGCGCCGGGTTTACGGCGCAAATCCGGCGGCGGCAACCGCCGAAAATTTCACGACGTGCATGTCGCTGGATCGGATGTCGCGCACAACTGGACTTTTACCGATTTTCTAGGCCACCGGGCCGACTGATGGGCGAAGTCGAACGGGATCGAAATCACATGGCCTGCAAGACCAGAATCATAATGATACCCGATCTCGACGACGATCAAGGAAGAGTTGGCTTTAAGGGTCGTGTTGTCGGAGAGTTTGGTGAAGGTCGACCCGACTAAATACGGGACGGCGCCGTCTTCGTCTCGACTCCAGTGGACGACCGGCGCAGCCGCTTCATCAGAACCCTTGGTGATGGAAACGACTTTCATCGTAACGGCGGAAGTATCAGTCGGCTCAAGAATTCGCGTCACGCCGATAATCATATCATCGAGCTCGGCCTCCGTAATCGTCGGCTCTTGCGCCGCAAGGTCTACGAGTGAGTTTGTCGCGTTGGCAAGGCGTCTATTGACCGTAAACAGGTCGGACGCTTCAAGCATGCCGAAGAACATCATAGTCATCATCGGCAATAGCAACGCGAATTCCACAGCGGCGATGCCGTCTTTGTCTGCCGCCATTCGAAAGACGCGGCAAGCTCTTGCGGATGTCCAATGCGAAGCTGTCATGGGCCTGCCTCAGCTTACTCGGTTGTTCTTTGTGTAGGGCTCATTCCTGAAAACGTAGGAGCCGTAGATCCGTCTTTTTCCGCCGGCGACGTCGGAGATGTTGATGCCTATTGCCGGGTTTAGCGTATTGTAAAGGAGGCAGACGCGAATTCGCACGATTGCGCGGTCGGCGCCGGGATTATACGCCAACGCCCCGATCTTTTCGGATTCGTCGTTCTGGCAAATGACCGGCGAGGTATCGGCGGCGAGCGCAGCATAGGAAGCAAACGTATCGACTTCGACGGTCAGTGTGTTGTTGCAGTCCCCGAAAATCTCGATGCTAGGACATACCTTGTTGAAGAAGGCGGCTTTGTCAAAACCGCCCTGTTGCGCCTGCCCTGTTCGGATGAGACGGGCAGCCTCTATGGTCGCGGAATCGGTCTGTGCGTTGGCGAAATAAAACCAACCGACCTCGAATGTGGAGAGCATTATCATCATGAAAGGCAGGACGACGAGAGAGAATTCGACCGCTGCTGATCCAGCCTTGTCTTTCAGCGCCGCGAGCGCGCGACGCAGAGCTGATCTGGCGAAAGAGAGTTGCATGGCGCGAGTCCCTTTCTCCGTTACTTGCTTACGTGCAACTGCACGAGATCCGAGGCAATATCAGTGAACGCGTCCTCGAGATCTTCGCCTGCCGGGGCGTCGAAATAGTACGGCGCCTCGTCGTCGGTTGCGCACGCTCTGAAGATGTTTTTTGTCGCGAGTTCGTCGGGATCGGAGTCGCTAAGGCCGAACGTGATTGCGTAGATAAGGATGTTTTTCTCTTTCATCCGCGCACAGGTCCGCAGCAGCTTTTGGTCGAATTCGTCGCGCATCTCCGATGCCGTATCGATTCCGACGCCCATGCGCTGCTCCTGCGCGTAGCCATAGGCTGACATCTGCGATTTCAAATGCGTGTCTTTGGAGCTGATCGTGTTAAAACCATCCGTCATCAGCACGACGGCTTTCTGCCACTGGTCGTCATTATAGGGGACATCACTTGTGAACGGCGCTTCCGGCGACAGCACGCGCCAACCCCACATCAGGCCTTCGGCCGAGTTTGTTTGGCCGCCTGGCGAAAGGCTGTCGATATAGTCTTTGATGTCCGCCTTGCTCTGCGACTGCGTCATGATCGCCGCCGACGGGCAATTGTCGTTAGGTCCTTTCGACGAACTGATTGAGTTCGTGAGGTCAAGTTTGCCCTTGTAAGTTGACGTCGCGCTGTCAAACCAGCCGACATAGGCTTGGCGCAGAATATACTCGTCGCCCTGACCGCATTCGGTCGCGCCACGGGCAGTCAGCCACGCCTGAAGATTAGCGTCAGCGAGGGCTGAAGGATTAGTGTAACACTGCGTCGCGCCTGTCCCTGAGCTTTCTCCTGTGAAGTTTCTCCAGACACGACGGGCGTATTCGACAACCTTTACATATTTGTCGAGATTGGCACCTGTGCTGCGAGTATACCTATAGTCGCTGATATAGCTGTTTTCGTAGTGCGATTCTGAAATGCTGCCGCCATCGCTATCCGGGTCTTTGAAGAAGTGGCCATAATATTTTACGCCGCCGCCGGACGTGTAGAGCGTGTAGCCTCCGCTCGTGCTGCCGTTGCTCTTTTTGTAGTTGCAGGCGGTGCTGCCGCAATCCGGATCTTCCGGCACGAACAGCGGCGTGAAGCGCGAATTGGCGCTCGAGGCTATTGTCGATGTCGAAAGAGAAAGCGCAGGCGCGCTGGAGAAGGCGCTCAGCACAAGAGTATTGGTCGTTCCCGCCGGTGGGGTGTTATAGCCGTTGACGAGCGCGTCGGTGGTTGCAAGCCCGGCGGCCGTGTCGATTTCATCGAGCGGATAGGGGCGCTCTTCGAAACATCCCGCAAACGATGTCCCTGATATCGAATTGAAAAGATTGAAGTGATTGACCTTGGTGTTGAGGTCAATGGCGCCGGCCGGCGTCACATGCAAAAACCGCGCGCCGTGGTACGTCGATTGTGCGCCCGTGTCGCTCCAAGCGGCGTTCCATTGAGACGCTCCCGTGTCATTGACGGCCGCGCCAGCATTAACGTGAGCGGCGAAGGGAACTACCGCCGTCTTTACGAAATCGCTGGTCGCATTGGGGTCGTCGCCGTAGAGAACATTGAGGAGCGCGGCTGAGGCTGTCTTCATCGAGTCGATCTTGTCCGTGCCGCCGATGGGGTCGCCCATTGACCCGGTGACGTCGAGCACCAGCGCAAGCTCGATCGGGCCAGAGCCGCGGCGCGTAATCTCGGTGGAAGTCGACATCGACAGCGATTCGAGTTGACCGGGATTTCCCATCAATAGGCTGGCGACGCCGAGGAATAGAGTCTTGATCTTGCCTGTAGCAACCGGCTCGATCTTTTGCTCGGTGACGTTGAAATCCAGGCTAAAATCGACGAGTTCCGCCTCATGCGAGAAATTCTCGTTGAAGAACTTCGTGCCGTAAGCTTTCAGATATGCGGTCTTTTCAGCGGCAGACATGCTCGCCATTTCCGGCGGATTGGCTTCATCGAGCTGTGCGATGGCGAGACCAGCTGCGTCGAGCGATTCGACAAGATCCGCCCTGACGGCGTTTCGTCTCGTAAAATCTACTGCGCCGCCGGTGAAAAGAAGAACCGTCACGAGCATAAAGACGAACATAATTGAAATGTTGCCGTCTCGCGCCCGCAAAAATCGTTTTAGAATCGCCATTGTCATTGTCACTCTCTCTCCCCCCCCTTAGTCATTCCGCCGACGTTTAGAAATCAAATCGAGGCCACTAGTAATGGCGATGATTACCGCCTCGTCATTGACAAGAAATTAGGGAATGCAGTTAATCAGAAATGAAAGTTTTCGGAAAAATTGCGTGGATCGATTTGATTTTGAGGGACGGCACGGCGTTCAAGGGCGCGCCGACAGTCGCTTATTTTCCGATTTGACTGCCTGGTTTTCGCCGGCGCCGAAAATATTGGTCAGCATTATGCCGCCGCTCTGTCCATTGACGAACGAAATTGTGTCGGCGCCGGGACTTCTCGCGGCGAGCGCATGGTCCAAGCTGAAATTCATCGAGGAGCCTTTTTGCGCCCGCTGCGGCGCGCCTTTCTCGTACGAAGTCGGGGCCGGCGCGGAATGCGCGCGGTGTATCGCTGAACCCCCGGATTTTGACAGCGCCCGCGCGGCGATCGTCTACGATGATGCAAGTCATGGGTTGATCGTTTCGTTCAAGCATGCTGACCGTACGGATCTGACGCCGTTGCTGGCTCAATGGTTAATGCAGGCTGGCGCCGGGGTGTTGCGGGGGGCGGCGTCATTCTGGCGCCGGCGCCGTTGCATCGCACCCGTCTTTTTGCGCGCCGGTACAATCAGGCGGCGATGCTTGCAATAGAGGTCGCCCGGCGGAGCAACGCCCGGGCCGAACCGACGCTGCTGACCCGCATTCGCGCGACGCCGCCGCAGAAAA
>JBGSLM010000021.1:0-2563 GCA_041740755.1 Parvularculaceae bacterium | reverse complement strand
AACCGTCGAGCAGGCCAGAACTGTCATCGGAATCTGGCTGAAACAATACAACCACATCAGGCCGCATCAGGCCCTCGACATGCGCCCGCCAGTCCCGGAAACTCTACAAGAAATTGGCCCATAACAATGGGGCTGGACAACTGACCGCAGCCGCTAAGAAAGAGTCCGAACGACACGAGCTGCAAAACAACGTTCGTCCAAGTCAATCCGACACCGACGCTCCAGTAGAAAGATTCGACACCTCGCACTTTGGATTTAAAGGTCGCCAGTTCGGCGCAATCTTGTCCAAATTGCATCGCGAGCGACAGTCTAGCCGCAAGGCGCTCGCGCTTTTGCCTCATAACATCGGTGTCGAGCACTATAAACCACAGCGTGAGCTCGAGGAGAGCAATCGCGATTCCCAGCAAAAACATTTTTTGCGATGCAACAAGCTCAGCGCGGACTTCCGGCGCATACTGAGCCGCCACCATAATCGAACCGCCGAATGCTACAGCGTTCAAGGCGAGAGCTGCGCAAACCCCTAATACAATATATACGGTCCTGAAAACACGAGATCGCTCAGTCCGCTCATGGACAGGCCGGACATCCGAGTTCCATCGCGCGGCGAAGGCGTCAGTCCGCGATTGATCGCTCGGTCCGAGCTGCTCATTATCTGTGAGCAGTGCAGCAATGGAGCCAGATTCTTTCGGCGCGATGAAGACATTGGCGCTCTCAACAGCATCTTTCAAAATTGATCCTCCAACAGACTATTGCCTGTCGCATTTTTTGCGAAGATAGCATACATTCAGCGGTGAGTCGAAGCGGCGATTTCGCATCTCGCAGGTGCGCCAGCTTCAGTCGTATTCTCGAGGGGATAGCGGCTTGGCGTGGCTGGAACGGCTTTTTCTGCTTTCGTATGAGCGCCCGCAGCTTTTGTTGGCTGTTCTTGTACTGACCGTTGCCGCCATTCCAGGTATCGGCCGTCTGCGGTTTGAAACCGACCTTGAATCGATGCTCTCACGCACGTCAGACGAATTCCTGACGTATGAGCGCTTCGCTGCGGATTTCGGCGGCGATAATGTTACTATTATCGTTTTAGAGGCAGACGACGTTTTTACGCCAGAGCGGCTTCGCGTGATTGCCGATGTGACCGACCAACTTCAGAATACCGACTTCACAGAAAAAGTCGTCAGCCTCACATCAGCGTTCAATATTGAATCGGCGCTAGGCGTGCCGAGCTTCGTACCCCTTGTACTAACGCCTCCGGAAACGGCGGTCGACGCGGAGCGCATCAAAGCGAAGGCGATGTCAAACCCGCTCATTCGGAATTTCTTGATTTCCGACAACGGCTCAATGACGGCGATTTTGCTGACCACGAACGAGCTTTTGACTGGAGCCGCCGCACTGCGAAGTCTCAGTTTGCTCGAAAGCGCTTTGGCGAAGGCGGACGGAGAGTTCAGCCGCGTTTATCACGTTGGGCCCCCGCGCTTTTTCTCCGAAACTCAAGCCGCAGTCTCGCACGATCTCCCGGTCCTCGGCGTTGCCGCCGGGGGGTTGGTGCTCGTCATTCTGTTTTTTTCACTTCGATCTTTTATCGCCGTATTGGCGCCTGTGGTGATCGGAACTATCGGCCTTGCGTGGACTTTCGGGTTCCTCGGTTGGACCGGCATGCCTATTACAATGCTTTCTGCGGCTTTGCCTGCGCTCGTTTTCGTCATCGGCGCGGGAGAAATGACTTACCTGATCTCAACATTCATGCAGATCGAAGGCGCCCAATCACATCATGATCGATTGCAGGCGGCAATCAGAAAGGCGGCAATGCCCTGCTTCCTGTCGACGGCGACGACCGTCGCGGGCTTTGCGATCGGCGGACTCTTCTCTGTCGATTTGATAAAAAACTTCGCGTTGACCATGTCCGCCGGTCTCGTTCTGGAATTTCTCGCAATGATTCTGATTCTACCGCATTTGCTCGCGAAGATGCGCATTCGCGCCGGCAGGGGGCATGATACATTTTCCAAAGGCTTTGGCGCCGCGGACAAGATAAATGCGATCCTGCAAGGATTGAGGCCGCGGGTCGGTCTCACCGTCATTGCGGTGTCCGGTATCCTATCAGCGCTGCTCATCGGATTGGCCTTTGATCTAAGGCCTTCGGCGAGCGCGCTTGACATGCTTGGCGACGATCATCCTCTGACAACGGACGTCGAGCGGATAAACGCTAGTCTGGGCGGAACGCAAATGGCGTATCTTGTCGTTTCCGCCAAAACCCGCAGCGCATTTCGCACTGAAGACGCTATTTCAGCCCTTCGCGAAATCAGCGCAAACGCAAAGATCACGCCCGGTTTCTCCGGCGCAAATTCTCTTTACGATACGATTTCCTATTATCACTCGGCATATCTGGCTGATCCTGAGGCGGAAGACCAATCCGCTGCGATCAGTCAGAACCTTGTCCAGCCCCATTGTTATGGGCCAATTTCTTGTAGAGTTTCCGGGACTGGCGGGCGCATGTCGAGGGCCTGATGCGGCCTGATGTGGTTGTATTGTTTCAGCCAGATTCCGATGACAGTTCTGGCCTGCTCGACGGTTG
>JBGSLM010000020.1:0-41923 GCA_041740755.1 Parvularculaceae bacterium | reverse complement strand
GGAGAGGCTGCGGCAAGCGCCATCGCGGACGCGCTCGAAAGCGCTGCGGCGACCTGCCATGATTTGCGAATAAGCGATTGGTTTTTGGCCATTGTTTTTGATTCCTTTGAAGATTGCCCACACCGCCGCAGGCGCGCTCCCTGCCGCCTGTAGATGAGCGCGCAATCTAGCCGCGCCGGCGGCGGCTAAAAGCGCATTTGGCGCCCAGGCGGCGGTTTAAGTTAATCTGTGGCTTCAACGCATCGCGGGCGATGGTGTAAGTCTTTGCGCAAACAGCCGCCGGTAGGCGCTCATCGCCTTGCCGGCGACCGCCTCTAGCTCCGGGGAGAGCGTCGGCTTTTTTTCCACATAGGGTTTGAATCCGGTCGAGGCCCATACGGCGTCGTACCAGTGGGCCGCCCAAGGGCCGTCTTCGGGGCGCTCGCCCGCCGGCCAGGAGAGCATCGCCCGGTCGAACGGAATTCCGAGCGAATGGCAAAGCGCGCACAACATCGGCCCCGGCGCAGTCAGAACGTCCGCCGCTTCGACAACCGGGCAGGGAAGGCCGCGCGCGGTCAGGAAGTCGAGCATCCTCAATTCCATCTCATAGCTGCGAATGATCGGCGCCGCGTTGTCATATTTGTTCGAGTAGGAAGCGATCATCGCGCGCGGATCGCGTATGAGCAGAAAATTCCGGTGCATCGTCATGAACGACAAATCGGCGTCGTCAGGAAGGTGATAGGCGATGTTTTTCAGAAACAGGATTTCTTCGCCGCCGGGCGGCGGCGTTTCGATCCAGTCGATGACGCCGCGCTGATCGTTTGGATATTTTGCGAGCGTTTGCGCCCGATACGGATGATCGGCGCCCGTCGCCTTCAGATAGCAGGCGTAAAACGGTTCATCGATCGCCGCCGTGTCTGCACGATTGCCGAATGAGCGCATCATCGTTGTCGAGATATTGCGCGGGCCGGACCACATCGAAATAATCGTCGTCATTCTTTGATTCCGTTTTCGCCATCCCACGCCTTCAGCACTCGTTTTGGCGCGAGCTGGCGCCAGACACGGATGAGATTGGCGCGGATCCAGTCCTTGTCGATTTTGTCAGGGCGCGCCAACACCAGCTGATGCGCCCTGTAATGGGGCGTATAAAAGAACGTGCCGGGATCGGCTTCAACCAGCATGTCGCGTTCTTCAAACGGAACCTTGAATACGGGCGCATTCTCGGACGGGCTCCAGAAAAACCAGAGTTTTCCATGCGCCTTGAGGCAAGGCTGACCCCATGAAACCGCCTCCGTTACGCCCGGAAAACCAAGCGACAGCGCAAGTTTGCGAATATCCTCATAGGTAAGGGATTTTTTTGCGCGTTTTGCCGCCGTCTTCCTTATCGTCACTTTGCCCCGCCCTTTGGGCCGTTGCCGCAATCAAGGCCGGCGACCAATAGTTTCGACCACGCATCCTCAGTGGTCGATGCAAATTGAAAGAGCGAGAGATCTTCCTGATTGATCATCCCGTGCGCGACGAGGTGTTTGAAATTCACCGCCTTCTTCCAATAGGCTTCATCAAAGAGAACAATTGGAATTCTCTCGCCCTTGCCGGTCTGTATCAGCGTCAACAGTTCAAATAGCTCGTCGAGCGTTCCAAAGCCGCCCGGGAAAATCACGAGCGCTTTTGCGCGCATTGCAAAGTGCATTTTTCGCATCGCGAAATAATGAAACTGAAACGTCAGTTCCGGCGTCGAATAGGGGTTCGGCTCCTGCTCGAAGGGCAGGCGGATGTTGAAGCCGATCGACGGAGCGCCCGCATCGAGCGCCCCTCGGTTAGCGGCTTCCATGATGCCGCCGCCGCCGCCGGTTGTGATGACATTGTCGCGGTGGCCGTCATGGTTCGTGTCCTTTGCTCCGCCGCGTTCCGACGCGATTTTCGCAAATTCACGCGCCGCGTCGTACCAGCGCTTGTGTTCGCCTTCGCCATTCTCGCCGATCCGCGCCGAACCGAATACGACAATCGTCGATTTGACGCCCCAGGCGCGCAGCGTCTCTTCCGCCTTTTCGTATTCGAGGTGAAACCGAAGTCCGCGCCTTGCGTCGCCAAGCAGGAATTCCTGATCGAGCGCGGCCAGTTTGAAGGCAGGCGAGGCGAGTTGTGCGGCGTTCGCCGCGAGTTTGTTCTTGATCTCCATCAGCGTCCCTTTGCGGTCTCAGCCGCGACGCGCGCTTTATAGAGGGATTGCAGGCGCTCAACCATCGGACCTCGTCCGTCGGAAATCTTGCGTCCGTCGATTTCCCGCACCGGCGTCACGCCTGCGAAAGTGCCTGTAATGAACGCTTCCACCGCGCCGTAGACGTCATGAAGCGAGAAGTTTTTTTCCCGCGCCGCAACGCCGCTTGCGCGCGCAAGTTCGAGTATGACGCCGCGCGTAATGCCGCCGATGCAATAGTCGCCAGACGACGTCCACAATTCGCCGTCCTTCACGATGAAGAAATGCGTCGAGTTGCAGGTGGCGACAAAGCCGTGCGGGTCGAGCATCAGCGCTTCGTCGGCGCCCGCCTTTGCGGCCTGGATGCAGGCCATGATGCAATTGAGTTTGGAATGCGAATTTAACTTCTGGTCCTGAACGTCCGGATAGCCGCGGCGAACATGTACGGTGAACAGGCGCTTGCCCTGCAACGCAGTCTCAGGAAGCGCGCGTTTGAATTCCGGGATAATGACAATCGTCGGCGGCGTGATTGTCACGCGCGGATCCTGGTACGGCGTCGATTTGACGCCGCGCGACACCATGAGGCGAATGTGGACGCCGTCATGGGCATTATTCGCGTCGAGACAGGCGTAAAGCCGTCTCGCCAATGCGTCTTTGGTGAGATCCATGTCGAAGTCGAGCGTCTTTGCGCCTTCCCAGAGGCGTTTGAGATGCCGGTCCAGAAATGCGATCACGCCCTTTCCATCCGGGCCCGAATGAACTCTCAGCCCTTCCCATACGCCGTCGCCAAGGACGAAGCCTGAATCGAACACCGACACTTTTGCTTCGTTGCGCGCGAACAATTCGCCATTGATGTCGATTACGATCGAATCGTTTCGCGGATCATGCGTAAAGGCGTGGGTCGAATGGGTCATTTATTCCTCCCTTCGCGCGGGAGCGCGACAGCGTCACTATGATCGGCAGCCGCACTCTGGCAAGTCTCACGATTGTGTGGGACGAAGCCCGCAACCGGTCCGCTTGGTTGACGCAGCGCCATGGTCAGCGGAGAACACCAGCCCATCGGATAGGAGAGTCTCCATGGCAAAATACGACAGCATCCTTGGAACAGTCGGCAAGACGCCGGTCGTGCGCATCAATCGCCTCGCGCCGCAGGGCGTCAACCTTTATGTCAAGGTTGAGGCGTTCAATCCGCTGGGTTCAGTGAAGGACCGCCTTGGGCTTGGCGTCATCGAAGCGGCGGAAAAATCCGGCGCCTTGAAACCTGGGCAGACGATCGTCGAGGCGACGAGCGGAAATACCGGCATCGGTCTCGCCATGGTCTGCGCGGTTAAAGGCTATCCGCTTGTCATCACCATGGCTGAAAGTTTCTCGGTCGAGCGGCGCAAGCTGATGCGTTATCTCGGCGCGAAGGTCGTGCTGACGCCGGCGAAAGATCGCGGCACCGGAATGGTCGCAAAAGCCAAAGAGCTTGCGGCGAAGAACGGCTGGTTCATGACGCGCCAATTCGAAAATGAAGCAAACCCAGAAATTCACGAGAGAACGACAGCGCGCGAAATCATCGACGATTTCAAGGGCGAGCGGCTCGACTATTGGGTGACCGGTTACGGCACGGGCGGCACGCTGACCGGCGTCGCGCGAGTCCTGAAGCGCGAGCGCCCCGAAACGAAAATCATCGTCAGCGAACCGGACGTCGCGGCGTTGCTGACCGACGGCTCAACGCAAAAGCGGCAGGCGGATGGTACAGCGGAAGGCAGCCACCCCGCATGGTCGCCGCATCCGATTCAAGGGTGGACGCCCGACTTCATTCCACTCGTCGCGCAAGAATCAATCGACCGGCGTTATGTTGAGAAGGTGATGAAAGTCACCGGCGCCGACGCGATCAAATGCGCAAAGAATCTCGCACAGCAAGAAGGGATCTTCGTCGGCATATCGTCGGGCGCGACCTTTGCGACCGCGCTTGAAGTTGCAAAAACAGCCGAGAAAGGCGCAACCATCGTCGCCATGCTTCCAGACACGGGCGAGCGCTATCTTTCGACGCCCCTGTTCGCGGGCGTTGAAGCGGAGATGGACGCGGACGAAAAAGCGCTGTCGGAGTCGACGCCGGGATTCAGGGTTTAGGAGATTGAAGCGCGAAGGAAGCGGTCACCGTTTCCTTCACCTCGAAGGGTTGCGGCGTCAAAACGAAATTCACCGCGGGCGTGATCCTCGATCCCGTGACGATGATTTCGTCTTCTGACGGCGCGAAAGCGGCGAGGGGCTCTTCTTCTTCGTAACCGTCGCCATATTGAATTCTTGCCGGCGCGCCGAGCGTCGCGCCGGCGGCGGTCGCAAGACGCTCGGCCTTTGCTCGCGCGTTCTTCATCGCAAGCGTTGCCGCTTCCGCTTTCGCCGTATCGTAATCGATCACGGAATATCCTTTAAGCGACGCTTCGATCGCTCCGAACTCAGTCAATAGCGACAAGACATTGCCGGCGATCGTCGCCGGGGTGCCCTTCGCTCGCAAATTAACTTTTGCGATATAGCCCGTGATCGGGCAGGCGTTGCGCTGCTGATATTCCGCATCATCGACGCAAGCGAATTCGTAAACCGGCTCCATCTCTGCGGCTGAAGGGTCGATCTCAATTCTCTCTAGCCCTTCAAGCCTCGGTGCGTCTGCCGTGATGCGCGCAAGCGTCGCCGATATTTTCGACAGCGCCGCTGCCTGCGTCGGTTCGTTCGCCTGTAATGTCGCGCCAAGGGTGAACACTTCCGGCGTCACTTTCACAACGCCTTCGCCATCGACGATGACAACATTCTCATTGTTTTTCGGCAGGCACCCGGCGGTCAACGCCGCAAGCGCCGCAATGAAGATGATCCGCATCCCAAAATCCCCTATCGTTGCCCCGGGGGCATACTGACACGAGAGCGATGGGCGCGCTATCGGCGGAGTTCCCCTCTCCCGCAAGCGGGAGAGGGGAGATGTCGCTACGGCCACGTCGCCAGCGGCGGCAAAGAGGAGAGGATCGCCTCGACATTGCCGCCGGTCTTGAGGCCGAAGGTCGTGCCGCGGTCGTACAGGAGGTTATATTCGGCGTAGCGGCCGCGGCGGAATAGCTGTTCCTCGCGGTCTTCTTCCGTCCACGGCGTATTCATTCTTCGGGCGACGAGTTTGGGATAGATGTCGAGAAACGCCTTTCCAACCTGCTGAGTGAAGGCGAAGTCCTTTTCCCAGTCGCCGGAATTGTGGCGGTCGTAGAAGATGCCGCCGACGCCGCGCGGCTCGTTCCGGTGCGGAAGGTAGAAATATTCGTCGCACCATTTTTTGTACTTTGAATGCCTTTCCGGATCGAACAGATCGCAGGCCGTCTTCATCGCGGCATGAAAATCTCGCGTGTCGTCGTGCTCCTGATTGCGATAGCGACCCAGCATCGGATTAAGATCGCCGCCGCCGCCGAACCACTGCTTCGTCGTCAAGATCATCCGCGTGTTCATATGAGCGGCGGGCGCATGCGGATTTCTCGTGTGTGCGATCAGTGAGACGCCGCAAGCCCAAAAACGCGGATCAACTTCCGCACCCGGTATCTGATTGCGGAACTCCTCCGAAAATTCCCCATGAACTTCGGAAAAGTGAACGCCGACCTTTTCGAACACGCGGCCATGCATCATCGCCATGACGCCGCCGCCGAGGTCCTCAACCCCGCTGCCGCGCTTCCACGGCTTCTTTTCAAAGCGGCCAGGCGCCCGATCGGCATAAAGCGCACCCGCGTCGTCTTCGAGTTTTTCAAAAGCTGCGATCAGCCGGGATTGTAGGTCGGCGAACCATGCGGCGGCGTTCGATTTTTGTATAGTGAGGCCGGTCACGGCGTTCTGCTCCATAATCACCACCCCAATTGCCGGCGCATCTCGGCGAGGGCAATGGTGCCGGTCGCTGCGGCGTTCAATGACCGGGCCCCGGGGGCGAGGGGGATGCGGACGCTGGCGTCGCAGGCGTCTCGCACATCCGTTGGGACGCCGGCGCTTTCCTGTCCGATCATGATTAGGTCGCCCGGCTCGAACCGGAAATCCCAGATTGGCGTTCCGGCTTTGGTCGAAAGGAGGATCAATCGTCCCGCCATCCTTTCGGGGCTCTCAAGAAAAGCGCTCCACGACGGGTGGACGACAGGCAGGGCGAGGGCCCCATAGTCCATGGCAGTGCGCTTCAAGCCCCTGGCGTCAGCCGGAAAGCCGCAAGGTTCGATGATGTCGATCCCGGCGCCGAAACAGGCCGCCGATCTTATTGACGCGCCTGCTTTCTGGGCGATCTCCGGCAGGTAAAGGACAAGACGCATTGGCTTCGACAACCCCTTATTCCGCCGCGAATTTCCGGAGCGCTGCAAGCTGCTCGCGACGCTAGGCCGCACTAGGTCCCTGACTGGACTTTGAGTAGTAACTCATGCCAGAGGGAACCCCCAAAATCCCGCCAGTTCCGGTCGCTTTCAGGCCGGTCCTTAACAGAATTCGGGCAGCGCAGCGTAAAGGAATAAAGAGGGCGATGAGCGCGACCAACAAGACGCATGAGGCGGAACCGACCCGCCGCGACTTTATCCACATCCTCGCGGGCGCAACGACGGTAGTCGGCGCCGCCGGGGTCGTCGTGCCGCTGGTCCACCAGATGAACCCGGACGCCTCGGTGCTCGCGCTCTCGACCAAGGAGGTTGATCTTTCGGCGCTCGAAGTCGGTCAGGCGATCAAGGTCATGTGGCAGGGAAAGCCCGTCTTCATTCGCCGCCGCACGGCGGAAGAGATCAAGGAAAGCGAAGAGACCCCGGTTTCGTCGCTGCGAGATTCAAAAGCTCGCAATGACAATGCGGCGGTGAGCGCCGACGCGGAAGACGCAAATCGCGTCATCAAGTCTGAATACATCGTCGTCGTCGGCGTCTGCACGCATCTTGGCTGTGTTCCGCTCGGCACCTCGCAAGGCGAAGTTCGCGGCGATTTCGGCGGCTGGTTCTGCCCGTGCCACGGCTCGCACTATGATAATTCCGGACGCATCCGGAAGGGTCCCGCCCCCGAAAACCTGCCGGTTCCGAAATATCAGTTCGTGACCGACACAACGATTCGCATCGGCTAGGAGAAGAGACCGGTGAGCCATCCCTCAACTTACAAGCCCGGCACCGCCATCGAACGCTGGCTCGACAGGCGCCTGCCGATCATCCGTTTCGGCGCGGATTTCATGGATTTCCCGACGCCGAAGAATCTCAACTACTGGTGGACGTTCGGCGCGATCCTCGCGGTCTGCCTCGTCATCCAGATCATCACCGGCGTCATCCTCGCGATGCACTACACGCCGGAAAAAACGATGGCGTTCAACAGCGTCGAGCACATCATGCGTGACGTGAACTATGGCTGGCTGATGCGCTATGTGCACGCCAACGGCGCGTCGATGTTCTTCCTCGCCGTTTACATCCACATGTTCCGCGGACTTTATTACGGCTCATACAAAGAACCGCGCGAAATGGTGTGGATCCTCGGCGTCGTCATCTTCCTTTTGATGATGGCGACAGCGTTCATGGGCTATGTGCTCCCCTGGGGGCAGATGTCGTTTTGGGGCGCGACCGTTATCACCAACTTCTTCACGGCGTTCCCGATTATCGGCCAGCCGATCAAGACGCTGCTGCTCGGCGGCCCGGCTGTCGATAACGCAACGCTCAATCGGTTTTTCTCGCTCCACTATCTTCTGCCGTTCGCAATTTTCGGCGTTGTCGCGATTCACATCTGGGCGTTCCACACATCGGGCAACAACAACCCGACAGGCGTTGAAGTCAAAGATGTGAAGAAAGACACGGTGCCGTTCCATCCGTATTATACGGTGAAGGACGGGTTCGCGATCGCCGTTTTCCTGCTGTTCCTTGCAGCGTTCGTCTTCTTTAATCCGAACGGCCTCGGGCACCCGGACAATTACAAGCCCGCCGACCCGCTGGTGACGCCGGCGCACATTGTCCCAGAATGGTATTTCCTGCCGTTCTACGCAATCTTGCGCGCGATCACATTCGACATCGGGCCGATATCGTCGAAGCTCGGCGGCGTCCTCGCCATGTTCGGCTCGATCATGGTGCTGTTCGTGTTGCCCTGGCTCGACACGTCGAAAGTGCGGTCCATGCGGTACCGTCCGGTTGCGCAGCTGTGGTTTGTGCTGTTCGTAATCGCCTGCTGCGCGCTTGGTTATCTTGGCGGCCAACCGGCGGAAGGCGCGTTCGTCCTCTACGCGCAGATCGCGACAGCCTATTATTTTGCGTTCTTCCTCATAATCCTGCCGTTCCTTGGGCTGTTCGAGAAAACAAAGCCGCTGCCGAAATCGATCGCGGATTCGGTGCTGAAGCACGACAAGCCTTCTTCAACGCCGATCGCTCAGGCTGCGGAATAGGCAGGGGATAAAGTCAGATGACCATGAAAACGATCCTCCGCTCTTTCCTCGCCGCCGCCTCGGCGGTTGCGTTGACAAGCGTTGCTGACGCTGCGACCGGCGGCGCGGCCGAGTACAAGCACAATCACTGGCATTTCAGTGGCCCGTTCGGCGCCTATGACAAGGAAGCGGTCCAGCGCGGCTTTCAGGTCTACAAGACCGTTTGCGCAAGCTGTCATGCGGTCGAGCAACTCTCGTTCCGCAATCTTGGTGACAAAGGCGGACCGTTCCATCTCGACGAATGCCCGGCCGGCGTTCCGGCTGGAACCGACTGCTCAAAGCCGAGCGATAATCCGATCGTCAAGGCGATCGCCGCCGAATATGAAATCACGGATGGTCCAGACGATTCCGGCGACATGTTCAAACGGCCGGGCCTACCTTCCGACAAGATCCCGGGACCCTACGCCAACGAACAACAGGCGCGCGCCGCCAATGGCGGCGCCTATCCGCCGAACCTCGCGCTCGTCATCAAGGCGCGTCACCACGGGCCTGATTACGTCTACAGCCTGCTGACCGGATATGCGGACGCGCCGGCAAGCGTTCAATTGTCGCCAGCCCAGCACTACAATCCCTATTTCGCCGGCGACATGTCGCAGCTTTTGAAGGCGGAATACCGCGATGAAGAGGGCCATCCGCTTGAAGGCGTTGAAGTGCCGCCGGGCGGGGTTCTCGCCATGAAGTCGCCGCTCGCCGACGGCATCGTCGATTATGCGGACGAGCATGTGCCTGAGACAGTCGATCAATACGCCAAAGACGTCGTCGAGTTTCTGACCTGGGCGTCGGAACCAAAGATGGAACAGCGCAAGAGCCTTGGCGTCGTCACGATCGGCTATCTGCTGATCCTGACTTTGATCCTGTTTTTCTCCTATCGCGCCATCTGGGCGAAGATCGAGCACTAGAGCGATTTTGGATTCGAGAGGAAAAGCCCCGGCGCTCCGGGGCTTTTTCTTTTTTCGGCCGCCGGCCGGACGATCGAGATCGGCGGGTGAACAATCGCCCGATTGTTGCTAGGGTGTGCGATGCAATTTTGAGGGCCCCCATGACGAAGGCTTCCGTTGAAACGACCGCTGCGTGCGGCGCCTATCTTCTCGTCGCGCTTGCCGACGCCCGGGTTGCGTCAATCGAGGAGGCGCGCTTTCTGGGCGGCGTCGTCAATCACCCGGCGTTCAAAAATTTCAAAACAGAGGCGCTGGCCGGCGAATATAACAGGCTGCTTGCAGGGTTGCGGGCGGACTGGGGCGCGACGGAAAATGAAATTCTTCATGCGATCGCCGAAGTCAAAGGAAAGGTCCCTGCAATCGCCGCGATCAAGGTGGCGGCGCAACAGGCGGTCGTCGCCGATCACATCATCAAACCCCAGGAAGAGACGATGCTATCGCGCATCGCAGCCGCGCTAGGACTCACAGGGGAAGATCTCTGATCATGAAACGCCGTCTCGGCGTAATCGGCGGCTCCGGCGTTTACGCTGTCTCCGCTCTCCAGCAGACCCAAAAATTCGACGTCGATACGCCATGGGGACAGCCATCTGGTCCGCTGACATTGGGCGTTCTTGGCGGCGTCGATGTGATCTTTCTCGCGCGCCACGGCGAAGGCCATGTCATTCCGCCGGGCGACGTAAATTATCGCGCCAATATAGACGCGATGAAACAGCTCGGCGCGACTGATCTCATTTCGATTTCCGCATGCGGATCGTTCAGGGAGGAGCTGGCGCCCGGCGCATTCGTCATCGTCGACCAGTTCATCGATCGCACGTCAGGGCGCGAAAGCAGCTTCTTCGGTCGGGGCTGCGTTGCGCATGTATCGATGGCGAAACCCGTATGTCCGGCCCTTGGCGACGCGATTGAGGCGTCATTGCGGGCGATTTCCATCCCGAATCATCGCGGCGGAACCTACCTGTGCATCAACGGCCCGCAATTTTCTTCGCGTGCCGAGTCGCTGCTCTACAAATCGTGGGGCGCCGACGTGATCGGCATGACCAACATGCCGGAAGCAAAGCTCGCCCGCGAGGCGGAGCTTCCCTATGCGACAGTCGCGATGGTGACGGATTACGATTGCTGGCGCGAAGGCGAAGACGCGGTTGAAGTCGCCGATATTCTCCAAGTGATGCGCAAGAACACCGACGCTGCGCGCCGAATGCTGGCCGACCTTGTTTTGCGTCTTGGGCCGACGCGCAGCTATTCGCCTCTCGGAATCGAGAGATCTCTCGACGCCGCAATCATTACGCCGCCAGACGCGCGCGATCCGGAGTTGGTAATGAAACTCGACGCCGTCGCGGGCAGGGCGCTCAGGCGTTGAAGCGGAACGTCATGACGTCGCCGTCCTTGACGATATATTCTTTCCCTTCGAGCCGCATCTTTCCCGCTTCCTTTGCGCCCGCCTCGCCGTTGTATTTGACGAAATCGTCAAAGGCGATCGTCTCTGCGCGGATGAAGCCGCGTTCGAAATCGGTGTGGATGACGCCTGCGGCCTGCGGCGCCGTTGCGCCGACGGGAATTGTCCAGGCGCGCGCTTCCTTTGGTCCAGCCGTAAAATATGTCTGAAGGCCGAGAAGACTGAACGCCTCGCGGATGAGGCGATTGAGGCCTGGCTCTGCGAGACCGATCGAATCCAGAAACTCTTTTTGCTCCTCATCGGCGAGCGGAGCGATTTCCGATTCGATCCGCGCCGAAATGGCGACAAACGCTGCGCCTTCTTTTTTCGCGGCTTCTTCGACGCGTTTGGAATAGCCATTGCCGCTGGCGGCGGAGGCTTCATCGACATTGGCGGCAAAAAGAACGGGCTTTTGCGTCAGAAGCTGCAGGCTCTTCCAGAATTTCATTTCTTCCGCAGCGACTTCGACCGTGCGGGCGGGCTTTCCGTCGTGAAGCGCGGCGAGCGCTCGTTCCACAAGCGATAACGTGGCTTTGGCTTCCTTGTCGCCGCCTTTTGCTTTTTTTTCGAGCGCAGCCCGGCGCTTCTCAAGGCTTTCGAGGTCCGCCAGCATCAATTCCGTTTCAACAATCTCGAAGTCGGAGAGGGGATCGATCCGGCCCGAGACATGCGTGACGTCATCGTCGTCAAAGCAGCGCAAAACGTAGATGACCGCGTCAGTCTCGCGAATATTGGCAAGAAACTGATTGCCGAGCCCCTCGCCCTTGCTTGCGCCTTTGACAAGGCCCGCGATGTCGACGAATTGCATGCGCGCTGGAACCAGTTGCTGCGATTTTGAAATCGCCGCGAGCTGGCCAAGGCGCGGCTCGGGCACGGCGACGTCGCCGATATTTGGCTCGATCGTGCAGAACGGATAGTTCGCCGCCTGCGCCGCCGCCGTGCGCGTCAGCGCGTTGAAGAGTGTCGATTTGCCGACGTTTGGAAGTCCGACAATGCCGCAGGAAAGGGCCATTTCTACTCGTTTCCGTCTTTTTTCTTGAACATGTTTCTGAGCGCGTCGGCGATTGCGTTCGGCGCATTTTCTTTCGATTCGGCCGGCGACGCTGTCGCGCGCGCTGTGGGCGCCGGCTTCGGCAGAGGCGTTTCTTTTTTGGGCGTTAGCGCATGCGCAACTGCGGTAGCAAACCGCGCATCGCCTTCAGCGAGAAATTTCGCCGATTTCGCCATCGCTGCAAGCAGCGGGTCGAGCCAATCGTAATCCGATTTGGAGAAATCGCCGAGAACATGGCCCGTAACCCGCGCCTTGTCGCCCGGATGCCCTATGCCGACGCGGACGCGGCGAAAGTCCGGGCCGATATGCTCGTCAATCGACCGCAGGCCGTTGTGACCCGCATTTCCGCCGCCGAGTTTCGCCTTGATCTTTCCTGCCGCCAGATCCAGCTCGTCATGAAAGACGACGACATCTGCCGGCGTCAGTTTGTAAAAGCGCATTGCGGCGCCGACCGACTGGCCAGAATCGTTCATGAAGGTCTGCGGCTTCAACGCGAGCGCCGTTTGGCCGGCCAGTTCGCCCTCGCGGATTTCGCCCTGAAATTTTGTGCGGGTAGGGGCAAAGCCGTGCGCATCGGCGATCGCATCGACCGCCATGAAGCCGACATTGTGCCGGTGGCGCTTGTATTTCTCGCCCGGATTGCCGAGGCCCACGAGCAGAAGCATGGCTCCTCAATCCTCCGCCGGGCGAGAATAAGTCCGTATAAGGACTTAGGCCTTTTTGCCGCCCTTGTCGTCAGGCTTGGCGGTGGCAGCGTCAGGCGCCTTTTGCGCGATCGCAGGCACTTCCGCCGGGGTCGCTTCCGTCGCCGCTTCTGATTCTTCCGAGCGCAACGCCGACGGCGCGGCGATCGTCGCGATAGTGAAATCGCGGTCCTTGATAACGGGCGTCACGCCTTTGGGCAGCTTGATCGCCGAGATCTTGATCGAATCGCCGATGTCGAGACCGTCGCAATCCGCTTCGAGATATTCCGGGATGGCGGTTGCGGGCGCATAAACTTCAACGTCGTGGCGGACGATGTTGAGGACGCCGCCGCGCTTGATGCCGGGGGAGAGTTCTTCGTTGAGGAAGCGGACGTGGACCGCGACGTCGATGCGGGTGTTTTCATTGACGCGCAGCATATCGACATGGACTGGGATGTCCGTGACAGGATCGACCTGCACCTGACGCGCGATAACCGGCTGGAGATAATCCTGGCCCGGAACGTCGATTTTCGCGAGGTGCGATTGCATGCGCCCGGCGGCGAAAGCCAGCGTCACTTCTTTTTGCCTCAGCTGGATGGCGACAGGGCCCTGGTCGCCGCCGTAAAGAATGCCGGGGACCCAGCCTGCACGGCGCGATGCGCGCGCGCCGCCGGTTCCGGTCCGTTTGCGGACTTCGCAGTAAAAAACGTCTGTCTCGGCCATGACGGGACCCTTATGCCAATCGGCCGCGTTCCGGGGGAGGCGGTTATCGCCCCATTTCACCTCGGAAGGCGCGGCGCCTGTCGTTCGTGAATGAGCGGCGCTCTATAGAGGAAAGGTCCAATACTGGCAAGCGAGGAAAGTGGCGTATTTTCGGGCGTTCCAGGGCCCCATCAATGGGGCTTGGGCCGGTCCGGCCAGGCGCTGTCGAGGAAGGCGATATAAAGTGCTCTAAGGCGGGGATCGCCAGAAAGCGCGGCGAGATTGGCCTCGACCGTTCGTTCGTCATGACGGGCGACCGGGCCGGTCATCGAGGTGAATGGGCTCTCCCGGAACCGGTCCACGACGCCCGAGAGATAAGAGCTTAGGATTTCCTCCGGGGGCAGGCCGAATCGGCTGGCGAAGCCATTGGCGGTTTCATTCCAGATGTGGGCGGCGAAGTTGCCGGAGAGGACCGCGAGCGCGTGGTAATAGGGACGATCCTCCGCCCGGACGACGAGTTCCGGATTTTGGGCCCCCGGAAAAATCGAGGCGAATGACGGGGCGGCTTCTTCCCGCGCTATCGCGATCCGGCCCACCAAATCTGGCGCAAGCGGATGGGTCGGAAATGAATAGAGCGGGTGGTAGCTCAAAACGCCTTCGACCTTCAGCGCGCCGGAAAAATGGATCGCCTTTCGCTGGCCGATGTCATTTGCCCATTCGTTGCGCCATGCGGTCAGCCTATCGTCAGGTATCGCGGCGGCGATCACGTCGGCCGCTTGGATTAGCGCCCGAACGGCTGGCTTGTTGCCTGCCGCAATGGCGCGCGTCACGATGGACACGTCGCAACCGAGATGGGACGCATACGGCGCAATACTTGCGCCGACACGGCCAGTTCCAAAGATCAGCACGCGCATGGTTCATCCTTTTCGTAGCGGCGCAGCACGCGGTCCTTGCGCGCCGCTTTAAGGGCCATTATTTATGCGGCCGTGACCAGATAATTTGGGCCGAATTCGACAACGCCTAGCCTAACCTGGACCTTGCCTTCCACCCGCAAACCGTCCCGGCCTAGCCTCGCTTTCTGAATTGCCTCCCGAACTAGAAGGTCTCTAACCGGCGCAAGCATTCCGCAAGCGCTTATCGACCGTCGGCCCGGACCGCCAACACTTTTAGGATGCGGCCGGACCAATAGATCAGGAGATCAGAATGGCGACAGGCACCGTAAAGTGGTTCAACGCGACTAAGGGCTATGGTTTCATCCAGCCGGATGACGGCGGCAAGGACATTTTCGTCCATGTGACTGCGGTCCAGAAAGCTGGCCTGACTGGCCTCAACGAAGGTCAAAAGATTTCCTACGACCTCGCGACGGACCGCGGCAAGGCGTCCGCCTCGAACCTCAAGGTCAGCCGCTAAGGGCTGACCCCGCAAGGGTTTTTAAGGCGCCCCTCCGGCGACGGACGGGGCGCCTTTTTGTATCCTGGCCAAAGACGCGCTAGCGTCTAAGGGTTGAGTACGGGGATGGGGAAATGGCCCAGGATAAATCCGCCGCCGGCGGGTCAACGGACGCGCACGGCTATCTGACGAGTGCGCTGGTGTTTGCGGGCATCACGGCGCTGTGGGCGGTGATCGTTCGCAATGACCCATATTACAGGCTCGTCGATTTGTTCGGCGCGCGCGTTCCAGCGACGATGATTGCTTATCTCGTGCTGATGCCGCTCGCCGGATTCTTGATCGGGCGCTGGCGCTATAGTGCTCCGCACAAGGGCGGCGCGGCAGGCTACGTGGGAAAACTCGCCGCTCGCTTCGTGCACTTCACCTACGTTCACTTGCTGATCGTATTGTTCACCGTCGCGATGTCGACAGACTATTTCCTCGGGCTCAACATCGATGAACAGATCCGGAAACTTGACGACCGGATGTTTGATTTCGCCGCGCGCTTTGCGCCGTGGCTCGCGGCTTACCTTGCCGGCTTCAACCTTGGTCGTGCGATGCGAGGAAGAGAAAGCGTTCCGCCCGCAGGAGCAGACGAGTACGCGACATTTGGCGACGAGGCTGAAAAAGCGCCGGCGCGAAAGCACAAGCAGCGCAAGGGGCGCGAGGCGCTCCAGCGAGCGGAACCGATCGTTGAACCTCCTGTATTGCCGAAAGCTGAAGCGAGCGAACTCGGCGACCTCGATTTGCCGGCGGATGATAAAGGCGCGCTGACCGCGTCGGGGCTTCCGGCATGGTCATCTGGGTCGGCTGATGATCAACCCGGATTTCTCCCGCCGCAGGATCTCGACAAATTGCGGCCGAGCCTGCGAGAGCTGAGATAATTCCCGGCGGGCAATTCCAGTTTGCGCCGAATTGCGGCAGCGTCGCGTGAAACAATCGCGCGGAATTTTCTGAATGACCGTCCTTACCGCCATTGGCCTGATGAGCGGAACGTCGCTCGACGGGATCGATCTCGCGATCCTGAAGACGGACGGCGAGAAAGTCATCGAGCACGGAGCCGCGCACTTCGTTCCCTACAGCCGGGATCTCAAAATATTTGTCCGGCGCGCAATCAAGGCGGCGCTTGAAGGCCGTGACGGCGCAGCCGACATCGGCAAGGCGTCCGGTGAAGTGACGCAGGCGCATGCGATCGCGGTCGCTGAACTGCTGGAAAAGGCCGGGCTGAAGCGGACGGCGATCGATGTTATCGGCTTTCACGGTCAGACAATCCTGCATCGTCCGAAGCGCGGCGCGGAGTCTGTCGGTCGTAGTTGGCAGATCGGCGATGGCGCAACTCTGGCCGAAGAGACAAAAATTGACGTCGTCTCTGATTTTCGAACGGCGGATGTCGCAGCTGGCGGCGAGGGCGCGCCATTTTCGCCAATCTATCATGCAGCGATGGTTCGAAGGCTTAAGCCGGAAGGACCTGTCGCCGTCGTCAACCTAGGCGGCGTCGCAAACATCACCTACGTTCCGACTGACGGCGGCGATCTTGATCTCATCGCCTTCGACTGTGGCCCCGGCAACGGACTGGTTGATCAGTGGGTCGATCTGAAAACCGGCGAAGCGATGGACAGGGACGGCGCGCTCGCCCGCTCAGGCCAGGTTCATTCGGACATATTGAGGATGATGCTCCTCAACCCCTTCATCCGACGCAAGCCGCCCAAATCGCTTGATCGCTACGATTTCAAGGTGGAGCCGATCATTGGTCTTTCCGCGGCTGACGGAGCCGCGACATTGACGGCGTTCACTGCGGCGTGTGTTCGCGCATCGATTCCGCACCTGCCCCAACCGCCCGCCGACTGGATCGTCGTAGGTGGCGGCAGGCGTAATCCATCGATGATGGAAGCGCTGAAAAAGGCGATTGAGGCGGGCGTTCGTGACGCCGAATCAGTCGGGTGGCGCGGGGATTTCCTCGAAGCGGAGTGTTTCGCCTATCTTGCGGTTCGGTCGCTGCGAAAGCTCCCGTTGAGCTATCCAAAAACGACGCGTTTGCCGCGCCCAATGCCGGGCGGGGTCTATCACCGGGCGCCCCTATAACGGGAATTCCAGATTTTCTGCTGGCCCATCGACGCCGGGCCCTGCTATCCCGCGCACAGGTTCGCCGGGCGACTCGTGATACGGGCTCCGGAAGGCGCCAGAAGAGGAAAAGGGCATGGATCAGATCCGCATTGAATTCGAGCGCTCGCTGGAGCTGTTCGGCGCCAATCTTCAAAATGTCCTGATCGCCCTCGGCCTGACCATTGCCGCTCTTTTCACCGCACGGTTGGTGTCGGAATTTGTCCGCAAGCGCGTCGATAATTCCAAGATCGGCATCGCGGCCAACCGCGAGGCGATAAAGCCGGGGAGCCCGTCGCTCGGCAAATCTCTCGGATCGGCGATTTTCTGGCTGATCCTTCTCTTCTTCATGCCGTGGATTTTGACACATCTCGGTCTCGCGGAATTGCTCGCACCGTTAAATAACATGATGCAGACGATTACGGAGTATCTTCCCCGCGTCGTCATTTTCGGCATTATCGTCAGCATCGGCTTTGTTATGGCGACTGTCGCGCGCCGGGCGGTCACGAGTCTCCTGTCTGCTGCGCCGATCGATCATGCGGCAAAGCGCGTCGAAATCGGCGATCTCATCAAGGGCACCGAAATAGCCAGAGCCGCCGGGTTGATCGTCTACGTGCTCATTTTGATTCCAACTTTCATCGTCGGCCTCGAAGCGCTGGCGATCGCCTCGATCTCGCAGCCTTTGACAACAATGCTGCAGACAATGCTGAGCGCAATCCCGAGCATCATCGCCGCGGTCCTCGTCATTTTCGTCTTCACGCTCTTTGCCCGCGCCGTTCGCTCGCTCGTGATTTCGTTCCTTACGGGCATGGGATTTGACGGCTTTTGGGACCAGCTTGGGATCGCGGTCGAACACCATGACGGCGAGGCCGCAAAGCCTGCATCCAGAGGGCCAACCATTTCGCCGACAACGATCGTTGCTAACATCGCCATGGCGGCGATGCTGATCGTTGGCGCAATTACGGCTGCCGATCAGCTCAATATCGGGCCGGTTTCGAGAGCGCTCACGGAGATTCTCTCGGTAGCAGGGCAGATTCTTCTCGGCTCGGTCGTGATCCTCGCAGGTATCCCGGTAAGCCGTTTCGTCGCCAATATGATCCGGCGCACGGGCGATGCGCGTTCGGAGCTGGTTGCGACCGCCGTCCAGTGGGGGATTCTTGTCCTTGTCACCGCCATCGGCATTCGTGAAATGGGCCTTGGTGAGGATATTATTTTCGCCGGCTTCGTTCTCATTCTGGGCGCTGCATCACTTGCCGCAGCGCTTGCCTTCGGAATTGGCGGGCGCGGCGCTGCGGCGCGGTTCCTTGAGCGGCTCGATCGCGACCAATAGGCGAAGGGGCGGCGGCTGTGGAAATTTGGGCGCGGCAAATCGGCCAGCTGTTTTTTCATATGTCCCGGCCTTGATCGAACACCCGAATGTACGCTTAACTGTTGCTCGAAGAGTTTGCGCAGCGACAGGTCGGGGGGAGTAATCCATGTCAATTTTCTCTGTCAGACGCGCTGCGCGTCCGTTTGTTGCGTCGGTCGGATGAAATAGCGTCAGCGATGAAAATCGGAATCTCCGGGCACCGCTGGCGCGACGGCGCAGACTGGGAATGGGTGCGTTCGAAAATCGACGAGATTTTTGTCAGCACACAGATTGAATCCGGCTATACGTCGCTCGCCCCCGGCGCAGACCAGATATTCGCCCACTCTGTGCTTACCCGAGGCAAGCGCCTCGTGACCGTATTGCCGGTATGTAACGGCGCCATCAAGATTGATGAAGGCGAGCAGATCGCTGTTGAACGGCTTATAGAGCGGTCGGGGAAGGTTATTCGCGTGGCCGGCGCAACGCCGGACGAGGCGTATCTCAATGCGGGGCGGCGTGTGGCGGACCTCGTCGACTGGATGATTTTCGTCTGGGACGGCGGGCCGTCGCGCGGACATGGCGGAACGGCGGATATCGTCGCCTACGCCAGGAAAAATGCGAAAAAGGGCGTAATCCTCGACCCGATCGGCTGTTCGGTAAGCTCGCTCGATTGAACCGGGCTCTGCTGGCCGGTGATCCGGCCGGAAGCCATCCGCGTAGATGATGCGGCGCTTATTTGCCCACTCCGAAGAGCGCTCCGTTCTCTCCCCCCCGGGAGCGCTATTCATGAGCCGTCGCCGGCCCGCCCGCCGGCGGCGGCTCAACAGTTTTCCGAATGTCGCCGGCAGAGGGTCGATCGACCTATCTGACTGTTTGTTGACGACCTAGTCGGCTTTTTCTTCAGGCGCGGGCGCCAGCATCGACGCATGATCGACGCGGTAGCGCCAGCCTTCATCCGTTCGCACCGACAGATCCAGAAAACGCCCATTCCAAACAACCTCTTCGCCGCCGCCAGTCGGCGTTGCAGACATTGTCCACAGCCCCCAGGCCGCGTGGCTCTTCTTGTCGGGCGCATATTCGCCCTTGCGATTGAGCGAGGCCGAGAAACCGTCATAGGCGTCAAAAAACATCTGCCATGATGCGGCGATTTCATCGCGGCCCTTTTGAACGAAGCCGGACGGATCGTAGCTATCCGCGTCATCCGTGTAGAGAGCGGCAAGCGCCGCCGCATCTTCCGCAACGACAGCGTCGGTGAAGGCTTTGGCGAGCGCATCCGGCGTTTCCTGGGCGAATGCCGGAACGGCGGCGAGCGTCATCGCGAAGGCGAGCGTGTATTTCATGGTTCCCTCCCTCTGTTTCGCTCCTAGGGGAGCGAGCGGAGAAGTCTAGGCCGGGTAGGGCGCCGGCGCAAACAAACGGGGCGCCACCTAGATGCGGGGCCGATTCACTCGGCTGCCGACGCCGTTAGCGCGGCTATTGTTGCCGAGCAGCGGGGCGAGGTCTAAACTTTCAGTTGGTTCGGGGAGGGCGCAATGCAATTTTTCGCGGTGATCCTAGCGGCGATAGCGGCACTGGCGGCGACCTGACAAGCTTATCTCCTTTGGCAGGATCGTTCTCATGCTGAGGAAGACGCCATCCATCAAAAGCGGGTGGAAATTTGTGAGGGTGTACTCTCCGTATTGGATAGCGCTCGTAGTGCCTTAGCGTCCACCGAAAAAGAACTTGCCGAAAAGCAAGCGGGCGGATTGAGCGATGGCGTGTCAAATATTCAATATGGTGCGCTCACGTTCGTCCTGATGCGAACAGGCTACGAGTCCATCTATCTATCGGAAAGTGAATTTGGTGCACTGGGATTGAAAGAAATCGAAGCGATTCCCGAGCCATCATACAATGCGGACGGCCAATCGGAAGACGAACTCAAGACGATGATCGATGCATACCGCGCGGCAGCGGACAAACTTGAATCCGCCAAGACTGTTTGCGCGCCAATCATGCTGGGCAAAGCGAAATAAGTGCCAACCCGTCAAACTCGGACACTACCCGGCGCCAACAGCCTCAATAACTGGCCGGTGTCGCCCGCAGCGCGCCGCGCGCGTAGTCGCGGTCAGAGATTTCCCGGCGGTAATCCTCAAGTTCGACCTCTGCGAAATCGACATCCCGCGCGAGATCCGGAATGGTGTCGCGAACCTTATCGCGCCGCGCATACAGCGTCTTTAGTTCCGCAAGGTGATCAAGGCGCGCGGGGTGCGGGGTCGCCGGATTGACGAGGGCCGCCTGCGCATGTGCGATCTGGTGATCGATATTGTCGAGATCGGCGTGAGTGCTTGCAAGCGCCCGCGATGCGGCGTCGAAATTTGAAACCAGCCCGTGAAGCGTCAGGCCTTTCTCGTAGGCGGCGACAAATGCGCCTTCGTCCCGCGCAGCACAGGCGCCCGTATAGCTGTAACCGCGCGATCCGTAGTCGAACCCGTTCGCCGGCCGGCAGAATTGGTCAAGGCCCTTCTCGCGTCCGGCGAGATAGGCGTTCATATCCGGCGCAATCTGCGCCTTGTCGGCGCAAGCGACCCGGCGCGAGCCGATCGCTGAGGCGTCGCGTCCCTGAGCGCCGTCCTCAAAGCCGATCGCCCGCCAGTCCGCATACAGACATTCCTTCTTCGACATTCCGCCAGCACAACCGGCGAGCGCGAGAAGGAGAAACGGGAGAGCAAATAGGCGCATGGATGTCCTCTTGGAAAACCGGGGACCATCTTCGCCTGCGGCGATTAAGGGCGCGCTTCGCCGCGCAATAGCGTTGCGCGCACGCATTCAACCAATCGTTAATGATGCCGCAGCTTCGCCACAGTCGGCGGCTTAATTCAGCCGCGTGGGGCGGCCAGCAAGCAGGCGGCGCGCGAGGAATTCAGGCGTCGCGTCCAAAAGCCCCTCCGAGATGAACGGCGTTTGCGAAAAATGGGCGAGTGCGAATTTCCCGGCAAAGGCGGCACCTAACGCCGCGCCCACCCGGCGCGTCGCATCAAGCTTCGTGATGATGATGCGCCTTGCCCCGAACTCGCGAAATGCGCCGGCCCAGTCCTTGAATTCCTCAGGGTCGCCGCTCGCCGGAAGGACAAGCACCGCTTCGCCGCCAGTCGCTTCCTGAAACGATTTGAGCGCGGCGAAATCGCCCGGATCATACGGGCTGATCCCCGGCGTATCGAGAATAATGGCGCCGGTCGGGCGTTTTGAGCGGAGCGCCGCTGCGACGTCATGCGGCGTTTCCGTAATGTAAAAATCTGCGCCCAGCGCGTCGCCATACGCCTTGATCTGGTCGATCGCGCCCGCCCGGCCGACATCCGCCGACATGATGAAAGCGGTCGACCCTTTGTTCAGCGCCGAGGCAGCGAGCTTTGCGCCGCATGAGGTTTTTCCAGCGCCGGTCGGACCGACAAGCATGATCGGCGTCATCGGCGAAAAATGGATCGGCGCGAAATCGAAAGTCTCCGCAAGGCCGACTTCAAGACGGCGAAGGTCGTCGTCAATTTCAGATTTTCTTGCGCCGTTGACGATCGCTGCAATCAAGTCGTCGGAAAGACTGTGTGGACGCAGCACATCCGCCATCGCGCGCGCCGTACTGTCCGACATGTCGATCGGCCCGGCCTGATGTGGGCGGCCCGACAACTCGCTCGAAAGGCGCTGCAAGGCATCCTGACCGAATTTATGCTCGAGCGGTTCATTGAGGCGAGCGCCGGTCGACTTTTGTGCGCCGCGGATCGGAATCTCGTCCAACACCTGCCGCGTGTGTTCGCCAAAACGCGGCTCAACCGGCTGGGGCGGAACAGCAGGAGAGGGACCGTCCGACGCCGAAACTTCAAAGTCTCCGGACGGAAGATTTCTGACCGCGACGATGGTGACATGATCGCCGAGCGCGCGTTTCGCCTTGGCTTTCGCGGCGTCTGCAGTCGAGGCGATGAATTTCATCATGGGTCGGGACGCAACTCCGGGTCGCAAGACAGTATCAATCGTCGATCCGCTTCACGCAAGGCGTAAGCTTCGGCGGCGCCTCAATTAATGGCTTAAGCCGCCGCAGAAGTTAAACCGAGCCGAGGTTTCTAAGCCGGATTTGCGGATGAATCTCGTTTTGCGACAAAACCATTGTCTGCGGCCGCACGCGCTCGATCACCGATCGAACGAAGGGGCGGGCGCCGGCGCTCGTCACCAGCGCGGCGGCGTAACCGGATGCGGCGGCCTCTTCGAGCTTTCGCAACACAGCGCCGACGAATTCCTGGATTTTGGTCGGCGCCATGGAGAGTTGCCGGTCATCGCCCGAGCCGATCAGGTTGTCGGCGAAGGCGCGCTCCCAGTCAGATGATAGCGTGACGATGGGCGCTGCGCCGTCTGCGCCCTTGAGCGCGCCGCAAATCTGGCGGGCAAGACGCGCGCGAACATGCTCCGCGATATGCGTAACGCTGGAATTTCCGGGCGCCGCTTCGGCGATTGCTTCGAGGATCGAAGGAAGGTCGCGGATTGAGACGCGCTCCGCGATGAGCGCCTGCAACACGCGCTGGATTGTCGAGATGGTGACGACGCTTGGAACAATGTCGGTGACGAGCTGGCGATGCTTGTCGGAGAGCGTGTCGAGGAGCTTCTTCGTCTCCGCATATGAAAGGAGCGCCGGCGCTTCAGCGCGAATGATTTCGGTGAGATGTGTCGTGAGGACTGTCGCCGCATCAACGACGGTCAGGCCGCGCAGCGTCGCAGACTGGCGCTGGCTTTCGTCAATCCACATGGCGTCGAGACCAAACGCAGGCTCCTTCGTCATCTCGCCGACGAAGTCGAGGCGGCGACCGCTTGGATCCATTATGAGGTACTGGCCAGGCCGCACGGAGCCGCGGCCTGTTTCCTGCTCTTTGAGGCGAATGACATAGTCATTGGCGCCAAGCTGCATATTGTCGAGGATACGCACCGGCGGCGTCACAAAGCCGATATCTTGCGCAATGGCGCGGCGAAGCGCCTTGATCTGATCGGTCAGTTTGAGCCCGGATCCATCCGCGATCAACGGCAGCAGTCCATAGCCGAGCTCGATCCGCAGATCGTCCATCGCGAGCATCGACGCCGGATCGTCTTCGGATTTCTGGCGCACGGTCGATTGCGCTTTTTTCGCATCGGTGTCGGCTTTCAGCTTCCGCCGCTTCGTCAGCGTCACGGCGATTGAGCCGACGGCGACCGAAAGTAGCATGAACGGAACAAACGGCATGCCGGGCAGCACTGCGAATATCGCAAGCACCGCAGCGACGAGGCCGAGCGCTTTTGGATAAGCGCCGAATTGCGCGCCTAGCGCCTTGTCGGCGGAACCTTCGACGCCGGCTTTGGAAACGAGGAGACCTGCTGCAACCGACACGATGAGCGCAGGAATCTGGCTCACCAGGCCGTCGCCGACTGTCAGCAGCGTGTAGGTTTCCGTCGCCTCGCCGAGCGTCAATCCGTTCTGGAGGACGCCGATGAAGATGCCGCCGAGTATGTTGACGAGGGTGATCAAGAGCCCGGCGATCGCATCGCCGCGCACATACTTCGACGCGCCGTCCATTGCGCCATAGAAATTCGATTCGTCTTCGAGCTGCTTTCTTCGCGCCTTGGCTTCTGTTTCGTTGATCAGGCCGGACGATAGGTCGGCGTCGATCGCCATTTGCTTTCCAGGCATCGCGTCCAGCGAAAAGCGCGCCGCGACTTCGGCGATGCGGCCGGAGCCGCGCGTAATGACGACAAAATTGACGATGACGAGGATCGTGAAGACGATAAGGCCGATGACGAAATTGCCCTGCATCACGAAGCCGCCAAAGGCCTCGATGACATGGCCTGCGGCGTCCGGCCCCTGGTGGCCGTCGGCAAGGATCAGCCGCGTCGACGCGACGTTTAGGCCGAGGCGGAACAAGGTCGAGATCAGCAAGATCGCCGGAAAGGTCGAAAATTCGAGCGGCTTTTTGGTGAACAGCGCGGTCATCAGCACAGTCACCGACAGCGTGATCGACATGGCGAGCAGGAGGTCGAGAAAAAATCGCGGAACCGGCAGCACCAGCAGCGCCAGCATCGACATGATCGCTGCAGCGAAGACGACATCGCTGCGCGCGAGCGACTTCAGCTTTGCAGGAGAAAGCCAGTCGTAACGGATCGAAGCGGCTTCAGCCATCTATCAGGCGCTCGCGCGTTCAGCGGCGGGCGAGGGGACTGCGACGCCTTCGTCGGAATACAGTTTCAGCTTGTTTCGCAGCGTCCGGATTGAAATGCCGAGGATTGTGGCGGCGTGCGTGCGGTTGCCGTAGCAATGATCGAGCGTCTTCAAAATGAGCGCCTGTTCAACTTCCGCAACTGTTCGCCCGACAAGCGATTCGCCGGTCTTTGGATCATTCACTTCCGCCGTCTTCTGGGCGAGATCTGAACCGTCGGGAAGGCGGATCGCGTCTTTCTCAATCAGGTCGCCGACGGAGAGAAGCACGGCGCGGTGGATCGCATTCTCAAGCTCTCGAACGTTGCCGGGCCATCTGGCGCTAGCGACCGCAAGGCGCGCAGCATCCGACAGCGGGCGAGCCGCAACGCCGTTCAGCGAGGCAAACTTCTTTGCGAAATGTTCGGCGAGCGCGACCACGTCCGCGGGGCGTTCACGCAGCGGCGGCACATTCAAGTTGACGACGTTGAGACGAAAAAGAAGGTCTTCGCGAAAATTTCCCTTTTTTACTTCGTCCGCAAGATTTCGATTTGACGTCGCAAGAACCCGGATGTTGATTTTTACGGGCTTCGCGCCGCCGACACGATCGACGACGCGCTCCTGCAAAACACGCAAGAGCTTCGCCTGAAGCCGGACATCCATTTCCGAGATTTCGTCGAGCAGGATCGTGCCGCCTTCCGCTTCCTCGAATTTACCGATCCGGCGCGCGACTGCGCCCGTGAACGCGCCCTTCTCATGGCCGAAGAGTTCAGATTCAAGGAGATTTTCAGGGATAGCCGCGCAGTTGATTGAGATCAGCGGCTTGTCGGCGCGACGCGATTTTGAATGAAGGTATTTTGCGATCACTTCCTTGCCGACGCCCGACTCTCCGGTGATCAGAATGGACGCTTCGGAGGCCGCGACCTGATCGGCGAGGGAGATTACTTTTTTCATCGACGGATCAACGGCGATAAGATCGCTCGATTCTTCGGCGACGGCTTCGAGTACAGCCGCTATCAACAGCGCATCGGGCGGCAGCGGAATGAACTCCTTGGCGCCTGCTCTAATCGCTGCGACCGCAGCGTCCGCATCGGTTTTAACGCCGCAGGCGACAACCGGAACTGCAATACGCTCTTCTTCGAGCGCCTTGATGAGCCGCGCAATGTCCTGACGGACATCGACCATGAGCACGTCCGCGCCCTGGCCTTTGCGAAGCGCTGCAAGCGCGCCATCGACGTCTGGCGAAAAGGCGACGCGGGCACCCTTGTCCATCGCGATCTTCGCCGCTGCGGACAATTGCCCGGAATACCCGCCTACGATCAGTAGTCTCATGGCTTCAAAGGTCCGTTTCTTTGACGACTTCGGTCATCGTGACGCCAAGAACGCCGTCAACCATCACAAGCTCCCCGCGCGCAATCAGGCGTTCGTTTACGTAAAGATCGATCGGCTCGCCGACGCGGCGATCGAGTTCGACAATGGCGCCGGCTTCGAGCGACATCAGTTCAGCGATGTTCATGCGCGTCTTGCCGAGAACGGCGGTCACTTTGACCGGCACGTCATAGATGCTTTCAAGCATTGGGCGGCGTCCCGCTGCTGTCTCAGCAAGTTCCGGAAGGATTTCGGCCTGGGCTGTCTTTTCAAGGGCGCTCATGCGGCGTCTCCGTTTCGTTGACGGCGAGAGGGTCAAAGAGGGCGGCGATCGCCGCATTAAGTTCCGCGCGTCCGCGACGCGAATCGCCGCCGCGCCATTCCAGTCGCGCTTCTCCCGGCTGCAATCGATGGTCGCTGTCGAGCGTCACGAAATCGGCGATTCCCTGACGATCGAGCGCGTCTTCGAGGCGCGCCTTGAGGCGATCAAGGCTCTTTGGATTGATGATCAGGCGCGCCGTGCGGCGATCTTCGGAATTTTCGGTCAGCCGCCGCAGCATGTCTTCAGCAATCTCAAGTTCACGTTCGCTGGCGAGGCGCATGCAGAACTCGTCAAGAAAAAGGCGCGCTGTCGCCACCACCCCATTACGGGCGATCTCAAATTCGCGGCCAAAGGCGCTCTGCATCTCAGACAGGCGCGCTCCAATCCGCTGAAGCTGCGCTGTTTCGTCGGCGGCGATCGTCTCCATTGCGAGGCGGCGGCCTTCGGCGACGCCTTCCTCGCGAGCGGCCGCAATGTCCTCTGCGGAATACGTCCGGGCGAAAGGCGCCTCAGGCGCCTTCGGGACGGACGCGCGAAATTCGTCGAAACTGAAGGGACTGGGCTTCGTCATTTAGTAGACAAGCTCCTCTTCGTCCGTCTTCGTCAGAAAAATTGCGCCATCGTCGGCGAGCTTTTTTGCGATCTCGACGATCTTGTGCTGCGCGGCGTCTACTTCTTTGACCCGCACCGGCCCCATAATCTCGATGTCATCGCGTAGTATGCTCGACGCCCGTTCAGACATATTCGCGAAGAAGTGCGTCGCGATGGCCGCAGCGGCTCCCTTCAGGGCCATTGCGAGATCTGATTTGTCCACAAAACGCAGCAGAACCTGCATATCCTGCGCGTCAAGGCGGATGAGGTCGTCAAAGACGAACATCAGCGCGCGAATCTTGTCTGCGGCGCTTGGATTCTTCAACTCGAGCGCTTCCATGAAGCGCCGTTCTGTCGAGCGATCGAAACTGTTGAAAATCTCGGCCATCGACTCGAAGGGATCGCGGTCCTGACCGCGCGAAAGCGCCGCCATGAATTCTGTCCTGAGCGTGACCTCGATTTGATCTAGGACTTCTTTTTGCACCGGCCCAAGGTTGAGCATGCGTCCGATGACTTCTTCGGAAAACAGGGGGGGAAGGGCCCCCAGCACTTTTGCCGCGTGTTCGGGGCGGATGCGCGAAAGGATGACCGCGACGGTCTGAGGATGCTCGTTGCGGAGATAACCCGAAAGGACCCGCTCATTCACATTGGCGAGCTTGTCCCACATCGTCTTGCCGGCCGGCCCCTTTATGTCCTCAAGGATCGACTCGGCCTTATCGGCTGGCAGAACGTGGCGCAGGAAGCGTTGCGCCGATGCTGCGGAACCGGAAATAGCGCCTGTCGAGGAAAGGTTCATCACAAAATCATAGAGAAGGCTCTCGACGACTTCCGATGCGACCGATCCAAGCTTTGAGATCGCAAGCGTGACGTCGCGCAGCTCGTCCTCGTCGAACGACGCCCAAAGCGGCTTCGACGCTTCCTCGCCGAGCGCGAGCATGACGACGGCGGCGCGTTCCGCGCCGGAGAGTTCGTTGGCGGATGTTATCGCGCGTGCGGTCATGACGCCTGCCTGATCCAGCTCTTGAGGATGCCTGCGGATTCATCCGAATGGGCTTTGACGACTTCGGCGACGCGCTTCAGCGAAGACGCCTTAACCTTGCCGTCGACCTGCGCAAGATCGATTAGCGTCTCAAGGCCGCCGGGCGACGAAGTCGGCAAGAATGTTTGTGCGTTGCCTGCAGCGATCTCGCGCGCAGACTGCGATGAGATTTGCGTTGCTGTCGCCGGAGAAAGCATCGGGCGCAGCACAAATACGATGAGCGCGAGAGCGACAAGCGCAAGCGCGCCAATCTCGGCTGCGCGCATCATCATGCCTGAATCGACTAGGGGCGCGCCAGACGACGCAGACGCTGTAACCCCTGCAATTTCCGCGTCAGGGATTTGCATAAACGGGGCTTCGATCACATCGACCTGGTCGCCGCGCGCCGCGTTGTATCCAACGGCGGAACGAACCAGGGCTGTGATGCGCGAAAGCTCTTCAGGGCTGCGGGGTGCGGCGACGACGGCGCCTGAGGCATCTGTCGCGGTCCCAAGATTTAGTGCGACGGCGACCGAAAGGCGTTTGACGCCGCCCATTTCGCGCACTTCGTTGCGCACAGTGCGGGTCAATTCGTAATTGGTCGTTTCCTCCGTGCGGCGCGCCGTCGATGTTGCGGAAGCGAGCGATTGGGGATCGACGATCTGCGCCTCAGGCAACTGGTTCGCGACAGTGACGCCTCGCGTCGATGCCGGGTCATTCGAGTTCGACGCGTCTTCCACCGTCGTCGCCGAAAGGACGGTCTGACTATCGGGATCAATGATGTTGGCGGTTTCGGTGACGCGGCTGAAATCGATATCGGCTGCGACCTGTACTCGGAGATTGTCGGCGCCGACAATGCGCCCGACGATGTCTTCAACGGTGCGGCGGATGCGCGTCTCTGTAGCGGCGATGCGTTCATCGACGCCGCCCGTCATCGATAGAGGATCGTCGCCGTCCTGTCCTGACGCGAGGAGAGACCCGGTCGAATCGAGAATGGTGACGTGCGCGGGCGAGAGCGACGGCACCGCGGAAGCGGCGAGATTCACGATCGCCCGGACGGAATGCTTGTCGAGCCCGCCTGGCGCATCGACGACGATTGAGGCTGTCGCCATTTGCTTATCGCGGGAAAACAGCTCGCGTTCCGGTAGAACAAGATGGACGCGCGCAGAGCGGACGCCGGAAATCGTTGCGATTGTGCGGGCAAGTTCGCCTTCAAGCGCTCTCATCCGATTGATGTTCTGCTGAAAGGAGGTCGAGCCGAGCGCGTCCTGCTCATCGAAGATTTCGTAGCCGACGCCTTCTGAATTCGCGACGAAGCCGTCGCCAGCCAGTTTCAGCTTGAGGCCCGCGCTCTCATCGCGCGGCACGTAGACAGAAACCTTGCTCCCGGATTCGCGCAGCTCGTACTTGACGCTTTCCTGGTCAAGGCGAGCGGTCAGATCCTGTCCGTCCTTCAGATCGAGATCGGCGTAGAGAAGCGCCATCGGCTCCTCTCCAACCCGTATCACGATCATGCCCATGACAATCGCGACGCCGATCGTCACGCCGACGATCGCGGCCAGCCGCGCAATCCCGAAGGATCGGATCATCGCCATCAATTCGTTCACGGCTTTCGCCCTCACCAGCTTGGCGCCGCCAATCCCAATGCCTTGGAGACGCCCGGCAAAATTTGCCCGGTTCAGCGTAAATATTCCGTTAGGCGAAGCCGCATCGAGACAAAATTGCGCGAATAAAAGAAAAAGCCCGCGCGTTTTGCGACGCGCGGGCCATGAACTGTTTAGATTGCGTTAAGGGTAGCTAGCGGTATTGCTGAACGCGCGTCGCGCGAAGGCCGGCCATTCCGAACTGATCGATCGCCTTTTGCCATGCCAGGAATTCTTCGAGCGTGAGCTGATAGCGCTCGCAGGCTTCTTCAAGCGTCAACAGCCCGCCGCGAACTGCGGAGACGACTTCCGCCTTTCGGCGGATGACCCAGCGTTTCGTCGTGGGCGGCGGCAAATCTGCAAGAGTCAGCGGAAGACCGTCCGGGCCGATTACATACGGCTCTTTCGATCGTGCATGCCCTGCTTGGTGCGCGGCGACGGTCATTGATTGCAGTTCCTTCAAAATACGCAACTCAGTATGCGCACCATACGCGATGCGCTTTTAAGAAACGGCTAAACGCCGTGGTAAATTCATGCCTAAGACATTGATAGGACGTGAGGATTTAAGGCCAGATTGGGACGCGTCATTGCGGGACAATTTTATTTCAATTTGATCGTTATGCGGCTGTTTGAACGAGCGTTCGCCATAGTTCATCCGCCGTCGATATGACGCGCGAAGCCGTTGAATAGGCGCGCTGCGTCGAAATCAGGGTTGAAAATTCCTGACCAATATCGACGGTCGAGATTTCAAGAGCGGAACCCTCGATTGCGCCTGCGCTTCCGCTGCGCGCCGCTGAAAGGCGGGCGTCGCCCGACAGCGTCGTGTTGCGGAAAGCGGTCCCTTCAGCTTCTTCAAGTCCTTCAGGGTTGACAAAAAGGGCGAGGGGAATTCGATACAAAGTATGCGTCTCTCCATTGACGTAGGTAGCGTTTACGTTACCGTCGGCATCGATGGCGACGCCAGTGAGCGCGCCGAGCGCTGCCGGATCGGCGTCGGCCGGGGTCCTGTTGACGTTGACAGTTTGCAGACTTTGCAGGCTTCCCGAGCGCCCGGTTGATCCGGCAACCGATCCCTGAAGATAGTATCCTGCGGAATTCACCAGATTTCCGAGCGCGTCCGCCGTGAAATCGCCTGCGCGCGTGAAGACGAGCGATGCGTCAGTGTTTGAAGCGGGCGATGCTGAGACAATAAAGAACCCGTCGCCGGAAACGGCGATATTGGTCTTGGTATTGGTGCGGGTAACTGCGCCTTGTTCGCCGAAAAGCTGGCGCGATTCCGCTGTGACGCCGGTTCCGGCAACGCCTGCGCCGACGGACTGCCCTTCTGACGGCGCATCTGTCGGGATCAGATTAGCGAAATCGGTGCGGATGCGCTTGTAACCCGTCGTCTGGCTATTCGCGATGTTGCTCGAAACGGCTTCGAGCCCAGCAGAGAATGCAGACAACCCCGAAAGTCCGATAGAGAATAGGCCGGAAAAGCTCATGTCGTTCTCCTATTGGCCGGTAAAGACGCGCTTGACGCTGGAAAGGGCGACGGCGCCGAGCGGAGTTTCAAGTTGCGGTCCGGATGCGCCAAAGGCGACGCCGGACACAAAGGCTGTCGATTGAATTGCGTATGGAGGAGGCGCGCCGGTTGAATCTTTCGCCTGCACGAGAAGCTGGTAGACGCCGTCCGGCGCTGCGCTTCCATCAGACTGCGTACCGTCCCAGACAAGCGCATGGGCGCCAGGTCGCGGGTCGCCGGTGAACTGAGCGACGGGCTGGCCTTTGTCATTGACGATGACGAGGCTGGCCGTCACGGCGCCGTTCGGCAGGTCATAAGTCCATGCAGCGCCTGCGCCGGAATTTGCCGCCTTGTCGGTGTCGAGCGCGATTGTCTTGCCGATCATGGCGAGAGCCCCATCGCGGTCGGCGGCGGCCTGAAGCCCGATCAGCGTTTCAAGGTGCTTGTTTGTCTGGATAGTCTGTTCGACAGACGCAAACTCGACGAGTTGCGAGGTGAATTTCTCGGTGTCGAGCGGGTCAAGGGGATCCTGATTTTTGAGCTGCGTTGTCAGCAAGGTCAGAAATGAATCAAGATTGCCGGTCAGCTGCGATAACGCCGTTGACGATTTGGCCGACTGAGAGGCCGCGAGGCCGGTGATATCCATTCGTATGCTCCTAGATCCGGATGTCGAGCGCGCCTGCGCTCCATTCGGCGTGAAATGTCGGTTCGTAGGCGTCCGCTGCACGGATCGCTGGCGCGTTCATCAGGTCGACTGATGTATGGTCAGCGGGCGGACGCTCTTTGAAAGCAAAGACGAAATCGCCGGCGCCGAATTCGAGACCGGCTTGCTGCAACGCCTGCCTTAGCGCCTGTTCATCGCGAGAGAAGAGATCAAATGCGCTCTGGTTGTCGAACGACAGCGCGAGCACCGCTTTGCCGTCGTCGCCGACGGAAAGCCTGCCGTCGACCCGGCCAAGTTCTGGCGGATCTAGGCGCAATTCAAAGACGCTCGTTTTTTCGAGGCGGCGCGCCAGTATCTCGGCAAATTCCGTTTTTAACGTAGCCGGCGCGTCGGGAAGGCGCGGGGCCTTTTGTGCTGAGAGCTTCGCCTTTGCAGCGCCCGCGTCACGAACCATTGCGGCGTCAGCGGCTTTCGTTTGTGTGAGCGACACCTGATTGAAGAGTGCTGCGGTAGCTGCTGCAGGCGCCGCGCCCTCAGCCGAAGCTGACAGGGCTCCAATTGTTGGGCGGACTTGCGGCGACGCGGATTTTTCTGCGCCAGCAGAAGGCGGCTGTACGCTTTCCCTTTGAGCATCGCTCTTGATTTCCCCGCTTTGGGAGCGGTTCTCCGTTTGAGTTTCAGCCGCCGTCCTTTGCGGCGACGCCCCATTGTTTTTCGGCGTTGCGCCGTGCGTCTCCAGCGATTGCGCCGCTTTTCTCTCAAGCGCCGAGGCGGCGAGGGCGTAGGAAAAGCCGGGCGCTTCCGCTCGCAAAGGTTGCTCCTTGCGGCGCGGCGCAGCTTCGTGCGGCTGAAGTGCGATGGATGCGTTCTCGATCATGAGACCCCGGAATGTCGCGCGGTAATTGGCAAGAGCGGGGCCAGAGGAAAAGCTCGCGGATAATCTCGGCTTTCATGATTAAGCGCCTTTAACGCTTCGATTTTTGGGAAATATCAGCCTGCAGATTTTACCGCATGCGGCGGCTTTTGCCGGGCGCCGCGCTTGTGGTTCGCCGATTGCAAATCATCATGCGGAATAAATCGCGTGAGCATCAGAAAGATGACGAAAAGCGCTATTTTATTGGGATTTTCATCATCCGCCGCTGGCGGCGCGGCAGATGATTCCCGGCGAATTTTGCCGACCCGGCAATTATTTCCGGGCGAGGGGCTGCATGTATGAGTCTTTATGTCGCCCTTAACACGGCTGTCTCCGGTCTTTTCGCCAATCAGCGTGCGATCGCCGCAACGTCTGAGAATATCGCCAATGTGAACACGGCGAACTTCGCCCGTCGCGAGGCGCATTTTCAGACCGATGCGATTCCGAACCAATTCTCCGGCGTTGACGTCAACATCGCGCGCGCGGCCGTTGACCGGTTTCTCCAGAGTGCGACCTATGGCGGCAATGCTGACGAAGCGGCGGCGAGCGCTATCGCGGACGCGTTGTCGCGTATCGAGGCGTCACTCGGCGCGCCTGGAGACAACATCTCCTACGCGAACAAGCTCGACGAAGCCTTCGCCGCACTGACGCAGCTCTCCGCCAATCCGTCCTCGCTTGCCGCCAAGGCGGACGCCCTGCAATCGTTGCAGGCGGCGTTCGACGCCTTCGCGCGAACGAGCGCCGCGATCACCGGTGAAGGCGTCGCAGCATTGGGCCGCCTCAATCAGGATGTGACGAGGGTCAACGCCCTTCTCGATGAGGTTTATCGTCTCAATCAGGTGGTGCAGGACAGCCCAGGCGCTGCTGATCTTCTTGATCAGCGCCTTGCGGACTTGTCCACATACCTCTCGATCAACGTCACAAGAAGTGCGGATGGCCGTGTCGAAGTAACGACTGCCGACGGGACGGTTCTTGCGAATTCGTCCGGCTTTACAGCGCTTGGCGTTTCGGCGGGACCGCCGACGGCGATCACGCTTTCATCCGTCGATCCGGACTCAGGCGCGGCAAGTCAAGTTTCGGCCGACATCGGCGCCGGCATTCGCTCGGGCGACATTCGCGGACTGCTCGATATCAGAAATGTCGAACTGCCGCGCCTTCAGCTTCTCGTCGAATCAACTGCGCGCGGCATCGCCGATCAGCTCAACGCCGTCTATGCGGGCAATGTCGCGACGGGCGCAACAGCGCCGTCCGGACAGGCGCTCGTTATCGAGAATGCGGGCGTATTTTCCGTTAATCCAGCGCTCCTTTCGGACCCTTCGAGCTTTGCGATCGCGAGACCCACGGGGGGAGCGGCGGCCGGCGCCAATGACGGGTCTGGCGCAATACTGCTCGCGAACATCGCCTCGACGCCGCAAGCGCGCGCCGTCGCCGACTCAATTGCGTCAATAGGGTCTGCCGCTCGCAATTCTTCGCTCGCCGCCGAGACGAACAAGGCGCTCGCCGCTGAACTCAACGCGCGCGCCAATGCGGACGCTGGCGTCAATCTCGATGAAGAGCTTTCAAATCTCATTTTGTACCAGCGCGCTTACAGCGCCAATGCGCGCGTCATCTCGGCGATCGATGAACTCTGGCAATCGCTGCTGCAAATAATCTAGAGGCTCATCATGACGCGGATTTCAGATCTCGGATTTCAGCAGATCCTGCTTAACAGCTTTCAGCGCGCCCAGGCGGGTGCGCAGGAGCGGCAGATTCAGCTCTCGACCGGCAAAGTCTCCGACCGCTATAGCGGGGTCGGAGTTGCGACAGGCCAGCTTCTTTCGTCGGAAGGCGTCATCGAGCGCGCGACTGCGTATGAAAAGGCGTCCGCGATCGCAGCGTCACGTCTGCAAACGCAGGAAGCTTCTTTGACGACAATTGCGGAAAGCGTCGCCGCCCTGCGCAATCGCTTTGTCGTCGCTCTTGCGACCGGCGGCGCTGAATTGCTGGCGCCGACGATCGCTTCCGAAGCGCAGCGCATTATCGGGGTGCTCAATACGTCGCTCGGCGGCGTCTATGTTTTCGGCGGCGTTGACGGAACGGCGCCGCCAGTGACCGCGCAGTCGATCTCGGATATCGGCGCGGCGGCGAATACCGATGCGCTTTTTGTCGATGCGGCGCGTCAGCGCCTTGCCGTTGAAGAAGGAACGACGGTCGATGGCGGCGCGACAGCGCGCGAAGTTGCGTCAGAATTGTTCGCTCTATTGAAAGAGCTTGCCAATGCGCCCGCGACCCTTGGCCAATTTTCAGGCGGCCTGAACCCGGCGCAAACGACGTTCATCTCGCAGAAGATCGCCGAACTCGATGCGATCTCCGACAGCCTCTACAGCGAACTTGGGCTGAACGGACTATCGCAGGGGCAAACGGAGGACGCGCGCGTCCGCAATACTCAGCGCCGAGACCTCGCGGAAATCATCGCATCGGAACTAGAGGAAGCCGACCTTGCCGAAGTCGTGGCGCGCCTCAATCAGGACCGTATCGCCATCGAGGCTGCAGCGCAGGCGCTGTCGCAGGCGAGCGAACTGTCGTTGTTGAATTTTCTCTAGTCGCTTTCGTATCCGAATTTTGCGACCCAAGGCGCCAGGATTTCTAGCGCGGGCGACATGCCTTTCCGATAATTGCGCCATTTACCGATCGACGAAGCGTAAGGCGCATGTACGACCTGTTGGCGGCTCGGCGTTCTGATCGCGCGCTGTGTCGCTGTCGTCTGGTAATCCAGAACCGCAGAAGTCCATGGCGCGCCGATAAAGTCGATGAGCCGCCGCATTTCTGATTCCAGATCTGCAACGGCGTCTTCATACCGGACTTCATGAAAGCGAAGCGGCGTCCTGTTTCTGATGATTTCACCTATTGCCATGACATTGTCGTAAAAGATCGCGGCTGCTTTGATCTCAAGAAAATGAAACATGCCGGCGTTGAGCTGAAAATTCTGTTGAAATGCGCTTAAGACGCAGTCGCGCGGGTCGCGCAGCGCGAAAATGATCTTCGCTTCAGGAAAGAGCCGGTAAATCAGACCGAGCTGCGCCGTGTTCAGCGGCACCTTGTCCACCACGAATTGGGCGTCCGGATGTTTGATCGATTGTCTTGCGCGGTCCCAGTATTTCCGCCGCCAGCCATTCACTTCGTCGCGCGAAAGATCTGGAAGGCGATGCAGGTCATTGTCGCTCATGATCAAATGCGGCCAAATGTCGATGAAATTGTCTTCTTCCTCCATCACGGCGATCTTTGGATGCGACGAAAGAATTTGGTCGAGCCAGGTCGTGCCGGATCGGACAAAACCAAGCAGGAAGATCGGCGATGGACCGTCGAGTCGGTCGAACCGTGTCCACTTCGCAAGGTCGGCTGTTTCGAGAAATGCTCGCGTCCGCGCGATTGTGTCGGAATTGAGCGGACTTTGCCCGCTGGCGATGCGGGCGCTATGTGCGCTCTTCTGCAAAGCGTGGGCCTGTTCCAGCGAAGCGAACGCCTCGTCAAATCGGCCAAGCTTGTCGTACGCCGTCGCAATCATATGAAGAGTTTTCGCCTTGTAGCGAAAATTGGAATTCTCGTTGTCGACGAGGGGAGACAGATTGGCGAGCGCGTCGCCATATTTCTTTTCGCGCAAGTCGAGTTCAGCGAGCGCGATCGCCGTCAATTCGTCGTTCGGATTTAGCGATCTGGCCTGTTCTGCAAGCGCGCGCGCCTTATTCAGGTCATGGACCATTTCAAAAAAACGTGCGCTTTTTGCAAGGACGGCGGCTGAGACGGGTGCTGCGGCCAGCGCTCGATCAAATGCGTCGCGCGCCTCGTCCTTGCGGCCCAGAACGTAGAGCGTTTCGCCAAACTGGCACCACGCGTCGCCATCACGTGGGTTGATCCGCACGGCGTCGCGAAAGGCTCTTTCAGCCTGCGCGAAATCTCCTCGTTCCCGGTAAAGGACCCCAAGCCAGCAAAGCAGCGTCGGCTGGCCAGGTTCGATGCGATTTGCGCGCCAGAAAGCCTCCAGCGCCCGCTGATTGTCGCCCTGCCGAAACGCTGCGAACCCGAGAATCTGCAGCCCGTAAACATCGTCGGGGTTGCTGGACAGGAGGCTGCGCGCAATCGCGTGCGCCCGCTCAAATTCGCCGGATTCCGCCGCGGAGAGGCCTTGCTGGAAGGACGATGGGGGCTGCCGCTGCATTGTGGCGTTTTCGCCTTGAACGCCCGGACAGGCAATAGTCGCGCCCGTGCTGGATATTCAGCCGTCCGGTCCCTATGTTCCGGCCGCCATGACAGACCTCCTGGATATTGCGCGCCTTGACGCCCCGAAAATCGACCTCGGCCTTCCGGCCGGGGCGAGGGTGGTTGTTGCGATGTCCGGCGGCGTCGATTCCTCGGTCACGGCGGCGCTCGTCAAACACGCCGGATACGACGCCGTCGGCGTTACACTGCAGCTCTATGACCATGGCGTTGCAATCCAGAAGAAGGGCGCCTGCTGCGCCGGGCAGGACATACAGGACGCACGCAATGTCGCCCTTCGGCTTGGCATTCCGCATTACGTTCTCGATTACGAGGATCGCTTCTCGGAAAGCGTGATGGAGGATTTTGCCGACACATACCTTGCCGGCGCAACGCCGATCCCGTGCGTTCGGTGCAATGAGCGTGTTAAATTTCGCGACCTGATGGATGTCGCGCGCGATCTCGGCGGGGCCGCGATGGCCACGGGACATTATATCCGCCGAGTCGAAGGTCCGGCTGGGCCTGAACTGCGGCGCGCCAAAGACGCCAACCGCGACCAGAGCTACTTCCTCTTCTCGACGACGCGCGCGCAGCTTTCTTTTCTGCGCTTTCCGCTCGGCGATATGCCCAAGGATGACGTCCGCCGGATTGCGGGCGAGTTCGGACTGGTCGTTGCTGAAAAGCCGGACAGCCAGGACATCTGCTTCGTTCCGGAGGGAAAATACGCCTCTGTCGTTGAGCGATTGCGCCCCGGATCGGCGTCGCCGGGTGAGATCGTCCATATCGACGGAACAGTCGTTGGAACGCACCCTGGCGTCATTCACTACACGGTCGGACAGCGCCGCGGCCTTGGTGTCGCGACGGGCGATCCGCTCTTTGTCGTGCGTCTCGACGCCGCCAAGCGGCGTGTCGTTGTCGGCCCGCGCGAGGCGCTGATGGTCAAACGCATCCGCCTCAAGGGGTTGTCGTGGATTGGCGATGGCGACATTGAAACGGCGGCGCGTTCTGGGTGCGAAGTAGCAGTGAAAGTGCGCTCGACGCGGCCGCCAAAGCCGGGGCGCCTTGTCTGGGACGGCGCGCTCGCCGTCGATCTCGACGAGGCCGAGGAGGGCGTCGCGCCCGGGCAGGCCTGCGTTTTTTATTCGCCGGACGCCGCGCATGACCGCGTATTTGGCGGCGGATGGATCGCAAAAACAGAAACCTCTCCGGGGGAATGATGACACGCGTTCGGCCTTTGGAGCGGGGCGACGAAGCGGCGTGGCGTCCGCTTTGGCAGGGCTACCTCGATTTCTATAAGTCAAAACTCGACGAAACGATGACAGCGGCGACTTTTCGGCGGCTGCTCGAAGACGGGCGGTTCTTTTGTTTCGTCGCTGAAGACGATGGAGGACTTGCAGGATTCGTCCATTGCGTCGTTCACCCGGCCACGTGGTCGACCAGAGATTACTGCTATCTCGAAGACCTGTTCGTAAATCCCGTCTCTCGCGGCGCTGGCGCCGGACGCGCCCTTATAGAAGCCGTCTATGAGGAGGCGAAAAAGCGCAATCTCGACCGGGTCTACTGGCTGACCCACGAGGAAAACGCCGGGGCGCGTGCGCTATACGACGAGCTTGCGTCCTTTGACGGTTTCGTTCAGTACCGTCGCAAATTCTAGCTTCTGGCGGGAACTTCATGGCGAAGAAACAATACGACTGCCTCAAATGCGTCGCCTATTGCTGCACCTATACGCACATTCCAGCAAACAAGCGGGATGTGAAGCGGCTCGCCAAACATTTCGACCTGACGGAAGCCCAGGCGGCGAAGAAGTTCACGAAAAAGGGCGACAAGGAAAATCCGCGCGTCCTGAAACATGAAGACGACAAGCATTTCGGCACCGCCTGCATGTTCCTTGACCAGAAAAAGCGGCAATGCACGGTGTATGAATCGCGCCCGCAGATTTGCCGCGATTTCCCGACGCAATCGCGTTGCGGCTATTACGAATTCCTGAAATTCGAACGCGAAGTGCAAGACGACCCGAAATGGGTCGCAACCACGGACTGACGCCCTATGGCTGAACGCGTTGATGCCGTTGTCATCGGCGCGGGCGTCATCGGCCTTGCAGCGGCGCGCTCACTTGCGCTGGCGGGACGCGAGGTCATCATTCTCGAAAAATGCGACGCGTTCGGCACGGAAACATCCGCGCGCAATTCCGAGGTCATTCATGCCGGCATCTATTACCGGCCGGGGGGATTGCGCGCGAGACTTTGCGTCGACGGCAAAAAGAAGCTTTACGCCTATTGCGCCGAACGCGGCGTCAACCACTCAAGATGCGAGAAGCTAATTGTTGCAACGAGCGCTCTAGAAGCGCCAAAACTCGACGCCATCAAGGCGACTGCGGCTGCAAACGGGGTGGATGATCTCGTTTTGATCAGCGCGACGGAAGCCGCCCGGCTGGAACAAGGTCTTCGCTGTGTAGCGGCCCTGCGCTCGCCATCTACGGGCATTGTCGACAGCCACGGTTTGATGCTGTCGATGCTGGGCGATATTGAAAATTCGGGCGGGGTCCTGTCATTGCTGTCGCCGGTGACCGGCGGCCGCGTAACGCCGGAAGGAATAGAAGTCGATGTCGGGGGCGATGCGCCGATGTCGCTTTGCGCCAAACTCGTCGTCAATTCCGGCGGGCTTTATGCAGATCAGATTGCGCGCTCGATCGCGGGCCTCGATCCGAAATTCATTCCCGCGCTTCGTCCTGCGAAGGGGCAATATTTCACCTATTCCGGAAAGGCGCCGTTCCAGCGCCTTATCTATCCCGTGCACACTGCTGACAGTCAGGGCGTACACTATACTCGCGATCTTGGCGGTCAGGCGCGCCTTGGCCCGGACATCAGATGGGATGCAGCGCTCGGCGATTATTCCGTCGATGAGACACGGCTGGACAATTTCGTGCGCGACGTATCGCGCTTCTGGCCCGATCTCGATCCTTCGCGCCTCAATCCCGGCTATGCGGGACAGCGCCCGAAGGCGACTGGTCCCGGCGAGGAGGGCGACTTCCTGATTTACGGCCCGAAGGCGCACGGAACGCGCGGCTATATCGGACTTTACGCGATGGAATCGCCCGGCCTTACGTCCTGCCTTGCGATCGGCGACCAAGTTGCGGCTCTCGCGCAGGGCTGATCGCCGTGTTAGCCTTCGCCGAAATTTGAGGGGGCTCAGATGACAGACACGGTCAACAACCGCGCGGTCGCGGCGCAATCGTTGCCAGGCGAAGAGGATCTTCGCTTCATTCGCAATTTCCACGACGTCTTCCTAAGCCTCGGCATTGCGATGGTTGCCGCAGGTCTCGGCATCACAACCGCGATGGCGCTCGCGCCGATCCTCAAAGAGACTGCGGGCGATGCCGAAGGATTTCAGCGGGCCTTGACGCTGATCGCCGCTGCGGCGGCGGCCGACGCTGTCATCATGTGGCTGATGGCGGAATTCTTTGCGCGCGGGCGGCGGCTGTTTCTCCCGTCAATTGTCATCCTCATGGCGTTCAATGTTTTCTTCATGGTCGCGGCCGGCGCCGCCTATGGCGCTTGGCTCAATCTCGATGAAGCCTTTTTTGATCGCCTCGGCGCCGCCGGATTTACGGACGCGATCCGTCAGGCGTCGGAATTCTTCATGGTCGTCCTCGGTGCGACGACGATCGCGGTCTTTGCATTCTACGCGCGAATGAAGCTCCCCTTTGCAATGGGGGTCGGCGCTTATTCGCTGGCGGCGGTCGGCGTCGCCGCCGCCTTTTACGCGTGGCCGGAAAAGGCTGAGCAGCTGATGCAGCCGTCGCAGCTCGCTGCGGGCGTTTTCGTCTTCCTGCTCGGCGTTTATTTCGATGCGCGCGATCCGGAACGAAAGACGCGGATTTCCGATAACGGCTTCTGGCTGCATTTCTTTGCGGCGCCGCTGATTCTGAATTCCGTGCTCGGCATGACAGTCGGGCCCGATACGCTGACCCAGAATTCGAGCGGCGCGGCGGTGATCACGCTCGTCGTCGTGTTCGTCTTTGCGTTCGTGTCGTTGCTGATCAACCGCCGGGCGCTCTTGGTTGCGGGTCTGCTCTACGCGCTGATCGCCGCCGGTTATCTGATTTCCCAGGTCGGCTTGTCCGGGGGATGGACGGTGGCGGTGACGCTCCTCGTCATGGGCGGGGCGATGGTGCTCCTTGGCGGCGGCTGGCACAGCCTCCGGCGGATTGTCGTCGCGCCGTTCCCAAAGACCGGCCTTATCGCCCGGATTATCCCGCCGGAGCCCCCGAAAGAAGCGCGCAGACGGGTCAGCGAATAGCCCCCAGCGGCGGCCTTGCGAGGCTTTGGGACAGTCGGTATAGACCCCACCTCTCAAGCCCTATGGCGGGGTAGCTCAGTTGGTGAGAGCGCAGGATTCATAACCCTGAGGTCGGCAGTTCAATTCTGCCCCCCGCTACCAGTCCTTAAAATCCGTCGGCAAGAGGGAATTGCTGCGATCCTTGAAACAGCGAAAGCGGCCGCCATTTCAGGAGATTATGGGGGCGTTGGCAAAGCGGCCGAAACAGTCAAAGACGATGCTGGGAGGCAAATAGGAGGCAAGAGCCTCCCACGAAGGGCCGCGATCGGCTAATGCGACACGGCTTCGATGAATGCGGACGTGGTGGAACTGGTAGACACAACAGACTTGAACGATTGAGTGCTTCGGCGGAAACGCCGGATGCAGAACCGCTCAAATTCGGGGAAAGCTGAAGTCCGAATTGGACGTATGCCGATCCCGAGCCAAGCCGGCGCGTTTCGCCGGAAGGTGTAGAGACTAGACGGGCGGCGCCTAAACCGGAAACGGCACGGCGAAGGGATAGTCCAGACTCCAAACGGCGCGAACTGCGTCGGCGACGAAAGTCGTAGCGAGTACGAAAATCTGTCGGACGAAAGTCCGTGCGGGTTCGAGTCCCGCCGCCCGCACCATTTAAGAGTGAGAGTCCGGCGGTGATCGCCGTGACGGGTTGGAGGCCGAGAGAGCTCTCGCGGCCGCCCGTCGCGGAGATTTCCCATGAGCAGCACCCAAGTCCTCGACGCCCACCGTGACGCTTCCGGCGGCTACAAGGTCGATCTGATGTGAGCCCCTTGGCTCCCACGTTTATTCAGAGAGTCCTGCGGTTAAATACTTCATCGTTTCCGGTTTGGCGAGCGCGCCGTGCGCGGAGCCGTCAGATAGCTCAAGCGCTCGGC
>JBGSLM010000019.1:0-14126 GCA_041740755.1 Parvularculaceae bacterium | reverse complement strand
CTCGAGCGGCGAGCGCGGCGGTCTCGCTTTGGGCGGCTGCGGCGAGGCGCTGGGCGACGCGGCGTTCGCCCTGTTTCTTTGACAGCAGTTCGGCCAGCATGGCGCGCCGCGCGCCGACTTCTTCGTTGGTTTTCTCAAATCTCGTGCGTTCATCTTCGAGTGAGGCGCGGACTGCGGTGAGATCGGTTAGCGAAGATTTGAGCAGCGCCGCGCGCGCTTCAATCTGCGGCGTGACGTCTGCGAGAAGCATCGCTGTTCGCGCCGCTGAAGCTGCGTCGCCGGGAGAGACAAGCAAAGCAGGCGGCCGCGCGCGCTCGATCGACTGCAATGCCGCAAGGACGTCGCTCAGGGACTCCTGCTGCTGTTTCAGGGAGGATTGGAGACCGGACTCCCGCTTTTCAAGTCTCGCCGTCTCGCGCCTGATTTCATCGAGCTTTCGCTCAGCTTCCTGAAGCGCGTCCGCCGTCTCGATCATCCGGCGGCGAAGCGCCGTAACTTCCTTCTCGCGTTCCCTGGCTTCGTCTCTCAAGCGCGCTTCATCGTTGCGGCGCTCTTTCAATTGACGCTCGATATCGGCAAGTTCGCTTTCAGGCTTTTCGGCCTGCGCAAGCGCAGCGCTCGGCGCAATGATCGCGCAGCAAAAAAAGAAGAGATAAAAAGCGCGCTTCATCCGCGATGGTATGGGTGGCCTGCGAGAATCGTCATGGCCCGGTAAATCTGCTCGACCAGCATCGTTCTGACAAGCATGTGGGGAAAGGTCGCCTTGCCGAAAGCGATGACAAGATCGGCCTTTGCGGCGAACGACCGGTCGTGGCCGTCAGCGCCGCCAATCATGAATACGATCTCGCCGACGCCGCCGTCGCGCCAGCGCGCCAGTTGTTCGGCGATCGCTTCGCTGCCGAGATTCTTGCCTCGTTCATCAAGAAGGACGCGTTTGGCGCCAGGCGCTGCGGATTGGCCCAGCAGTGCAGACTCGCGCTCCTGGCGCTTTGCTCCTGAGAGACCTTTTGGCGCTTCCAATTCCCTGATCTCGAAGGCGGAAAAGCCAAGCGATCGTCCGGCGGCGCGAATTCTTGCTGAGTAGTCGTTGATGAGCTCAAGTTCCGGGCCGCCGCGGAGCCGGCCGATTGCGGCGACGGAAAGGCGCATCGCTGAGCCGTCAGCTGTCGGTCTTGACCGGCGCGCGCGCCGTTTCCGACCAGATGCGCTCCAGATTGTAAAACTTTCTCACTTCCGGGCGGAACAGATGGACAATCACATCTTCCGCATCGATCAGCACCCAGTCGCAGACCGGCGCGCCTTCCGTTCTGGCGCGCCCCATTCCGGCGTCTTTCAAACTCTTGACGATCTTGTCCGCCATTGCGCCGACGTGCCGTGCGGACCTGCCGGAAGCGACAACCATTGCGTCTGCGATGTCGGTCTTGCCGCCGAGATTGATCGTGACGACCTCTTCGGCCTTGTTGTCATCAAGCTCCGCAAGGATGATTGAAAGGATCGCTTTGCTGCGCTCCCCGGTATTGACGCTCTCCAGATCGATTTCCGGTTTTCCGGCCGGGGACGCTTCGGCGCCGCTCGCAATTGGTGCGGCCGGAACAATATTTAGGGCGGCTTTGCTGCGCGCCGCCGGGCGATTCTCGGAATTCAGGTCCACTCTCCAGCTTGACGCGGGATCGTCCCCGCAAAATCAATGTAATCGCCGCGGGCCGGTTCGCCAACCGCCTTGGGGCTTAATTGTCGGACAATAAAACCTTCAAGAGCGTCAAGGAGCGGTCTCGCCGGACCTTTTTCGCCGGATTTTGGTTGCAGACGCCGGATTTCTCGTGGTTTCGATGAAAGTCCACGCCGGCGGGAATGCGTCCGCCACCTCCGCCGCGCGGCCTGAGGGAACCCGGAAAAGAGCAAGCTCGCGGGCCGCCTCGCTCTTTACGGCGGCGTCCTCATGCCCGGGACGGTTGAATACGGCGATCGGCGCAAGGCTCGCTATGCGGCGCCAGTTTTTCCAGTTGTGAAATCCCTCCAGGCTGTCGGCGCCCATCAGCCAGACAAAATGGATCTGCGGCCACAGATCGTGCAGCGCTTCCAGCGTATCAACCGTGTACTGAAGGCCTTTGCGGCTCTCAAAATTTGAGACGATGATGCGGGGGTGATTGGCGGCGCGGCGCGCTGCGGCGAGCCTTTCTTCATAGGGCGCGTAGTCGTAATCGCCGCCTTCTTTCAGCGGATTTCCCGGCGTCACCAGCCACCAGACAGCGTCAAGCCGCAGGTGGTTCATCGCCGCCAGCGAAATTTCCCGGTGACCGTCATGCGCCGGATTGAAGGACCCGCCGAGAAGGCCGATGCGGGATGTGTCGTGGCGCTGTGGGATCATCGTATTCTTCCTGTCGTTCAATCCGGCCGCCGGATTGTTTGCATAGCCGACTTCGCTTTGGTGCGCCCGCGCCCCGATAGCGCCTCCTTCTTGCGCCAACCGCCAAGTTAACGCAAAGAAAAGGGGCGACGGCGTATGGCTGTCGTCACTCGGGGGCCGCCCCCAAATCGAAGGGACCGCCGCCATTTTCGCCGCCCAGAAAGCCCGCATGATGGACCTCGTCCGCAGCCCGCATGCGGAACGCTCGCTTTTTGTGATTTCATTTGCGGAAAGCTCAATCTTCCCTCTGCCGCCCGATCTGATGCTTGGGCCGATGGCGGCTGCAGAGCCGTCAAAATGGGCGCGGTATGCGCTAAATTGCACGATCGCGTCGGTGATGGGCGGGCTGCTCGGCTATGCGATAGGATATTTCCTGTTCGAGTCGGTCGGTCAGGGGATCATTTCGCTCTTCGGCTATGGCGGCAAAGAAGAGGCGCTGCGCGCGTTTTACGCCGAGTGGGGCGCCTGGTTCATCTTCATGAAGGGATTGACGCCGATCCCGTTCAAGCTTGTGACGATCGTGTCGGGCGCAATGCAGTTTTCTCTCCCGATATTCGTCATCGCGACAGTGCTGACGCGCGGCATGCGGTTTTTCGCTGTCGCCTGGATCTTTCAAAAATTCGGCCCCCAGATTGCGCCGATCGTTGAAAAACGCATGGGGCTGGTCCTCATCGGAACAGCCGTTGCAATCATCGCCGCGCTCGCGGCCGCGCATTGGTTGATGTAAGGCGGACTTTAAGGGTTCCAGTCGCCTTCGCTGGCGTCCGCTTCCGGATCCGCAATCGGCGCGCCGCCAATCTTGATGTTCATCAGATCACGCATCAATTGCTGCAGACCTGCGCCCGAAACGCCAGAGATTGCCCGCGCCGGCCTGCCTGCCGCGCGTGACAAGGACGCGAGTCTCTTTTTTCGCGTCGCGTCGTCCAGCGCGTCGATTTTGTTCAGGCAGACAATCTCGTGCTTTTTCCGCAAGTTCGTGTCCGTACGCGGCGAGTTCGTCGCGTACAGTTCTATAATCGTCCGCTACGCGCTCGGATGTGCCGTCGACGAGATGCACAATCGCCGCGCAGCGTTCGACATGACCGAGGAAACGGTCGCCGATCCCGGCGCCGTCATGCGCGCCCTCGATCAGTCCCGGAATATCGGCGAGGACAAAACTTTCGCCTTCGTTCAGTCTGACGACGCCAAGGCCTGGATGAAGCGTCGTGAACGGATAATCGGCGATCTTGGGTCTGGCGGAAGTGACCGCAGACAGAAGCGTCGATTTTCCGGCGTTCGGCAGACCTACAAGGCCGAAATCGGCGATCAGCTTCAATCGCAGCCAGAGCGTTCGCCTTTCGGCTGGCTGGCCCGAATTTGCGCGCGTCGGCGCGCGGTTGGTCGATGTCTTGAAATGCGCATTGCCAAAGCCGCCATTGCCGCCCTTGGCGAGGAGGACCCGCTCGCCCGGCTTTTCGAGGTCTGCGATGATCGTTTCTTCGTCTTCCTCGAAAATCTGCGTGCCGACTGGAACGCGAATGACAAGATCGAGACCGTCCGCGCCGGTGCGGTTCGACCCTTCGCCCGGCCTGCCGTTCTTCGCCGTGTAATGCTGCTGAAAGCGAAAATCGATCAGGGTGTTGAGGTTCTCCACCGCCTCGGCGAAGACATGCCCGCCGCGGCCGCCGTCGCCGCCGTTCGGGCCGCCGAATTCGACAAACTTCTCACGCCGGAACGATAGGCACCCAGCGCCGCCGGCGCCGCTTTCGACATAGATTTTCGTACGATCAAGGAATTTCATGGGGCCTATATAGAGGCTTTTCCGGTCCGCGCCACGCTGCGCTTCGTAGATGATTTGGGGCGTCGGTGCGGCTAGAACCGGCCAGTCCCCTAATTCCGGAGCGTCAATGTCCAGACCCGTCGATTTCCTGTTTACGCCGTTCACCGCTGGCGCGCTGTCGCTGAAGAACCGCATCGTCATGGCCCCGATGACGCGCTCGTTTTCACCGGGCCATGCGCCAGGCGCGGACGTCGCCGCCTATTATCGCCGCCGCGCCGAAGGCGGGGTAGGATTGATCTTGTCCGAGGGCGTGTCGCCGAACGCCGTGACGGCGACGGGGACGCCCAATGTGCCGAACATCGTAACAACGCAAGCGAAAGACGCCTGGAAGAAAGTCGCAGACGGCGTCCGGGCCGCGGGCGGCGTCATGGGCCTGCAGCTGTGGCACGAAGGACCGTACCGGAATCCCATAAAAACCGAGCATCCGGAGATTCCCTCGTGGTCCGCGTCCGGCGTCAAGGTTCCGGGCAAGCCGCTCTGGAATCCGATGACGGAAATCGAGATCGAAACCGCCATCGAGGAATTCGTCGCGGGCGCAGTCGCAACCAAGGAAGCGGGCTTTCAATGCGCGGAGTTTCATGGCGCGCATTCCTATCTGATCGACAGTTTCTTCTGGGATCAGACGAATTTACGAACAGACAAATGGGGCGGCGGCTGGGACGGCCGCACGCGCGTCGCGTGCGAGATCATTCGGCGCACAAGGAAGAAAGTCGGCGCCGACTTTCCGCTGATCATCCGCATTTCGCAGTGGAAACAGCAAGATTTCGCGGCGAAGTCCGCCAATTCGCCGCAAGAACTCGAACAATGGCTGACGCCGCTTGTAAATGCCGGGATCGATATCATTCATTGTTCGCAGCGGCGTTTCTGGGAGCCCGCCTTCGACGGTTCCGATCTCAATGTGGCCGGGTGGGCGAAGAAGCTGACGGGCAAGCCGACGATCTCGGTGGGGTCTGTCGGACTCGCGGGCGATTTCACGGCCGCCTATGCAGGCGAGGTGGCCAAACCCGCCTCGCTCGACCGGCTTGTTGAGATGATGGAGCGCGGCGATTTCGACTTAATCGCAGTCGGACGCGCGCTGCTGCAAGATCCCGATTGGGCCGACAAGATTCGCACGGGCCGCACGGATGAACTCAAGGATTTCTCACGCGACGCCATGGCGACGCTTTACTAGAAAGGCCCGGCAATGATCACCGTACATCATCTTGAAAATTCAAGGTCGCAGCGCGTGTTGTGGCTGCTCGAAGAATTGGGCGTCCCCTATAATGTCAAACGTTATGAGCGCGACAAAAAAACAAATCTCGCGCCCAAGGAATTGCTGAAGGTTCACCCGCTGGGAAAATCTCCGGTCATCGAAGACGGCGGCGCCGTCTACGCGGAAACCGGCGCCATCATTGAACACATCGTCGATGCGCATGGCGGCGGGCGTCTCGTTCCTGCAAGGGGAACCGATGACTATCGCCGCTATAAATACTGGATGCATGCGGCGGAAGGCTCGTACATGCCGCCGCTGGTGATGGCGCTTTTCCTCAACCGGATGGAAACAGCGAAGATGCCGTTTTTTGCAAAGCCGATCGCGAAGAAGCTGACCAAAGGCGCGCGCGACGGCTACCTCACCCACACGACGAAGGCGCTTTTTGATTATCTTGATGGAGAACTCGGCCGGAGCGAATGGCTCGCCGGCAAAGACTTCACCGCCGCCGATATCATCATGAGTTTTCCAGCCGAAGCGTCATTGCAGCGGGTCGATGCGGCCAAATCCGCAAAGAACCTCAAATCCTATGTCGATCGCCTTCATGCGCGTCCCGCCTACAAGCGGGCGCTCGAAACGGGCGGCCCCTACGCCTACGCGTAGTCGGAACGAAAAAGGCCGCCCCTTAGGGCGGCCTTGCCCGTCTGATCTTGCAAGTTTTTAGTCGCCTTTGAGCTTGGGCGCTGGCGCTTCTTCTTTGACGAGGGGCGTCGGCGCTGCGATCGAGGCGTTGGTCGGCGTCGTCGCTGTCTCTTTGAGCGCTACCGGGGCTGAAGGCTTTTTCTCTTCCGGCTTTTTTTCTTCAATCAATTTCGGCGCCGGTTCCGTCTTCGCAGGCTTCGGCGCGGCCTTTTGAGCGTCCGCGACAGGCTTTGCGTCGAACGACGGCGTTTCGACGTTGTCCGCCGCGAGTTCTTGCCAATAAGCAGGCTGATTCATCAGCGCACGGAAGTAATCGATGTTCTGGTCCGCGATCTGCGGCGGCAGGTCAGAGCGCGCAAGCCGTTCGGCCTCGCGCATTTCGCCCTTCATCGCGAGCACCAGCGCGAGGTTCTGGCGAATGCGGGCGTCAGCGCCTCTGATTGTCGCGGCGGCGCGCAACGTCGCCTTAGCTTGGCTGAGATCGCCGTCAAGGGCGTAGGAAAGACCCTTGTTGTTCAAGATCATCGGCGATTCCGGCGCGAAAACGAGGGCCATGTCATATTTCGTCCGCGCAAGCTTGTGCTCGCCGATCTGGTCGAGCGCGACGCCGTAAGCTGAGAATGTGCGCCAGTCCTGCGGCGCGAGTTCGGTTGCTTTCTCGAGGTAGCGCACAGCTTCGAAGGCGCGCCCGGCTTCGACGAGCGTCTTTCCCGCCTCAAGATTTGCTCCCGGATGATCCGGATTAGCGTTTGCGGCGCGCGTCATGACCTTGACGGCTTCGTCGTTGGAGCTGATCTTGCGAAGCGCGCCCGAATAAGCGATCGCGGCGCTGATGTCCTTCGGATTGCGGTCGTAGCGCGATCCCCAATAGGCGGCTGCGGCCACCGGGTCCATGTCAGCGCCAGCCGCGCCCGGATTGGTGAATACGCCAATCTCTTTCTCGTAGTCGACGCTTTCGCCATTGGCGCTGATGCTCTTGCCGCTCGACGCGCAGGCCGACATAAGGATGGCGCAAAGGGCGACGCTCGCGCAGCGCGCGGCGGGCGATTGCATCGCAAGGATTCGGACGGCCATGGGTGATCCCTCAAAACTGCGGATATTCACCGGGATCATTACGAAATCTCTTCAATAAAGGCTTAACTCTGCGCGCAAAGAACGCGCTAACCCGGCTCAACAACGCGTTAACGGAGCGTTTCATGATCGCAGACCTTTTGATCGAATTCGACGCGGTGCGGGCTGATAAGGCCGTTCCTGTCTATGCCGTGCGTGAAAAGACCGATGATCTCGGCGAGGCGCCGCAATCGCTTGCTGCGCTCGCGCGGCTGAACAATTTTTCCGGCGAGGCCGGCGTCGTGCTCTCTCCGGCGCCGACGGCGTGCTCGCGGGTCTTGGCGACGCCGGGGATCCGTTCGCCATCGCCGCAGCATCGGAAAAACTCGGCGAGGGCGATTATCGCCTCGTCTCGAATGTCGATGAAAGCGGGCTGCTCGGCTGGGCGCTCGGCGGTTATCGCTTCGACCGCTACAAGAAAGGCAAGACCGCCGCCGCGAGGCTCATTGCGCCCAAAGGCGCGAATGTCGAAAGCGCGCGCCGCAAAGCTGAAGCGGTCGCGTTCGTGCGTGATCTCGTCAACACGCCCGCAGGCGACATGTTGCCGGATATGCTTGAGGAGGAGGCGCGCAAGCTGGCCGGCGCCTTTGCCGCGACGATATCCGTCATCAAGGGCGACGAACTCCTCGCCGGAAATTTCAATATGATTCATGCGGTCGGGCGCGCGTCGGCGTCGGCGCCGCGTCTCATCGACATCCAATGGGGACGCGCCGATGCGCCGAAGCTGACGCTCGTCGGCAAGGGGGTCTGCTTTGACTCCGGCGGCCTCGACATCAAAGGCGCTGAAGGCATGTCGCTGATGAAGAAGGACATGGGCGGCGCTGCCAATGCGCTCGGCCTTGCCCGGCTGATCATGGGAGCAAAACTCGATTTCCGCCTTCGCGTGCTTATTCCTGCGGTTGAAAACGCAATCGCCGGAAACGCGTTTCGCCCTGGCGATATTTTGACGAGCAGGAAGGGACTTACTGTCGAGATCGGCAACACGGATGCTGAAGGAAGGCTCGTTCTTGCTGACGCCATGTCGCTCGGCGCCGAAGACAAACCGCATTGCATGGTGACGCTAGCAACGCTTACCGGCGCGGCGCGCGTCGCGCTCGGCCCAGAACTGCCGCCATTTTACTGCGATGACGAAGCGTTCGTCGCGTCGGTTCTCAAGGCGGGCGCCGAGGTGAGCGATCCGGTGTGGCGGATGCCGCTCTGGAAGCCTTATGCGTCGATGCTGACGTCTCCGATCGCCGATCTTAACAACTCGCCAGGCGGTTCATTCGCCGGGTCCGTCACTGCGGCGTTATTCCTCAAGCGCTTTGCGCCGGAGGATGGCGTATTCGCGCATTTTGACATCTACGCTTGGCGCCCGAAAGCTGCTCCCGGCCGGCCGGCCGGCGGGGAAGCGCAGGCGATTCGCGCGCTGTTCGAATCGCTTAGAACCCATCGGTTCAGATAAGGGCGCTTGCCCTTCCTTCGCGAACGGTTGCAGGGTCCGGCTTCAACCGGGCCCCAAGCCGGCCCGCCCTAAAACCCTTTGACGCTGACCGGATCATCATGGCTGCACCGGCGATATTGACGACGTGGAGAGATGTGCTCGCTGACGCTGTCAGAAGCGACGGGCCGGATCTTTCGATGCGCCAGTGGGCGATTTTGCTGACGGTTTATCTGAATGCGGGCCCGCATACGGTTCGCGGCCTTTCGCGCGACCTCAGCGTGCCAAAGCCTGCAATCAGCCGCGCGCTCGACGCCTTGTCGATACTCGGTTTCGTGCGGCGCGTGCGCGATGAAACCGATCGGCGCATTGTCCTCGTCCAGAAGACGGCCGAGGGCGCGATCTATGTCGATGACTTCGCCCGGATCGTTCAGGATCGCACGCGAGGCCCTGCGGTCAGCGCAGCGCTCTATGGCTGAACGGTCGAACCAAATCTCGCCAGTCTGAACCCTGCCAGCCGTAATTCGCCGTCTTTGAGTTCGACGGGCGCTGAAATTGCGCCGCCGGATGCAACTGCGAGCATGGCGAGTCCGCTTTCGGCTGTGATTGCTTCCTCGGCGTTGAGCAATCCTGCGTCCGCCAACATTCGCGCAAGGCCGACCGGTTTTTCGATGCGGGTATTGAAGCTTCCTTGTGCGGTCCCTGTCGCCGGCAGCGCCATTTCGCCTTCGGCCTTCAGGATCGTATCGCCGATCGCCAATTCAAGCCCGTGAATGGCGGCCCTTCGACCAGCGCCCGATTCGGGTTTTGAGAAGGTTGCCGCCGCGTCAATGCGATCGACGGCATAGACGCCGGAAGACCGCGTGACGCTGATGTCGAGGATCCTCATGCTTGCATCGAATTCGCCGGTCACGGCCTGAGCAGGCGCGAAGTTGATTGTCGCGCCGCCGACGGACACTTCAATGTTGTTATTGACCGCGCTCGCTTTGCCGGTTTCAATCCGAACCATCCAGCCGCGCTGCGCGTCGCGTTCGACGCTTGCGCGTCCATCTTTCGCGTCGATGATCCATGCGCCGCTTGGCGTGATAAAGCGCTGCTCAGCGCCGCAGGAAAAAATGATGCGACCCCGCGCGTAGGGAAGCGCGTCGACGTAGAGCCTGTCGCATGCGTACCGGTATTGGCCCCTGTCGATCGACAATTGATCAACGGCGCCGCGAAGAAAAAAGGGAAAGCCGCCGGTTTTCAGCGGTCCGTGGACGACGGTGACGCCGTCCTTCGCCCGCATCGCGACGAACTCGTCAAGGCTGCGCCTCATGGTTTGCGCGCCGGATCGCCACAAATAAAACCAGCCCGCGAGGATGACGCCCGCAAAGATGAATGGTCCGTACAAAAACCATCTGTTATAGCGGCGCGTCACGCCTTCGGCCCGTCCGGGTTTTGACGAAGCGCCGCTTCAAGCGCCGGCATGAAAGCGCGCCGCGGCAAATTGGGCGGAATCTGCGGCAGGAAGCGGATTGTAATGACGCCGGGCTCTTTCATGCCGCTCGGGAAACGCCAGTATTCGCCGGAATTGTGCACGACCGGCGTCACAGGCCGGTGAGCGATCAGATACATTCCGGCGATGCCAGGCTGTAAGGGGCCAAGCTCGCCGGGCGGTCCCCGCGTCCCTTCAGGAAAGACGACGATCTGGTCGCCGCGCGCGATGTGAAGTTCAGTTTCACGGCGCAGCATCCGTAGCGCCTTTGCCCCCGCGCTGCGATCAACCGGCACGCCTGTGCGATTCGCCCACCAGCCGTAGATCGGAATGCGCAAAAGCTCTTTCTTGAAGACCATCGCAGGGCGCGGCAGCACTGCAAGGAGGACGATCGTTTCCCACATCGACTGATGGTTTGACGCAAGGATGACTGGTTCGTCCGGAATGTTTTCAGCGCCCTCAATGCGATGCCGGACGCCGCAGATGAGGGCGAGACCCAACAGGATCGTGCGCGCCCAAAGCCTCGTGACGGCGCGCGACACCCGCCGGTCGGCAAGCGCCGGAAGACACACGATGCCCATAATCGCCGTCACCAGCATGATATAGGCGTCAAAAAGATAGGAGCGCGCAGCGGTCATCATCAAAATGTTCTGGACGCCGGTCGGCGCAGGTCAGGTAAGAAGCGTTTTTACGCGCGCCGCAAGGTATTTTGTGTATTCGCCGCCGATGCGCTTCCAGTCTTCAACCGTATTCGGCCGTCCGTCCGGCCCAAGATGGCCCGACGCCACCGCATAGGGGGTGATCTCGATGTCAGGCAGGCGGTCCCTGGTCTCGATCAGCGCTCGCGGCATGTGGAATTCGGACGTGACGAGGATCAGCGAGCGATAGCCGTGCGCCTTTGTCCATTCGTCGAGTTCGCTTGCGTTCCCCTCCGTCGTCTCGGCCTCAAGCCCCAGATCGACGCAGCAGTCAAAAAGCGCAGGATCGCCCGGCCACATTTGGGCAAGGTCTGGACGCGTCACCGTAGGATTGACGCCGGAAATGAGGAGGCGCTTCCCGGCGCCGTCATTGAGCAGCCCCATCGCCGATGTCACGCGGTCGCCTCCGCCGGTGAAGACGACGACGCCGTCAGCGGTCGCCGGGCGCGCTTGCGTCGGTTGCGGCAGATTGGAGACAAACACAAGAAGTCCCGCAGCCCAGGCGAGCGCCAGAAAAATTACGGCCGAAAAAAGGCGCTGCACGAACCCGTTCCCTCATCAACCCCGCAAAGCCGACGATAGCCTCATTGCGTCCGCGCGGTCCAGTCGGCGGGCGCCGGTAGACTAGTAGGTTTCGCGCAGGGTGCTAAGGACCGTGAGGCGGGCAGCGACCGCCGTCGCGAGGCAAATCGCAATCGGCACCGATAGCAGCGGAATGGCGAGCCCGGGTCCGATCGAAAGGCCTGGGAGAAGGAAGCCGTCCGCGCCTCTTGCGCGCGTCGCCAATGCGAAAAGGCTGAGGAGGAACAGCGCGGCTGCAAGGCCGATGATCGATCCCCGCAGCCCGATGACCGTGAATCGGCGCTGAACCTGATTCGCAATGAAATCATCTGTCGCGCCTACAAGGTGCAGGAGCGAGACGACATCTGCGTTTGCTGCAAGTCCGGCGCGCGCAGCAAAAATCGAGATCGCGCAGGCGGCGCCCATGATCAGCGCGAACACGGCGAACGCAAGCGCCTGACCCGATCGCGCCGCGTCGGCGAGGCGGTCGTTCCATCCGCCGTGATCATCGAGCAAAATGCCCGGCGCCGCTTCCTTGAGGCGTTCAGCCAATGACGGAATGGCGCTGCGGCCCTGTGGGCTCAAACGGAGTTCGATAAGCGCTGGAACATTAAGCGCAGAGGCGTTGCCCTTGCCGAGCCAGGGTTCGAGCAGTTTGCCTGCGGCTTTGGAATCGATGACGCGATATTCAACGACGCCTTGGGTCTTGTCGAGAATTGCAGTCGCTGCGGCAAGGCGGCTTTCAATTTCTGCGGCGTCGACGCCTTTGACCTGGATCGTAAGCGAGGATTTTAGCTCCGCCGTCCACGCGCTCGACGCCGTTGCGATAATCAGGAACGCCGCCAGCGCGAGGCTCGCGAGCGAAGAAATGACCGCAATGACAGCCGTCAGCGGCGCGCCGCCTTCGCCAGCTTCCGGCAATAACGGAGCGCGTGAGAACCGCCTGAAAAACTGGTCGCGCATGCTGTCGCGTTTTTCGGCGACAAGTTCTTCTGGACGCGCGCCGATGGCGCCGTCGATCCCGGAAACGCTGCTCATCGCGATTTTCCACGATTGCGCGCGGGCTGCATTTCTTCAGAAAGCCGCCCCGCCTCGAGGCGCATCGTTCGTTTGCCGAGCGCATCGACCAGTTGAAGATCGTGCGTCGCGACAATGACAGCGGCGCCGAGTTTGTTGAGTTCGACAAAAAGCTTCATGATTTTTTCACCCATTTGCGGATCGACATTGCCCGTCGGCTCGTCCGCCAAAATGAGGTCCGGTTTCGAAACGAGCGCACGCGCAAGTGCGACGCGCTGCTTCTCGCCGCCCGACAGGGTCTGCGGCAAGGCGTCCATTCTTGAGCCGAGACCGACCCAATTTAAGAGTTCCCTTACGTCTTCCCGGTAATGGTGTTGGTTAACGCCCGCGACTTTCATGGGCAAAGCGACGTTTTCAAAGGCCGTTAAATGGTCGAGCAGGCGAAATTCCTGAAAGACGACCCCGATGCGCCGCCGCAGCGGCGGCAGCGCGTCGCGATCGGCGTTCGTCACGTCCTCTCCGAACAGCGTCATGCGTCCGCGCGTCGGTCTCATCGCGAGATAAATGAGCTTGAGGAAGGACGTCTTTCCGGCGCCGGACGGCCCGGAGAGGAATCGAAATTCGCCCTCGCTCAAGGAAAAACTGATGTCCTTGAGGCATTCGGGGCCGCCGTCATAAGCGAGGCCGACCTGTTCAAAACTGAGGATCACGTGGTCCTGTCCATTCGTCCTGCCATGCGCGCCGCGCCTGCGGTTCGCCAGCAAAGCCATGATTCTGCGCGCCCATGATAATCTCCTGTCCGAGTTGCGCCACGCGTTATGATGTCGACGACCGGCGGTTTTCGCCGGACGGACGCTCTGTTCGGTGCGCTGAATGCGACGAAAGCTGGTTTGTGCCGGCGCCGCAGCCGATTGAAGACCTGGTCCCGCTAAAAAAGCAGTCACGCGTTTACGCCGAAGAAGAGGCGCGCGAAAGGCCTGAACCGCCGCGCAGCGCCCGTGACTGGCGCGACGATGCGGTCGAGGAAGACCTTGAAGAGCCGCTTTTTGAATCGGGCCCGGCGCGGACCGATTCGAAGAAGGCCCAAAACCGGTCGTTCGAGACGCACGAAGAAACGCGCCGGACTTCCGGTCGGGACGACCAGCATAGCCATGCGTCGCAAAAGTACGCGCCAGAGCCCCCGCCGCTTGTCCGCGACAAGAAGGGCCGCTTCGTCAAGGCCAAGAAGGACGACTTCGATATTACGCCGCCGTCCTTCGCCGAGGAGCGCGAAAGCGAGCGCAATCCTCGTCGCGGCGACGAGCGCAAATTCGGCAAGGCCGGCCGTTCGGAGGAACCCGAAGATCGCAACCGCAGCCGCCAAAGCTGGCGCGGCGAGGAAAAAATTCATCGTGACGAGCGCGAACAGGCGGAACTTCGCGCCGACCGAAAGGGCCGGGGCCCTGCTGTCGTCGATGCGGATTTCGAAGATGTCGATGCGCCGCAGGCTGACTATATAGACGATCCGCTGTCGAAAGGCTTTGGCCGCAAGGTTCGCGATGATCGACGCCGCCAGACGGCGCTCGCCCGCCTTGAGGACCTGGAGCCCGTCGCTGAGCGCATCTTCAATGAAGAGTTTTTCACCGCGCTGCGCGTGCAGCCCAAAGAGCTTGAACGGGCGATCCGCAAAGCGCGCCGCCGCGCTGAAGCGCGGGAGAAGAACCGCCTGACGCCGCTGCGCGCTGTCGGA
>JBGSLM010000018.1:0-3683 GCA_041740755.1 Parvularculaceae bacterium | reverse complement strand
TGCGCGCGCAAGGAGCGCCGCAAACGCCGCTCGTCGTGATAGCGGGCGTCGCGGCGACGCCGGTGATGATCCCCGTTCCTGCGCATACGATTGAACGCAACGAGTTGATTGACGAGGCCGACATCGACTGGGTCGAAATGGCCGACGCGCGCGCGACGCTCTATATCAGCGACGCCGATGCGATCATCGGCAAGATCGCACGGCGCCCGCTCGCCGCAGGGGCGCCGCTCAGAAAGGCGGATGTCGCCTCGCCGGTATTGATCAAGCGCGGCGCGACCGCAACGATCGTTCTTGAAGCGCCCGGCATTCGCCTGACGCAGAACGCCGTCGCGCTCGAAAACGGCGGCGATGGCGATCTTATCGCTTTCCGCAACATCAACAGCAATATCGAAATCAAGGCGGTTGTCTCAGGACCCAACGTCGCAAAAGCGGCTTTCGCTTCGCGCCGGGCCGTCGCGTCGCTTTAACTGGACTGGTAAAATGAAAACGCTGAACCGCTTTGCTCTAATCGCTCTTGTCATTTGCGCCGTAAATGGCTGCGCCGTCGGCGGCCGCATCAAGAATATCGGAAAGGCGCCGGCGCTGTCGGCGACGGAAGATCCCTCGCACCTTTATGGCGGCCGGGCGATCGCAATGCCGATGCCCGCGGCATCCGCCGAAATCGCCAACGCCAATTCGCTCTGGAAGGCCGGCTCTCGCAGCTTCTTCAAGGACCAGCGCGCGCGCCGCCTTGGCGACATCGTCACCGTCGTGATCGATATCAACGACAAGGCGCGCCTCAACAATACGACTGAACGCCGCCGCGACAATGGCGAAACGGCGGAAATTCCAGCCTTTGGCGGGCTGGAACAAACGCTCGTCGACATTCTGCCGAACGGCGCAAATCCGGCGCAGCTCATCGACATGTCGTCCGGCTCGACCGTGCGCGGCGAAGGCAGCGTCGACCGCCGCGAAGACGTTGAGTTGATCGTCGCCGCGGTCGTCACCGACGTTTTGCCGAACGGCAATCTCGTCGTCGCCGGCAAGCAGGAAGTGCGCGTCAACAACGAAGTGCGCGAACTTACCGTCACGGGCGTCATCCGCCCGGAAGACATCTCGAACGCCAACCGCATCAATCACACGCAGATCGCAGAAGCGCGCATCTCTTACGGCGGACGCGGCCAGCTGACCGACGTGCAACAGGCCCGCTACGGCCAGCAGCTCTACGACATCGTCTTTCCGTTCTGATCTCCCCTCGCCCTTCGCCGGAGCGCGAATCTCCCCTCGCCCGCTTGCGGGAGAGGGGCCGGGGGTGAGGGTCTTTTCGCTTCTTCTTTCCTGACCATGACCCCTCACCCTGCCCTCTCCCGTAAACGGGAGAGGGTGTTCTTTTCTCGCCTCGCAGGAGACGGAAAGTATCGTGCGCAACAATCGGGTGACCTTGCGCGATGCGATCTGCTAATCTCGCCCTATGACTCATTTCACGATTTTTGACACTGCCGTCGGCCGATGCGCCGTGCTTTGGCGCGGCGACGCTTTGACCGGCGTCCTGCTACCCTCATCAAACGATGAAGCAATGAGGCGCGCTATTCAAAAACGGGCGCCCGGCGCTGTTGAAGAAGCGACGCCGTCCTTCGTCGAAGACGCAATCGACAGGATCAAACGGCTCTGCGACGGCGAGGCGGTCACGTTCGAGGGCGTTCCCCTCGACCGCGGCGCCATCGAGCCCTTCGCCAACAGCATCTACGATATTCTTTTGCGCGTCGCGCCCGGCGAGACAACGACCTATGGCGCAATCGCGGAAGAACTTGGCGACAAGACCTTGTCGCGCGCGGTCGGCGCAGCGCTCGGCGCCAATCCTTTCCCGATCATCATTCCCTGTCACCGCGTCACGGCGGCAGGCGGCAAAATCGGCGGCTTCACCGCGCCGGGAGGTACCGACACGAAACGCCGCCTTCTCGACATCGAAGGCGCGTTCGCGGCGGAAAAGTTGCCGCTTTTCGGGCGCTGAATTTTTCACCGCTGGTTAACCTTCGCTCAAATCCTCGCGGTTACCCTCGCGCGCATGTCTCGCGCAAAAGTATTCTGCATCGGCTTTCAAAAGACCGGCACGACGTCGCTTTTCGCGGCGCTGAAAACACTCGGCTACAGGACCGCCGCCGTTGTCGGCCGCGACTGGACGGCGGAGCGCCTTGCGGCGGAAGGCGCAGCGCTTTGCATCGAGACAGCAAAGAACGTCGACGCCGCGCAGGACATGCCCTGGCCGCTTTTCTTCCGCGAGCTGGATGCTGCTTATCCAGGATCGAAATTCATTTTGACCGTGCGCGAGCCTGAGAGCTGGTTTGCCTCGATTGATAAGCATTTCGGCGCCAATCCCGGCGAAATGCAGGCGTTCACCTATGGGCGTGACGCGGCAGCGCCGACGGGCAACAAGGCGCGCTATCTCGAAGTCTATGCGCGCCATGAGCGCGACGTGCGCTCATATTTCGCCGAAAGACCGAACGATCTTCTCATCATGGATCTTGGATCGGGCGACGGCTGGTCTGAACTTTGCGCTTTTCTTGGCGCCGGCGTCCCGGCCGAGCCGTTCCCGGTGAAGAACCGCTCCGATGACCGTAGAATGCTTTCTTTCCGCATACGGCGCAAAGTCGGGCGAATTTTCGGCCGCTATCTCGCTCCCGAGCAAATCTGATCGCTCCGATGGCGAGCCAGTGCGCGGTTTTTCAGACGAGAAAATAGGCGAGCGCCCCGGCGGCAATCACAAATACGAAGGCGGCTATCACGCGAACGCCGCTTCCTGCGCCGCCGACCGTGTAAGCCATGACGCCCTTGACGATGACGTTCGATGCGACAGCGAGAAGGATGGCGCCCGCTGCGACGTTAACGGCGAGGTTTGCGGTCGCCGCCTGCCGCCCGCCCGACAATGTCATCGCATCGACATCGGCAAGGCCTGAAATCGCGCCGACAGCATAAGCGCCCGCCGCGCCGAAGGTCTCGACGCCGTAAGAGGAAGCAATTGAGATCGCCGCGATCATCGCCGCAAAATAGATCGCCGGCCGCAATTCAAACGGATTGCCGACAGCGACAACGCCCGTCGCCGCCCTTTCCTTGAGCGCCGTGCGCCACAAAACGCCGGCGAGGATCGCGCCGGCAAGCGCGCCTGTGCCGAGCGCTGGCGCGACCTCGGCAAAGACCGGGCGAGACAGCGCAATCAAAATGACGCCGACGCGAAACATCATGACGACATTTGCGATGACGACGCCGGCGGCGACGGCGGCGGGCGGCGAAATTCCGTCGCGCGCAAATTTCGAAAGCGACAGCGTCGTCGCGGTCGACGACGCAAGCCCGCCGACAGCGCCTGTCAGAAGAACGCCGCGGCCTTCGCCCATGATTTTGACGAGCCAATAGCCGAGAAACGACAATCCGCTGATCATTACGACCATCGTCCAAAGCTCACGCGGATTGAGCGCGCCATAGGGACCAAACTGCGCGTTCGGCAAAACGGGGAGAATGAGAACCGAAATCGCGAGGAAGCGCAGCGTTGCGTGGATCTCGCGCTGATCTAGAGCGCGCGCCCATCCCTTGATCGCGGACTTCATGCTGAGAATGATCGCCGCCGTGACCGCGCCTGCCGCAGCGAGAAGGAGCTGACCGCGCCCTGCCGCAACGCCAAGGAGGAGCGTGACGAAGATCGCCGTCTCGGT
>JBGSLM010000017.1:0-8965 GCA_041740755.1 Parvularculaceae bacterium | reverse complement strand
GGAAGTGACGCGCCTCTATGCGCAGCTTGTGCTCGGGCGGCCGTCAGCGGGCCTCGTCGCGAACGCCTAGAATGTTCGCTTCGGCGAGCGCAAAAACGCGCAGCGCCGAGGCGAGCCCCGGCGCCGGCAGGGATTTCAATCTCGTCAGATCGATGTCGGCTATCAGGGCGGGGAGACTGACGCCGCGCTTTTGCGCGACCGCGTCGAGCACGTCCCAAAATTCCGGCTCGAGCAGGATGCTCGTCCGGTGCCCTTTGATGCTGATCGAGCGCTTGCGCATGCGGACGGCGTATCAGAATCCGGCCGTTCCGAAAACGCGCGGCTGACGTTTAGCTGCGCGCCCAGTTATCGAGGCCGTGCGCCTTTATCTTCTGCGTCGCCAGCGTCACGCCGTCGATAATGCCAGCCATATGCGAGACCGCTTCGGCGTCGCATTCGGCGAGTTCAGCGCCGAGCGCCTTGTAAAGCGCCTCGATATCGATGCCGTGCGCGAACAGGAACTGCGCCAGAATGAGACGCGTCTGGCTCGGCGATTTCATGTCAGCCATGGTTAAAAACCCCAATTGGACCCAATTACCTCAACGGACGCAGACGATGCCCGCCTGCGCCGTCGCTTGTCCAGCAAGAAGCGGTCCAGTCGGGCGACGCGCCGCTTAGCGAGGTCCGATCATGTTTTCCGGCCGCACGATCAAATCGTAATCGGCGGCGGGGATGCCGTCCTTGATCGCTTCCTCGCGCAGGGTCGTGCCGTTCTTGTGGGCGGTCTTGGCGATTTTGGCGGCGCGGTCATAGCCGTATTTCGGGGCGAGCGCCGTTACCAGCATCAGCGAGCGCTCGACGCCCTCCCTTATATTTTCGAGACGCGGCTCGATCCCGACGACGCAATTGTCGGTGAACGACACGGCTGCATCCGCCATCAGCCGCACCGATTGCAGGAAGTTGTAGGCCATCATCGGATTGAAAACATTCAGTTCGAAATGGCCCTGGCTTCCGGCGAAGACGATCGCGGCGTTGTTGCCCATTATGTGGGCCGAAACCTGCGTCAACGCTTCGCACTGGGTCGGATTGACCTTTCCCGGCATGATCGAAGACCCGGGCTCGTTTTCAGGCAGCGACAATTCGCCAAGCCCGGCGCGCGGGCCAGAGCCGAGAAAGCGGATGTCGTTGGCTATCTTGAAGAGTGAAGCGGCGACCGTCGTGATCGCGCCGTGGCTCATCACCATGGCGTCATGCGCGGCGAGCGCCTCGAATTTGTTCGGAGCAGTCGTGAATTTCATCTGCGTGATCGCAGCGATGCGCTCGGCGACTTTTTCGGCGAAGCCGACCGGCGCGTTAAGGCCGGTGCCGACGGCGGTCCCGCCCTGCGCCAGCTCCATCAGCGCAGGCATTGTCTGCTCGATGCGGCGAATGCCGTTTTCAACCTGTTTTGCGTAACCGGAAAATTCCTGACCGAGGGTCAAGGGCGTCGCATCTTGCGTATGCGTGCGGCCGATCTTGATGATCGACGCCCAGGCTTGAGCCTTGTCGTTCAGCGCATTGCGAAGTTTGGCGAGGGCGGGGAGGAGGCGATGTTCGATCTCTTCGGCGCAGGCGATATGCATCGCCGTCGGAAATGTATCGTTGGACGACTGGCTCATATTGACATGGTCGTTCGGATGGACCGGCTTTTTCGACCCCAGCTCGCCGCCGAGCATTTCGATCGCGCGGTTAGAAATCACTTCATTCGCGTTCATGTTGGACTGGGTGCCGGAACCCGTCTGCCAGACGACGAGGGGGAAATGCGCGTCGAGCTTTCCCTCGATCACTTCCTGCGCCGCTTTGACGATCGTCTCGCCGACCTTTTGATCGAGCCGGCCCATCGCCATGTTGGTTTCGGCGGCGGCTCGCTTGACGATCCCGAGCGCGCGGATGATCGGCGCGGGCTGCTTTTCGAGGCCGATCCTGAAATTGCCCAGCGACCGTTCGGCCTGTGCGCCCCAATAGCGTGTCGCCTCGACCTCAATAGGGCCGAAAGTGTCGGATTCGGTTCGGGTTTTTTTCGTCATTGCTGCCGCCTCGCGCGCCTCGTTGCGCCGGTTTATCGGCGCCGGGTTCACGCTTCAAGCGCCAAGCACGGGACAAAACTCGTTGCGGCTATTTTTTCCGGAAAGCGTCAAGCTGAAGAACCGCGGCGCTTTTCGCCGGCTCCTCGTCCGCTTTCAACGCCTCTGGTTCGGCGGCTTTCGGTTTCTGCTCGCTCGCGGGAGCATCAAAACGAAGGCCGAATTGAACGCTTGGATCTGCAAAGCTCGTCACCGCCTCAAACGGGACGGTCAGCCTTGCCTGTTGGCCTTTGAACCACAGCGTTACGGAGAATTCTTCGTCGCGAACTTCAAGATTGTCGAACTGGTGCTGGAGGACAATCGTCATTCGCGAGGGATAGACAGCAAGAAGATGATCCGGAATGGCGACGCCTTCGGCCTGCGTTTCGAACTCGACATAGAAATGGTGATCGCCCGGCGCCGACCCAAGCTCCTCCGTCATCTGAAGGACGTCGCGCACGACGCGTTTCAGCGCCTGTTGCGTCAAAAAATCGTAATCAATCTCGACGTCGGTCAAACGATCCTCGCCCGAATCCTCATCGGCCGCCGCGCGGCCGATTGGACCCTTTGAATACCAGCAAGTTGCAGCCGGTCAAAGCCGCGCGATATCGGGAGACTTATTCTCAAAAAAAAAGTCCCCGGCTTCTGTTGCCAGGCGCCGGGGGGGCCCCGCCTGACCTTGGAAGAGGTCAGGACTTAAGATTTGAGCAGCTCAGCCGCTTACGCAGCGAGAGCGAACTCTTCCGAGTAGTTGTCATTGGCAACTATCAAGGTTGGTCCAATAACGGAGACCATCCGGGCAAAAGCGTCGTCTTTACACGTCCGTCGATCCTGTTTCGGCCCCGCCGAAAGCCCCTTTTGGGGCCTTTGGTGGAGCCGCCGGGTACCGCCCCCGGGTCCGATCCGCTTATTGCACGGGCCGTTTATCGCCATAGCCGGCAAGCCGGCCTGATAAAGGTAGGGGCAAAGCCCTTAAAAATGAAGGGCTCGGGCGAAATTATCGGGTTTTTGTCAAATGCCTGTAACATTTGCCCGCTAGGGCAATAGGTGCGCCGTTGGGGCGGCAAGGGCAGGTGGATCGTGGAACCAGGCGATTTCAAAAAATGGCGCAAGTCGCTGAAGCTCTCCCAGAAGGAAGCAGCTCACGCGCTCGGCCTGAAAAGGCGGATGATCCAGTATTACGAAAAGGGCGAACGCGACGGCGACAAGGTTGAGATCCCGCGCTCGGTCCGGCTTGCCTGTTTCGCGCTGACCGAAGGGGTCGAGGATTATCACGGCCCGATCCGCAAGATTAAGCGCCGCGAAGACAAGCCGAAAAAAGACAAGGATCGCGAAGAGGCGGAATCGGAAGCCTAAAGAGTCGCTTCTTCGTCCGGCGCGTCTTCGGGATTGAGTTCGAGGTCCATCGGCCCCGGCTGGGCGCTGTCGCCGTCTTCCTGATCGTTCGCAGCCGGCGGCGTTTCAACCGCCGGCTTGGCGAGATCCGGGTTTTGATATTCCCAGTAGGTGAGCGCGCTTTGCGCCCTTGCGACGCCGGCGCGAATGTCCCCTGCCTGAGGATGGTCTGAGGCGCCCTCGATGCGCGCCAACGCAGCTTCGCCGAACGCGCCGAGACGGAACTTCAAATATCCGTAGTCGAACTTTTTGGCGTCCGCCCCGCCGGACAGGAGCAGGCGCTCCTGGCTTGTCGCGCTGATCTTCCACGGGTTGAAAAATGGCGATGAGATCGTGATGAGCACGATCACCCAGCCGACCGCCATAAACATGTTGAAAGGGGCGACAAGCGGCATCCAGCGCGCGGCGCGCCAGTTTAATTCTGTCAAAAGGCCTGCGATCAGCACAACGCTGTAAGCAAACGCCAGAAGCGTCATTGCGATCCCGCCGATGCGCGGCGGGGTCAATCCATATTCCTCGATGCGCATCCAAAGGCCATAGGCGGCAAGGCCCGTATAAACAGGAAAAAGCGCGATCGCGACAATCGTCGAGAGCCGCAGCCATGCAGGCGGCGGCGCGCCTTCGCCGTTCTGATAGACCCCGTTGAAAATCAGCATGCCGGCGAATGCAAGGAACAAGATGACGGCGCCTGGACGCCCGAAGAAGAACTCTGCGTCAAGGATGGCGCCCGGTCCCTTCAGGGCGAGAACAATCAGGAAAGTGATCGAGAACAGCGCCATGATCGGCATCGCGATGCGCGAGAAAAGAAGCAGCATGAAGCGCAGCGCGCCAAGCACCGCCTGCTGTCCGCGGATCATCGCGATCGACAGTCCGCCGATTGCGCCCAAAAACGGCAGGATGAACCACGGCTCGTCAAAGAGCTCGGAAAAGAACGCGACATCCATCTGCTTTAAGAGCGCGGCCCAAGCGAACAGGAGAATGAGGGAGAGGCCGGCGAAAAGTTTGGCGCCGCCAGCAATCAGCGGAAGCGTCAAGCCATGAAAATAGAGCGACGTGTATTTCGGCGGGAGGCCGGTTTCCAGCGTCGACTTCGCCAGCGACAACAGAAGATAGAAGACGAGCGGCGCCGACAGGAAGAACCAGAAAATGAAAGGAAAAGATTCAAGCTCATAATTGTGCCCGCGGTCCGATGCAGCCATGAACCAGCTTGGCCCTGCAAGGAGCGCGGCGATCAGCGCCGCCGGAATGATCGGACGAAGAAAATCGCGCCGCTCGGACAGCAAGAGCCACCCCGCCGCAAAGACGACGATTGACTGGAGGGTCGTTACCGAGAGGGGCGACGGCGTCGATGCGTCTATCCAGCGGTCGGTGATCCAGTAAACCGCGCCGCCGGTTGCAAGCCCGACGATAAGGCTCAAAAGCCCGAGGCCCCGCCCGCTATTGGCGAAGTCCGCCTCGGCTTGTTTTTTTGGTCCGTCAGTCATACCCCGACCCCTCGCCGGGGAGATTATCACAGTCCCGCCGGATCGCCGAGGCGCGACAGGGCGAGAACGAGCCGGTATTCTTCAGGCAAAACGCGATTCGAGGCGCAATGAGACAATATCTGGACCTGCTGGAGCGTGTCCTTGCCGAGGGCGACGACCGGGCTGAACGCACCGGCACCGGCGCAAGGGCGATATTCGGGCATCAGATGCGGTTCGACCTCTCGGCCGGATTTCCGCTGCTCACGACCAAGAAGCTGCATCTCAAATCGATCATCCACGAGCTTTTGTGGTTTATCGCGGGCGACACCAACATCGCTTATCTGAACGAGCACGGCGTCACGATCTGGGACGAGTGGGCGGACGCCAATGGCGAACTCGGCCCGGTTTACGGCCGGCAATGGCGGTCATGGCCTGCGGGCGACGGCAAAACGATCGATCAGCTTTCCTGGGTGATCGACGAGTTGAAGCGCAATCCCTCCTCGCGCCGGCTTGTCGTCAGCGCATGGAACCCGGCCGAAATCGCCGACATGGCGCTGCCGCCCTGTCATTGCCTGTTTCAGTTTTTCGTTTCCAACAGGCGGCTCTCCTGCCAGCTCTATCAGCGCTCCGCCGATATCTTTCTCGGCGTGCCGTTCAACATCGCGTCCTATGCGCTGCTTACCCACATGGTGGCGCAGACCGCAGGACTTGAAGCAGGCGACTTCGTTCACACGCTTGGCGACGCGCATCTATATCACAATCATTTCGATCAGGCGCGCGAGCAGCTATCGCGCGTTCCGGGCGCGCCGCCGTCGCTCCGCCTCAATCCGGAAGTCAGCAGCATTTTCGATTTCACCTATGACGACATTGCGATCCGCGATTACATTGCGGCTCCGTCAATCAAGGCGCCGATAGCCGTATGACCCTAAAAATACGAAAGGCCGTAAAGGGCGACGCATCGCTGATCCTTCAATTCATCCGCGACCTTGCAGTCTACGAAAAGCTTGCCGACGCGGTCGTCGCTGAATCCGCCGATATCGATCGCGCGCTCTTTTGCGCGGAGCCGAAAGCTTTTGCGCTCGTTGCGGAATGGGACGGCATTCCTTGCGGATTCGCGCTCTATTTTTTCAACTTCTCGACCTTTGTCGGCAGGCACGGCGTCTATCTTGAGGATCTGTTTGTTCCCGAATCGCATCGCGGCAGAGGCGTCGGCAAGGCGCTTCTCGTTCGGCTCGCGCAGATTGCGAAAGAAAATGATTGCGGCCGTCTTGAATGGTCGGTGCTCGACTGGAACGCGCCCGCGATCACATTCTACAAATCGCTTGGCGCCGTTCCGATGGACGAGTGGACGATTTACCGGCTGTCCGGCGATGCGCTTTCAACTCTCGCGAGCGCGCGCTGATGCGGCTTTCCCTGATCGTTGCGGTCGCAAAGAACGGCGTGATCGGAAAGAATGGCGCGCTCGCCTGGAAAATTTCAGATGATCTGAAGCGCTTTCGCGAAACGACAACCGGCCATCCGGTCATCATGGGCAGAAAGACATTCGACTCGATTGGAAAGCCGCTGGCGAACCGGGCGAATATCGTCGTCAGCCGCACAATGCCCGAGCGTGACGGCGTTATCGTTGCGCGAAGCATTGACGGCGCGATCGCTGCTGCGAAGAAAGCCGCCGAAGCGTCAGGCGTTGAAGAAATTTTCGTGATCGGCGGCGCGGATCTCTATGAGAAAACGCTGCCGATCGCGGACCGTCTTTATCTGACAGAGGTGGACGCGGCGGTTGACGGCGACGTCAGGTTCCCGCGATTTTCACCGGCTGAATGGCGCAAACGAGGGACCGGGCGGGCGGAGAAATCGGTGCGGAATGAGCACGCCTGCGAATTTTTCATCCTGGACCGAACGTAACGCGCTGAAAATACTTGGGATTCGGTAATCCCTCACTATTAAAAATCATTCGCAGCCGCTAAGCCCGCGTTTACGCTAACGCGGCGATCATGGGCGGCACTTCCAGCAGCGCCGGAACACCGCTAAGGCGCTGCTACACCCTATGGAGAGGGCAATGAGGATCGTTTGCCTGCTCGGCGCTGGCGCACTTGTTTCACAGACGGCTGCAGCTGAAAGCATCCGCGCCGAAACCTGCAGCAAAGGCGCGGACGTCCGCATCATCGAGGTCGTATCGCCGGGATCCGTCGGCGTCGCCTGCGACGTCGTTTACTCGCGCGACGGCGGCGCCAACGTAGCAGTCCCCTACAATGCGAATGTCGACAAGGATTTTTGCCGCGCGCGCGCTGCGGAACTTGCGGCCAATCTGATCGCGGATGGTTTCGACTGTTCGACGGCGGCATCGCAATCGCTGGAGGCGTCGCTTGCCGGGGGCTCGGCCGCGACCGTCGCCGAAGACGCGCCGCTTGACGTTCAATTGCAGCAGATTGCGAATGCGGAAGCGCCGCCAGCGCCAGCCGACACGCTTGAACAGCCGCAGGCTTTTGAATCCGCCGATACGGCTGCGCAGCAGATCGCGACTGAAGCGCCCGCAAAGATCGAAACGCCGCATGCGCCGGCCGATCCGATCCAGCTTGCCGCCGATGCGCGCACGAGCGAATTTCGCGCGCCAAGGCCGCCAAAATCCACCGGCCCCGGCCGTATCGTCGGCGCGCAACCCTCGATCGACGACATCATCGATGTTTCGACGGCGCCGAAAGCGGATTCAACGCCTTCTGCGCCAACAGGCGGCGGCGCCATTCCCGCCCGCGCGAGCGACGATATTATTCGCGGCGTCCTGTCAGCCAACGCCGCAGCGTGGAACGAAGGCAATCTCGAAGCGTTCATGGGCGGATATGCGGACAGCGATGAATTGACGCTGATAAAGGATGCGGCGGTGACGACCGGATGGCGCGACGTCCGGAAAGCATTTGAACAGGAAATCGCCGCGAATGAGGGCATGGGGCGGCTTGCCTTCGACGATGTCGAAGTCAGCATGACCTCGCCCGAAGTCGCGACTGTCGTCGGCCGTTATACGCTCGCGCACGGCGTTACGATTTCAACAGGCGTCATGACGCTTGTCATGAAACAGATCGACGGACGCTGGCGCATCATGCAGGACACGCGGATATCGGGCGCCTCGCCTACGCCCTGAAACTTTCGGCGATCTTCGATGCAAATTGACGAAACGCGCGCGCCGACGGCTCATCCCTGTCGCGCGCCGCGATCGGAATTCCTTCGTCTGACGCAATGCGCAAATCGGGGTAAATCGGCAAGGCGCCAAGAAACGGCGCGCCAAGGTCCTGCGCCGCTTTTTGCGCGCCGCCTTTGCCGAATAGCCAGCTCTTCTCGCCGGTTGCGTCCTCAAGCCACGCCATGTTTTCGATGACGCCGATGATCGGCACATTGACCTTGCGGAAAAATTCGACGCCTCGACGGACATCGGCAAGCGCCATTTCCTGCGGCGTCGAAACGATAACGGCGCCGGTCAGCCTCTTCGATTGAGCAAGCGACAGATGCGCGTCGCCCGTGCCCGGAGGCGTATCGACGACAAGCACATCGAGCGCGCCCCAATCGACATCGGCGATCAGCTGGCGCAGCGCGCCCATGACCAGCGGCCCGCGCCAGGCAAGCGCCTGACTTTCATCGACAAGCAGGCCGATCGACATCGACCGCACGCCGAATTTTTCAACCGGAATGATTTTGCCGTTTATGATTTCCGGCCTGCCTGAAAGGCCGAACAAGGTCGGCAGCGACGGCCCGTAAATGTCGGCGTCGAGCAACCCGGTCTTCAGTCCTGCCTGCGCGAATGCGACCGCGAGATTGGCGGCGACCGTCGATTTGCCGACGCCGCCTTTGCCGCTCGCAATCGCGATGACGTTTTTTACGCCCTTCAGTTCAGCGCCGGCCGCCTCAATTTTGGATTTTTTCTCAAGGCCGAACGGATTGTCATGCCCGCCCGCTTTCGGCTCGGGCTGCGCGTCGCGGTGAGCGGTTGCAAGTGCTGCAACGCGCGACACCCCGGCGACCATCTCGGCGGCCGCCTTC
>JBGSLM010000016.1:0-2476 GCA_041740755.1 Parvularculaceae bacterium | reverse complement strand
GGAACACGCGGCGGCGCCAAGCGCCGCCGCGCAGCCTGTAAGCCAGCCTGTAAGAAAACCGCGAGCGAAGCTGGCGCTTTTCCGGCGACAGCGCGCGATGCTTCGCGCGGCGACGCTCATACTTGCGACGATCCTGTCGCTGATAGGGACGGTCGGACAGTTCTATTTTGTCGATAACGCGCAGGAAGTCGCCGACGCGCGCGCGGAGGAAATGCGCGCAATCGAGTCCCGGACCGAGACGTTGAGGACGGCGCAGTCCGCATATTTCAACGCGCAGGTTCAAGGCAACATGCTCTTCGCGCTGAACCCCGCCGACAGATCGGTGAACAAGGGCGTCGTCGGCGATCTCTACCGGCTCGCCATTCTCGATCGGGGGTTTCCGTTCCGCGCCATCCTTGGCGAGCTTGCAATCGCGGGCGCCATCGATTTCAAACAGGTGAATGACAAATACAATTCGCTTCGCGAGACGGCGTCCGCCGACTTTTCCTATGAATCATTCACGGCCGTCGGCGAATTCGAACACGCGATTCTGGAAGAGGCCATGCAACTGCATAACAAATTGCAGGACCGCTATTGGGAAGCGAAGGCGGAACGGGCCGCCTCCGAGACCGAAATCGCGCGACGGCGCGCATTGCTGCTCGCGATTGCAGGCGCCGCGACCTGCCTCTTCCTTATCGCGAATTTGATGGGCGTAAAGGACTAGAACGCCGGGCATTTGATCCGATCAGCGGCGCAAGCGCCTGCAAAACGCGCCTTCGCGCTAACCGGCTTCGCGCGAACGCCATCGCAGCGACATGCAGGAGAGCCCGGCATCGATCTTGCCGATTTCGCTGATATTGAGCGGGATCACCGGAAATCCCTCCCGTTCCAGCGTATCGATTGTCCGTCTGAAATGCGCGCCGATAAAGAGGGCGTCATTGACGCGCAGCGCGTTCGCCGCCGCGTCTTCGCCCGCCGGGGTCAATATCTCGCAAAATCCATTGAAAGCACCGGAACGCGACAGACGCGGCGTCGTCAGCACGGTGTCTTCGTCGATCAGCGAACAATCCGTCTTGAAGTGCAAAACGTCTTTCGGCGTTTCGACGATCGCCGCGCGCTTCCCGATTTTTGCAAGGAGGCGCGCCAGCGCTTCGGCGCCTGCCTTGTTCGTCCGCGCCGAAAGTCCGATCATCACGCGCGACGGCGTGACGAGAATATCGCCGCCATCCGCAAAGCCTTCGTCGAGCGTGAACACCGTCTCGAATTTGTCGCGCAGCGCCGGGGCCAATTCCGCTGCTTCGCCGGCGCGGCTTTTGGCGCCTGGACGCAAAAGGATCGCGCCTTCTGGAAAGACAAGCGCCGGATCCTCGACGAAAATCGAATCCGGGAACGCGTCTAATGCGGGAAGGATCGTTACAGCGACACCGGCATTGACGAGCGCCGCACTATAGGCGGCATGCTCGCTCGCAACGCCTTCATAAGTCGGATCCGGTCCGCCGCCGGCCCTGATGCCCGCGACCACCGAACGGGCGGGCTTTCTTACAATCGCGTGCGTGAAGTCGTGGATGGCGGGCATAGCAATCCTGTTTGCGGCCTGCGTTCGACTACACGATTCCGTTCGTTCTTGCGAAACCGGGGCTGACCGAAGGCTTATTCGCCTTACCGCCTCTACCGCTCAGCCCAGCGAACTGACATTGCTATGCAAGTTACCTTGCAATACAAGGTCTCATGGATTTTGAAGCTTGGAAATCACAACTGAGAAAGGGCGCGGCGGAGCTTGCGATCCTAGCGCTCCTCGACGGAGACGCGAAATCCGGGATTGGGCTTCTCGATGCGCTTGAACGGCATCCCGAGATCGGCCTCTCGGATGGGTCTATCTATCCGCTTTTGAACCGTCTTGAGCGCGAGGGGCGGATCGCAGGGCGCTGGGAGACGCCGCCAGCGGGCGGCCGCGGGCAAAAACTTTACTTGCTGACGGCCGACGGCCGGGCAGCGCTAAAATCGATGCGCGGGGCCTGGATAGGCTTTCGCGACGACCTGACAATGATTGCGGGAGAACGCAAATGAGCGACGCGACGAAAATCGAAGATTATCTGCGCGCGCTGTCGCGCGCCTTGAGGGCCCTTCCAGAACGCGACCGCGACGACATCGCCGCCGAAATCAGGGCGCATCTTTCTCATCGCTCGGGCGAAGGAAAACTCGCCGAGGCCATAAAGGCTCTCGGAACGCCGGACAGTTGCGCAAGGTCCTTCATCGAGGAGATGAAAATCCAGTCCGCCTTCGCCGATGGCGGCGCGGTCAAGACTTTCGGCGCGCTGCTCGCGCTTGCCTCCCGCCGCGTGACGGCGACGGCCGGGCTTTTCGTGTCGCTGTTCTTCTTCCTCCTGTCGGCGGGCTTCGCCTTCACCGCGCTCGCCGAAATCGTGACGCCCGATATGGCGGGTTTCTGGGTCGGACCGGAGACGGGAACGATCATGATCGGCACGTTCGATCCGCC
>JBGSLM010000015.1:0-7939 GCA_041740755.1 Parvularculaceae bacterium | reverse complement strand
AACATCTCATGATAGGCTATAATGCATTGTAATATATAGACAAAAGCGGAGAAAAGGCTTATGCACGCTTGAGGCCAAATTTTGGCAGATAATAGCCTTCCAAGCTAAAGACGCGGGTTCGATTCCCGCTACCCGCTCCAGATCAAACTCCCGATTTCGTCCGCCGTGCGATCTCGATCGCTTCATCGACGACCGCTTTGTCGCCGATATGGTTGATGAGAAGAAGAATGAGCCGCGCGTTGAGCGATAGGCTCTCGGCGTCGCCAAGGCCTTGATGCGCCTCAATCAGCTTTTGATAAACGCCGTCAGCATCCGTGAGGTTGGGACCGGTGTTCAGTTTTCCCATGTCATTGCCCTTTTGCGCGCGCGAGCGCTGCGGCGATTTTTGCAGTCGACGGCTTTTTCCAGCGCCCGGCGACATATTGATCTGGCCGGAAGAGATAGGCGGCGCCTGGCGCCAATTGATAGCGATCGACGAGAACGGACATATCGGCGCTGCCCGCAATGTCGATTAGAATAACGCCTTTCGGCGGCGTTATGCCGGCGCCGTTGGAAAGGAGCGTGAAACCGCCGCCGAGCCGGTCGAGCAGCCAGCCCTCGCCAAACGGCGCGTCGAGCGGCGGAAAGCCGGGACGGACGCCGCCGCTCCATTTGTCTTCGTCTTTGGTGTTGAGCGGGCTTTCGGGATAGGCGACAGCGATTGAAAGACGCCCCGAATTCACGAACGGACGGGCGAAGGCGTAATCGGCGGCGAGCGTCAAAGCGGCGTCGCGAAACGCCGTACTGACAGCCGACTTCGGCGTCAGAAAATCGGTTGAGCGCGTGGAATTGAGGATATTTTCATCCGCCGTTGCGACAGCCTCGTAATTATAGGTCTCAAGCAGGCTCTCCGGCGCTTCGTCCTTCAAGATGAGGTCGAGTTTCCATCCGAGATTGTCGATGTCCGCAAATCCGCCATTGCAGCCGCGCGCGCCGAAGGGCGAGACGAGATGCGCGCTGTCGCCCGCGAATATCACGCGCCCATGAAGAAAGCGCGCCATGCGCCGGCATTGAAACGTGTAGACGCTGTACCATTCCTTCTTGAACTCGACGTCATCGCCGAGCATCGCGCGAATGCGCGGCTCGACATTTTCAGGGCGCGTCACCGCTTCGCGGTCGATGTTCCAGCCGACCTGAAAGTCGATGCGCCACATGTCGTCGGGCTGCTTGTGCAACAAAACCGACTGCCCGCGATTGAACGGCGGGTCGAACCAGAACCAGCGCTCCGACGGCCGGTCGCCCTTCATCGTGATATCGGCGATAAGGAAATTGTCTTCGAAAACGCGGCCTTCGAAATCGAGGCCCATCCTGTCGCGTATCGACGACTTGTTGCCGTCGCAGGCGATCAGCCATTCGGTTTCGATCTGATAGACGGCGCCGTTGCAGGCGACGTCAAGAAGCGTCGATGAGTGTTTCTGTTTGACGCCTGTCACCTCGTGGCCAGAGCGGAAATCGACATTGGGTAGCGCCTTAACCGCGTCGTAGAGATATTCCTCCGCGTAATATTGCTGAAGGTTGATGAAGGCCGGGCGCTTTTGATTCTTCACGGGAAGGAGATCGAACTCATAGACGGGCTTTGCGCTCTTGCCGCGAAAGACCTTGCCGACGTTCCAGGTGACGCCCTTGTCGACGAGCTTTTGCCCGACGCCGAGCCGGTCGAGAATATCGAGCGAACGCTTCGACCAGCAGATCGCCTTTGAATAGGCGGGCAGGAAATCCCAGCGTGTCAGCACGATGATGTTATGGCCGCGCCGGCCGAGATCGAGCGCCATCGCCATGCCGACCGGGCCGCCGCCGACAATGACGACGCGCGCCTTTTCGACGGTTCCGCTTTTTGGCGGGGGCGTGACGCCGATATCCTTCCAGACAGGAATGCCGCTTGGTCTCGCCATCGACTGCTATCCCTGCAACTCGGCCCAGACTTCGCGGTCGCGTTCCATCGTCCAAATGCGCGGCCAGTCGATGCCGTCAAATTCATCCCAAAGGCGCTGCACGTCAAAGGGAAGGCAATGTTCGAAAATCGGCCAGCGCCCGAATTTCGGCGACAGCGCCCTGTGCGTCGCTTCAAACGCGTCTTTGAGCGTTCCGTTGCGTTTGTGCGCGGCGCCAACCTCGCGGATCATCACGTTCAGGAATTCGCGCGTCTGCTCGACGGCGGCGTCACAGACGGCTTGGCCGCGCGCAACGGCGCCGCGTCCGCCGATAAGATTTTCCGCGCGATATGCCTTCACCTTGTCGAGCGTTCCCGCCGCCCAGTCCATGTGAAAGGCGTCGCCCGTATAGAGCGCTGCTTCCGCCTCGACGAGATCTCCCGCGAACAGCGTCTTCGACTTTGCGTGCCAGGCGACGATGTCGCCCGCCGTGTGGCCGCGCCCGCAGAATTTGAGCTCGATCTTGCCGCGATCGCCGCCGAGCGGAATTTCGAACGCGTCGGCGAATGTTTCGGTCGGCCAGGTGAGGCCGGGAATTCCTTCCGGCTCTTTGAAAAGGCGCGGCATTCGTCCGAATTCTGACGCCCAGTCTTCCTTGCCGCGCTCTTCAATCAGCTTGCGTGTCGTCTCGCTGGCGATGATGTGCTCGGCGTCAAAAGCGCTGGCGCCGAGAACGCGCACCGCGTGGTAATGCGTCAGCACCAGATATTTGACCGGCTTTTTGGTGTGCTCGCGGAGTTTCTTCAGCCAGTCGCGCGCGGCGGCGGGGGTCGCCCGCGCCTCGAAACAGACGAGGAAATCCTCGCCCTCGATCGCGCCGACATTGGGATCGCCCTCAGCGGTCAGCGCGTAAACGCCGTGGCTGAGGATTTCGAGTTTTTCCTGCTTCGGCGCGGTGTCGGCGGACGATGCGAATGGTTTGGACGCTGGCGTGGACATGGGGCGGCGGCTCCATTGCTACGATAGGGGGTATTGGCGAAACGCGCCGCAAGGGTAATAGTTGTTTTTGTAACTATCAAAGTCCGGGCATGGCGAATTTTGACCTTGAGGATTTTCTCCCCTACCGCCTACATCAGGCCGCTGAACTCGCCAGTCGGCGATTTTGGCGCTCGTACAAGGAAAAGTACGGATTGACCCGCCCGGAATGGCGGGTCTTGTTCAATGTGGGCCAATATGGGCCGATCAGCGCAAACGAGATTTCTCAAAGATCCTATCTGCACAAGACCAAGATATCTCGGGCCGTCACAAAGCTGGAACAACGACGCTGGCTGCGGCGCAACGAAGATTTGGCCGATCGGCGCCGGCAACCCCTTGAATTGACGCCTAGCGGGCGAAAGGCGTTTGACGATCTTCGCAAGATGGCGAGCGACTATGATGACTGGCTTGTCGAAGCGATCGGACAATCGAAGGCGAAGAGCCTCATCAAGACGCTGCGCGCGATTGAGTTAAAATCGGAGAGCGCAGCAGGGTCCTGACTGGATGCGAAAATAGCGCTGAAGCCGCAAAGCGAATCAAAACCGTTTGGTCGCCCGTGCGCCGAAGGTGCGGGGCTCGCCGAGGAATATATTGTATCCGATAAAGCCAAAGCCCGAGACGGCGTAGTCCTTGTCGAGGAGGTTCCTCGCCCAGAACGCCAATTCGAATTCCGACGGCGCGTGGATGATCGTCAATTCGGCGTCGAAAATCGTGTAGCCTACCTGCCGGCGGGCGGCGAGACCCTCGGCGTCGAGATAAAACGCGCTTTGATATTTCGCATTGGCGCTGAGTGCGGCGGCGAAATCCTGATTGAACGCCTTTTGATATCTGCCGGAGAGGGTCGCCGAAACATCCGAGGCGAAGGGCAAGGGGTTGCCGTCGAACAGCGCGGCGTTGCCGCCGACATTCGTCGTCTGATCGATTTTGGTTTCAAGCAAAGTAAGGGACGCTCCGAAATCGAGGCTCTTTGCCGGCGACCATTTCGCTTCGCCCTCGAAACCGTAGGATTTGGCGCTGTCGAGATTGGAGAGAGAGTTGCTGGTGATGACGCCGCCGCCGGGGAGCGGAAAGGCGACGAAGATGCGCGCCTGCGGCCTGTTGTAATCCTGATAGAAAAATGCGGCGGTTAGCGAGAGCGCAGGAACGGGACGGCCCTTGTAGCCGATCTCATAGGCATTGACCGTTTCCGCGCGGAACAATCCTTCATCGGCGAAATGCGCCGCGTTGTTTTGAACCTCGCCGTTGAAGCCGCCGCTCTTATAGCCATTCGAGAATGACGCATAAAGCGAGGCGGCGTCGCTCACACGCCACACGATTGCGGCGTTGCCGCTGATCCGGTTTTCTTCGATCCGGTTGGCGCCGACTGCGGCGCCGATCCCATCGCGGTTGTTGAAAGCGACGACGCCGTCGCTGAAAATATGCCGCCCCGATCCTTCGCCTTCGATCTCTTCAAAGGTGTAGCGGGCGCCGAGCGTCAAGGTCACACGCTTGCCGAGGTTAAGATCGTTCGACGCAAACAGCGCGGCGGTGTTGCGATCCTGCGCGATGTCCGTGACGAGGGTCCTCGCCTGTGCAGGCGAAGCTGGGGCCGGGCCGACGCGGCCAGCCGCGCCGACATAGGGACAAGTTCCGATCAACGTCGCGGGATCAATGTCGCCGCACCAGATCGTATAGGTTTGTTCAAACGTCTCGCGCGCCGCCGTGACGCCGATCATTACATGACCAAGGCGCCAGTCGCGATCGATGCGCAATTCCTCGCTGATCTGCGTAAAGTCGCGATCATAATGGAGATTGGCATTGAGATTTGGATTGCCGAAGGGCGCCTCGGTCCCATCGAAATCAAATCCGTATTGCTGGTTATAGCCTTCGACGGCGGCAAGCGAATACGCGTTCCAGCCGCCCAATTCGCCAGAGCCTTCAAGGCTCACGCCATAGAATTCATTATCTGTGTCCTGAACGCCGTCAGGGCCGATCGAGATTTCGTGGCGGCCGAGCGAAAGGCTGGAATTGCGCGGCGAGGGGTTAACGCCGTTATCTTCTTCGTAATGGGTGCGAAGGAGCAGATTGAACGCGTCGCCCGCCTTCCAGTTGAGCGAGGCGCGAACGCCCCATTCATCGCGTTCGCCGCCGGCGCGGTTGGGGCCGTTTGGCGCCGCCGGATTTGAATCGACATTGTCGAGAGAAGCGCCCGCCAGCAAAAGCCGGCCGGCGATGCGGACGGAAAATGCGTCGCTGATTTCGCCGCCGACAGCGCCAGACAAATCATAGCGATCGAAGCGTCCAGCGCTCGCAGTGATATAGTTTGATCGGCCTTTATTCGGACGCACGGTGATATAGTTGACCGCGCCGCCGGATGCGTTGCGGCCGTACAAAGTTCCCTGAGGACCTTTCAGCACTTCGACGCGCTCAAGGTCATAGAGTAGGGGCCCCGTCTGCACATTCGTCGAAAGAAACACGCCGTCGAGATAGACGGCCGCCGCAGTCGGCGTCAGCGCCTGATGGTCAACCGCGCCGACGCCGCGAATTTGAAATGCGATCTGTGTTCCGTTCGCGACGGCGGCCTGCACGCCAGTCAAAAGCTGCGCGATTTCCTCGGCGCTGGAAAAACTATTCGCCGTGGCGCCGCCGGCGCCGTCGATCACGGATATGGATGCGGGAATTTCGGAAGCAGCCTGCGCGCGTTTGGTCGCGTAAACGACGATTTCATCGCTGTCTTCAGCAGCGGCAATACCAGATGAAAATATCAGAAGAAAACCGGGCAGTGTACTGATAACAGACTTCATAGCGACTTACTCAACTATAAGGGCGCAAGGCGTTTATTCAGTTTCTTCTGGCAAAGCAAGCGACGACCAGGCGCTGGCTCCTCACCCGACTTTGCGTACAAGAACACGCCAGAACATACGGAATCGTGACGTGAAACTGCCCGGTTCCCTCGGCGCCCCGGGCGATGTAGAACCCGGCAATGGCGACGAATCAAAATCATCCGCTCGATTTCACGGGCAAATCTGTTCTGGTCACCGGGGCCGCATCCGGCATCGGCGCTGCGTGCGCGCGCGCTTTTGCGGCGGCGGGCGCAAATGTCGTCATGGCCGACATAAACGAGGCGAAAAATCGAGACGCCGCCGATCTCATCATGATCGACACCAACGCCAATTGCGTCCCACACGCTTCGAACGTCGCGAGCGAGGCTGACTGCGCGGCGCTGGTTCTGCGCGCGCTCGATGAATTCGGCCGCATCGACGTTCTGGTCAACAATGCGGGCGTTGTCGCGCCGGGAACAATTCTCGATCTTGAACCCGCCGAGTGGGACAGGGTGATGGACGTCAACCTGCGCTCCTATTTCGTGCTGACGCAAATGACTGCAAGGGCGATGATCGAGCGCAAGATCCGTGGTTCGATCGTCAATATGTCATCGCTCAACGCCGAACTCGCGATCGCAAACCAGGTCGCCTATGTCTCGTCGAAAGGCGGCGTGCAGCAATTGACGAAGGCGTCAGCGCTGGGGCTTGCCCCGCACGGCATACGCGTCAATGCGATCGGACCGGGGTCGATCATGACCGACCTTCTAAAGACAGTGATGGCCGATGACGCCGGAAGGCGGAAAATCCTGTCGAGGACGCCCCTTGGCCGCGTCGGCAAGCCTTCTGAAATCGCGTCGATTGCGCTTTTTCTAGCGAGCGACATGGCGAGCTACATCACCGGCCAGACAATCTTCGCAGATGGCGGGCGCGCGGCGCTGAATTACACAGTTCCGGTCGATGAATAAAAAGGCGCGGATCGCCGTCGACATCGGCGGCACGTTCACCGACGTTGCGCTTGAAAAGGCCGACAGATCGCTGACAACCGCCAAGACGCTGACAACGCCGAAAGCGCCGGAAGAAGGCGTCATCAAGGGCATTGCCGAAGCGATGGCGAGCGCCGCGCTGTCGCCCGCCGATATCGGCGTCATCATCCACGGCACCACCTTGGCGACGAATGCGCTGATCGAAAAGCGCGGCGCGAAGACAGCGCTGTTGACGACCGAAGGCCATCGCGACTCGCTCGAAATGGCGTATGAGAACCGCTTCGAGCAATATGACGTGATGATCGACCGGCCGCCGCCGCTTGTGCCGCGCTGGCTGAGGCTCCCCGTGCGCGAGAGGTTGAATGCGCAAGGCGAGGCGCTGATCGCGCTTGATGAGGCGAGCGTCGTCGCACTTGTTCCAACGCTTCAGGCCGAGGCGGTCGAAAGCCTCGCAATCGGGTTTCTTCATTCCTATGCGAACCCAAAGCATGAACAGCGCGCCGCTGAAATCATTGCGCGAGCGATGCCGCGCCTTTCGATATCGCTGAGTTCCGATGTCGCGCCGGAAATTCGCGAATATGAGCGACAGACGACGACGGTCGCCAACGCCTATGTGCGTCCGCTGATGGAGCGGTATCTTCGCGCGCTGGAACAGGCGTTTGCAGCGCTCGGATTTGCCTGCCCGTTTCTGCTCGTCACATCCGGGGGCGGACTTTGCACGATCGAAACCGCTGCGAAATTTCCAATCCGTCTGGTTGAATCGGGCCCCGCCGGCGGCGCCGTGCTTGCCGCATCGATCGCGCGGCGGCTCGATATTCCTGAACTGCTCTCGTTCGACATGGGCGGCACGACGGCGAAGATGTGCTTGATCGATTCTTTTGAACCCTCGACGGCGCGCGTCTTTGAAGTCGACCGCTCCTACCGGTTCAAAAAGGGCTCGGGGATGCCGGTGCGCATTCCTGTCATCGAACTCGTTGAAATAGGCGCGGGCGGCGGGTCGCTCGCGCATGTCGATGCGCTAAAGCGCATTCAAGTCGGCCCTGAAAGCGCGGGCGCTGATCCGGGTCCCGCCTGTTACGGACGCGGCGGCGCAAAGCCGGCGGTCACCGATGCGGATTTCATCGCGGGACGCATTATCCCTGAAAAATTTGCAGGCGGATCGATCGCGCTCGACGCGCGCGCCGCGGATCAGGCGATGATCGTGGCGGTC
>JBGSLM010000014.1:0-8105 GCA_041740755.1 Parvularculaceae bacterium | reverse complement strand
GCTTTATGCGGCGCTTGCCGCCGCGGCGACCGTCATCTATCCGCCGGTCGGCGCAGCGTTCCTGCTTCCGCTGGCGATCGGCGTCATCGCCGTCGCGCCGGCGTCAAAAGCGGTCCCGAAAAAACTCGTTCTGTCTCTCCTCCTCATCGCCGCGTTTCTTCTGCCGCTCTGGCCCGCTTACATCTTCATAAAATTGGGGCCTCTCCCGGCGCTGACCCCGCCGCGCATCGTTCTTTATGCGGTCAGCGCGATCTGGGCGTACGACATGACTTTTTCACCGTGGCGGCGGGCGCAATTTATCGTCTCAATACGAAAGAGCGGGCCGGTCACCGCGATATTTTTGACGCTGTTCGCTCTCGGTCTTCTCAGTCTTCCGTTGTCGGAAGGCCGTTCGATCGCGATTCCTGAGTTCTTCCGGCAATCGGTTATCTGGCTTGTTCCGTATTGTGCGGTTCTCACCTATTGCAGGCGGCAACGGGAATTCGTCTCACTGATGAAGGCCCTCACCATCGGCGCGATACCGGTGGCGGTCGTCGCGATTGCGGAATTTGCGTCGCAGCAGCTTCTCGCAAACCTTCTGTCGCCGTTCATCGCCGATGACGCGGAATGGCTGCGTAACGCCCAGTCTTTCAAGATCCGCGACGGCGCCATGCGGGCGCAAGCGACGCATACGCACCCGCTTTCCCTCGGCGAGCATCTCGCCTTTGTCGCGCCGTTCGCCGCCGCGTTTTTGATATCGGCGCGCACGCCAATATCGCGCACATTCTGGATCGCGGCCCTGGCATCCATAGCGTTCGCCGCCTTCGCGACGAATTCGCGCGGCGCCATGCTGATGGTCTTGTTCAGCCTCGGCGCGATGGCGGCGCTCCTCGCGGCGCGCGCGCTGAAGCGGGCGTCAGCTACGCGATGGCGACCGCTCGTCGGTCTTGCCTCGATCGTCGTGATTGCAGCCTCGCCAATTGCTGCGATCGGCGCTTACGGCGTCGCATCCGGAAAAGGCAGCATCAGCGCCGCCAATTCGTCGCAGTCCCGCATCGATCAACTTGAAATGGCATGGCCCAAGATCTTGAAGCGCCCTGTCGGCGGATATGGGTCTGGACGTTCGGCGCGCGTTCTCGGGTACTGGGGCCGCACCTTGACGCTCGACAATTATTATTTGTCGCTCGCGCTCGATCTCGGCATTCCGGGGCCCTTGACCTTCGCCGCCATGCTGGCGGCATGGGCGATCGCAGGGTTGCGGCGGTCGAGCCTTTCTCACCCGCATCTTGGCGTCATTTATCTCGCGTGTTTTGCCTCTGCGGTCTCAATCGCGATGGGGCGAACGATCATATCGCAGACGGGCAATCTGGCGATCATCTACTTCATGATGGCCGCGTTCGCCGGCGCAAGCGTCACATTTTCGCGCCGGCGATCCCGCAACAGGATCTAGTCCCTGGCGGAAAAACGCGCGCTATGGCGTTCTTCATGAAGCGAGGTCAAGCGCTGATCGTCGATCCCCGCAATCAGTTCATCCGTTAACGCCGACGCGCAGGCTTTGCGGTATTCGACGCCCAGCAGACCGGAATTTTGGTAAAGCGAGCAGGCGCTGTCAGACCTCTCCCTGATTTTTTCGTAAAGCCCGGACACGGCGGAAGAGGAAGCAAGATCGCTTCTCGAAAAAGCGAAGGAAACGTCGTCGGCTGCTGCTGGGCCGACGGCTGCTGCGGCGGCGATAAAGGCGGCGGCGAATTTTGAGGCGAGGGACGTCATGGGGGTTCTCTCCTGATACAATAGGTAAGGACGCCCTCTGATCCGGCTGGTCGCAATAACGCCAACCAACCGATAATCAGATCATTGCTCATTCCCGCGCGATTGGCGATCCGGCTGAGCGCGGATTCGATGCGCTCTGGCGCATCTTCAGGCCCGTGCAAACGATTTCCGAATTGGGATCAATACGGATGATATGTCTGACGCGAGAACCAATCGCTGTCGACGCGTCAAACCACAAAAACAAATGAACTACATGCAGATAAAAACGTCGTGCGCCGAACTCTACAAGCGTTAAGCCGTTTTCGTCGCGCCGAGTTCGTTTCTGATCCAGGCTGCGAGGGACGATTTCGGCGCGGCGCCGACTTTCGTCGCAGCAAGTTTTCCGCCCTTGAAAATCATCAGCGTCGGAATGCCGCGGACGCCGTAGCGACCCGGCGTTTCCGGATTGTCGTCGATATTCACCTTGGCGATCGTCAGCTGCCCGGCGAATTCCGCCGATAGCTCTTCAAGCGCCGGCCCGATCTGCTTGCATGGCCCGCACCATTCCGCCCAGAAATCGACGAGCACCGGCTTGTCGGCATTGAGCACATCGGTCTGAAACGAGGCGTCGGAGACTGGTTTGGTGGCCATAACATTTCCTTGCGGCCGGATGGGCCGTTCTGACTGAAAGGCGAAGATAAGGCGGCCCCCGGGAAGATCAACAGGGCATCACGCAAGCGTCATCGCCGATGCAACCGTGCGATCGAGCGCCTCGTCCGTCAGGACCATCAGCCGTGCGTCATAGGTCCACAAGAGCGCGCACTCGATCTTACGCCCCGGATAGATTTCCTGAAGCAGCCCGCGATAGGCGGCCATCTGTACGAGATAGGCGGGCGGAACGTCCCCAAGCTTTTTCGGCGGCGGGCGGTTCGTCTTGTAATCGACGACAAGCACACGGTCTTCAAGAACTGCAAGGCGGTCGATTTGTCCGGACAGAATGAGGCCGCTCATCGCGCCCGCGGGGCGTCCGCCGATCGCCGCTTCCGCGAGACTGCCCGGGGCGAACACTTCTGCAAAGCGAGGATCCTCTAATACCCGGAATGCTTCCATCCGCATTTCCGACAACGCTTCGGCGGAAAAACCAGCGCCATGATGGGCGAGCAGGCGATCGGCGGCGACGAGACGGTTCGCCGGGTCAATCCCCGGCAGGATTTCGAGGAGCCGATGCAAGATCCGCCCCCGGAGGAATGCGTCCTCGCTGCGCGCTGGAGAATAGGCGGCGTCACCATCGCCATGAGTGAGAAGTTGCGATGGCGAAAGCCGACGGGGGAGAGATTCGCGCTCAACAGAGCGTGTCAGGCAATCATGCGGTTCGGCGCCGGCCAAGTCCTGCGCGTCACGCGTTTCATTCCTGATCGCGACTGTCTGCGGCGCAGCAAGACGCCGTGCGCGTCCGTCGAGCCTTTCGCCCGCGTCCGCAACGGCGTCACCTAGATCATTAAAGGCGTCTTCAGCAAGCGCATGCCAGCTCTTCTCGGCCGGCGCCTTTTTGTGCGGGTCGGCCTTACCGCTCTCACAGCCGCAAATATAGAGCCTGTCTTTTGCGCGCGTCGCAGCGACGTAAAGAAGGCGGCGATACTCATCACGAACGAGACGCTTTTTGTCATCGCGCGCTGTCGTCAGCGCAAAAGCGTCTTTTGCGTCTCCAAGTGCGATCACTGGCAAATCGTCGCCCTGCGGTCCGGGAATAGAAATAAGGCTGCCGATCAAGCTGGTCTGAGCGGGTCGATGCGCATCGAGCAGAAAGACGATACGCGCCTCAAGCCCTTTCGCCTTGTGCGCCGTCATTACGCGCACCGTCGGTCCGGATTCTGACGCCTCCCTCGATATTTCGGCTCCGGATGTGACGATTGCGTCAAGGAAAAGCCGAAGCGAGCGCGGATGGCGCATTTCGAAATCGTGCGCCTGCCGCAGAAACTCTTCGATCGGCTCGCGGCTGGGAAGCCCAAGCCGTTCACCTAGGCGCCGCCAGCCGGATGGCGCCCCTGTTTCAAGAATATTCGTGAAAAACGCGGCCGCGCCCTCTTTCAGAGCAAGCGTTCGCGCTGCGGAAATTTCGTCGAACGCGCGCGTCCATTCGGCTCGTTCGGTATGGCGTTCGCGCAAGGCGTTCCACAACCGCGCCTTCGTGCGGTTGGCGGCGAGGTCATAGAGGCTTTCTTCGCTGATGTTGAAGAAGGGGCTCCTCAAAATCTCGGCGAGGGAAAGATCGTCGCCTTCATAGAGGACGGCTCTTGCGTATGAAACAAGATCAAGGACGCCCTGATCCTCCATGAGTTTGATCTTGTCGGCGCCTGCGACCGGAACCTTCGCAGCGCCGAGCGCGCGAATCATCTCGGAGAAAAGCGCGTTCTTCGAGCGCCCGCCTCTGCTCTGCACGAGCACAAGAATGTCGCCGGGTTCAATTGGACGGTCCTGCGACTGCAGGATCTCCCGGTTTTCCAGCCATCCGGCGATCAGCGAGGCGATTTCAGTCGCCAGTCTTTTCGGCGGACTGTCCGGCGGCGTCGCGTTGAGCGGCGCGTCCCATGGGTTTGGCTTTTCCCGTTCTGACCGTTTGACGAGCGGCCAAATCTCGACGAACCCCGCTTCGCCCTCGCGCGTGCAATGATGTCGCAGCGTTCTTTCATTGCTGACGTTTTCAATCACTTCCTCGCGCGCAAAAAGCGCATCGACAAACCGCAGGACCGGCGCCGTCGACCGGAACGACGCTTTGAGCGGCACATTCTTATAGGCCTGCGCGGCCCCTATTTTCTTGCCGAGATCTGCCTCCTTTCTGGAAAAGAGCGCCGCATCTGCGCCCTGAAAGGAGTAGATTGACTGTTTTTGATCGCCGACAGCGAAGAATGTTCGGGGCTGTTCTCTAGCGCCCTTCCCGGAAAAAAATTCATCGAGCGGCGCCTCGATCACCTCCCACGCGTCGGGCCCGGTGTCTTGGGCCTCGTCGAGCAGAATATGCGCAAGGCCCATATCGAGCTTATAGAGAACCCAGCCGGCGCCGCCTTCGGCCTGCAAAAGAGTGCGCGTCTTTGCGATCAGATCGTCGAAATCGAGCGCCGCGCTCGCGGATTTCATCGCATCATATTCAGCAAAGCATTGCTCGATGACTGTGTAAAACGCTCGGGTATCTTCGAGCGCCTCGGCGGCGCGAACACGATCGAGCGCCTCAACAATTTCATGCTTAAGCCGGTCGATCTCCGTCGCAAAAGCAGGATCGCTTGCAGCAAGAGCCTTCGATATGACATCGCCTCTCGGCGTCAGGTCCGCCGTGAGGAAGACCTGGCTGATCGCATCGAACCTGTTTTTGTCGCTGTCGGCCGCGTGGAAGGCGTCGATTTTAGCCGCCGCCTTTTGCGTCGTCGCAGTACCCGCAAGCATCAGCGCGTTCAATTTTTCAAGATCAAAAGCGCGGATTAGCTCAATAATTTCGCCATAAGAGGCCGACGCTCCGGGCGGGACCCCCAACGCAGCAGCAATTTCACGGATAAGCGCATCCCATCCAATTTTTTCGGCGCGCGCGAAATTTCGCCGCTTTCCGATTGCATCCTCAAGAAGATCGCGCAGCGACTTTCCGGCAATTCGCGACAGCAAATGCGCGAAGGCGTCGGCGACCTCGCCGCGCGCCGTCGCAGCGACGCGGTCAATGCTGGCGCGCTTCAACTCGCCCGATTCCATCTCCTCGATAACTGCAAAGCCTGGCGGAACGCCGGCTTCAAGGGGAAAGCGCTTCAACACGCTTTCGCAGAAAGAATGGATGGTCTGGATCTTGAGGCCGCCAGGCGTTTCTAGCGCGCGCGCAAACAGTCGCCTGGCGCGTGCGAGGTCGCCGGCGCTGCGTATGCGCTCATCGCCGTCGAGTTCGGCAAGCTCTTTCTGAAGCCTCCCGTTGTCAGCGAGCGCCCACGCGCCAAGAAGCGCGAAAAGACGATCGGCCATTTCCGCAGCAGCCGCCTTGGTGAAGGTGATGCAGAGTATGGTCGCCGGATCGGCGTCGTTCAAAAGCAGCCGCGCCACGCGATTGGTGAGAACGCGCGTCTTGCCAGAGCCCGCATTCGCTGAAACGAAGGCGGAAAGGGACGGATCGGCCGCAAGACGCTGACTGCTCGTCGTCTCAGCGACGTGGTCGGCTGCGCTCATTCGCCGCCTCCTTCGCCGCCGTCATCCGCCGCACCCCATTCCTTTCGCCGGGCAAGCTGATCGTAATCGCCATAGACGTCAGTGAACTCGGGTCGAGGCTGAGAATGGTAAGGCGCGCCAGGATCGTCATAGGCTGCAATCAGCGCTCGAAGATGCGCCTCGGCGTCACGTATCGCTACGGCCGCGTCGTCTCCTTCGCGGCCCCAGCCGTTCTGCCTGCCGTCATCGGTGCGATTGAGGATTTTGACGTATTCATACCGTGCGACCTTGCGGGCGCCGATTTTCTCGAATGCCCCGGCCGCGACCATCGCAGCCGTCAGCGCCAGCTGCGGCGAAAACGTATTGTCCTGCTTTTCAGTTTTAAGTTTGCCGCTCTTGTAATCGAAGATCGCGGCGCGTTCGTCCTTGAGCAGATCGATGCGATCGGCTGTCGCGGTCAGCTTGAACGGCGGATCGACGCCGGGCAATACCCACGCGCCGGCGCCTTCCGCCAGCGCAAGCCGTCCTTCCGCGCGACGTTCGGCGTCGAATTCTGCGAACCATGCGAATGAATCATCGACGGCGGCGGACCAGAAGCGGCGGTCGGCGTCGCCAAGGCCGAATTCGGGCGCGAACTCATCGTAGAGCGAGCGAAGCGAGGCGGCGGTCGGCGCCTCCGTCTTGGTTGCTGCGCGCTCATAGACCTTGTGCAATAGCGATCCCATCTCGCGCGCGCCGAATGCGACGCCGGGATCTTCCAGCTTCCTGAGGCGCAAAAGATACATGGCGTAAATGCTGTATGGATCGCGCAGCCACTTCTCGACGCGTGTGACGGAAATCTCGCTCGGACGCCGTCCGGGCCCTCCTTTCGGGCGCGGGCGTTCAATCGCTTTCACGGCGCCTGGTTCATCGAGCTTTGCTGCGATCGAGCGCCAAGCCGCTGAGCGGTCAACAGCGGCGAGCGCCCCGGCGCCCTTCAGGATGTTCTTTAAACGGATGATCCAGCGCGACGGTTTGGCGGGCTTTCCGCCGGCGCGCCGCGCACGGGAAAACACGACCTCGCTTTGGGCCGCAAGGCCGGCAAAGTCATGCGCGGAAAGGCCGATGCGCCGTTCGGGAGATGACAAGTCGAGGTCCTTGCGCATCTTGCGTGACAGAAACGGATCGTCTGCGGCGTCCGCAGGCCAGACGCCTTCGTTGAGGCCGCCCAGAATAATAAGGTCCGCGCGCTGAAGGCGCGCTTCGAGCGGGCCCAAAATGGCAAGGCGCGGATGGGCGCTGGTTCGCTTTCTGACAGCAGTCCCAGCGATAAGCGCATCGAACACGTCGGCGTAACGCCTTCCGCCGATCGGCGTGATGTCGTCAACGGCGCCTTTCAATTCCGAAAGCAAACCGGAGCCCGCTTCTCCCTCATCGCCCGACCAGAGCGCCTTTGCGCCGGCAAGACGCTCCGCAGCGGCGACGTGACCGCTGAATAGCTCCGCAAAGGGCGCGCCGGCGTCGCGCGGAAAGAGCGCCGCCGCTTCGTCGAGGGCGTCGATCAACGCCTTTACTTTTTCGTTGATCGGCTCTCGGGCGCAAAGCGCGCGCGTGACGCCCGCAAGCCCTTTCGCCGGGCGCGTTCCGCGCAAGGCGCGATCAAGCGTATCGACGGCGCGCGATAATTGAGCGGAGTTGAGATCCGCCTGCATCAATGGATGTCGCAGAAGGGCGAGCGTCGCGACCGGGTCGCCTGGATCTTCGAGAAACAGCGCGGCAAGTCGCAAAAAGGCGCCGCACGGCGTATTGGCGAAGGGAACGCCAGCGCTATCGTCAACGAGAATATTCCACCGGCGCATTTTGAGCGCGACGCGTCGCGACAGATGGCGATCCGGCGTCACAAGAAAAGCCGTCTTTCCCGGCTGCTCGACGGTGAGCCGGAAAAGCGCTGCGATGATGCTCGCTTCTGCTTCCTCATTGTCAGCTTCAATCAGCGTCATGCCGCGCGTCGCGGCTGCGAGCCCTTTGTCCTCTGCGGTCATCGCGCCGATGAGCGATAGCCAATCGTCTGTCGCGTCCGCCGGCCGCAATGCTAGCGTCAAAAGATCCGTCCGGGGCTGCGCGGCGCCGGAGTTCGGCCACGACAGCACGTCCGCCGGCGCGACGCTCAAACCATGAAGCAGCGCCTTTAGCCCGGATTGGGGATGCGCATCATCGATTGC
>JBGSLM010000013.1:0-3598 GCA_041740755.1 Parvularculaceae bacterium | reverse complement strand
ACAATTCCAGCACCCGAAAGGTTCGTCTGACGCCCGTCATATTGACGGCGCTGTTCGCGCTCGCCCTGCTGAAGGCTGGCGGGCTCTGGATTTCATTTTCAAGCGCAGGCGCTGAAGAAACCGCCGCCGCCGCGCCGGATGCCCTCCCAGCGACGGCGGCGCGGCCGAGCGCAACGTCGGAACGGCTTTTGGAACAGCTCGCAGCGCGCAAGGAAGAACTCGACGCCCGCGAGGCGGACCTTAATACGCGTGAAGGCGTGATCGAGGCGGTGGAACTGCGTCTCGACGCCTCGATCAAGGCGCTGCAGCAGGAAAAGAATGCGATCGCGCTTGCCGCCGATACGCGCGTGCGTGAACAGACCGGCGAAATCGGCAGGCTGTCCGACGCTTATGAGCGCATGAAGGCGCGTGACGCCGCGCGCGTATTCGAAGTGCTCGATGACGATATTCTCATCCCGGTCGCGGCCGGCATGCGTACGCAGTCGCTTGCGGCGGTTCTTGCGGAAATGTCGCCCGAGAAAGCAAAGACGCTGACGATCGCGCTCGCCAATCGTGAAGCGCAAACGCCGCCTGCGTCAGAGGCCGCCCAGTGATCAAAACCCGCCTTCTTGGACCTGCGTGCCTGCTGCTTGCCGTTAGTGCGGCGCATGCGCAGGAAGTTCCGGGAAATGCCGATCTGGCGGCGTTCGGCCGCGCGGCGCTGATGGTTGAAGTCTCAAAGTCCGGGTTTACGCAAGCTGAGGAGCGTCATCTCGCTTCTGCTGCGTCCGGCGACGCGCAGGACGTAATAAGGCTCGCGCACTTCTATATGGCCAACGAGCTTTGGACCGAGGCGCTGGCGCGCATAATCGACATTGATACGAAGGAAGCGCGGCTCCTGGCTGCTGAATGCGACTACCGGATGGGCAGATACCGTTCGGTTGTCGCGCGTCTCGCGCAAATTCAGCCAGCCGATGCGCTTGCTGCGATATCGCTCGCGAAACTTGGCGCGTTCGTTGAGGCGCGCGCGGCGTTTGAGACGGGCGGGGCGCCTGCAGCGTCGCGCAATCTGGCGGCGGAATATCAGATAGCCAAAGCGGAAGCGCTGGCGGCGACCGGCGATACGGAGAAAGCGGCGGAGATCCTTTCCGGCCTGACCGCGCGCAACAAATCTGAAGACAACGCGCGTTATTTCCTCATCGGAAAAATTCGCAGTCTTCGCGGCGACCGGCTTGGCGCCGCCGGCTCCTTTCGGCGCGCGGCCGCAAGCGGCGCCGAGGAATGGTCGATGCGGGCGCGTCTTGAACTCGTGATCGCCGCAAATGACGTGACGGCTGTCGATGCGCTGTCGATTGAATGGCGCGGCGGCGCGTTCGAACGCGATCTGCAGCTTGCGCTTGGGCGAATGAGACTGTCTGGCGATGATTTCGACCGCGGCTTTGCAGCGCTTGGACAGGTGGTGGACCGCTATCCGGAATCGCAGGCGGCGGAAGATGCGCAAGATCTTGTCGCCGCAACGCTGCCGAGGCTTTTTGCCGACGAGGCCGCGCTTCACCCAAAGGACGCTGCGCGGCTCTTTTTCGAGAATGTCGAATTTGCGCCGCCGGGGCGGGAGGGCGACGCGCTCATTCATGAGGCGGCCGGAAAACTCGAAGCGCTTGGCCTTTATCGCCAGGCCGCGCAGCTGCTCGACCATCAGGTATTCAAGCGCCTGCGCGGCGTGGAAAGAGCAAAGGTCGCCGCTGAACTTGGCGAACTCTATCTGCTTGCGGGAAATCCGGCGGATGCGCTCAAGGCAATCCGTTCAACGCGGATTGCAGGGCTAGAGGCGGACGCGGCGCAGCAGCGGCGGCTGATTGAGGCGAAAGCGCTCTCATCGACCGGCAAAACAGAGGACGCGATTGTTCTCCTGTCGCAGTCTCCGGGTGCTCTAGAATTGTTGCTTCGGGCGGAAATCAACTGGTCGCGGCGCGCCTGGCCGGAAGCGGCGCGCGATTATGCGTCCTACGTTGCGGCGCTTTCAACGCTTGGCGCAAAAGAAGATCGCGCCGCTGCGGTTCGCGCGGCGACTGCGTTTCTGCTGGCGGGGGATCGTTCCGGCTATCGCGCCTTTGCAATGGAAGCGGTCAATCGTCTCGACGGCGCCCCTGAAGCGGAGCTCATCCGGTCGCTGGGCGATGTCGACCAGGGACAGTTTCTGGCGAATGTGATGGACAGCTATCGTGCGGTTTATGCAGACGCACGCTCGTAAAGTCTGAAATATCAGGCTGCCGCGCCTTCTTTCGCGGTCTTGATTTCAGCCGCTTCGTCGATGACCTGATTGCGTCCCGCATTCTTTGCTGCGTAGAGGCAATTGTCAGCGCGTTCGATGATGCTTTCGATCGTATCGTCCCACTTCAATGTCGCAGCGCCCATCGATAGCGTGATGAGGCCGAGATCCTCGTCGGTGCGCCGCTTCTTGAGGCGCCGCGATTCGACGGCGGTGCGGATGCGGTTCGCCAGCATGACAGCGTTTGAAAGCGATGTGCCTGGCAATATGATCGCGAATTCTTCGCCGCCATAGCGGGCCAAGACGTCCTGGCCCTTGATGTTGGCGTTCATGACATCGGCGACCAGACGCAGAACGTGATCGCCGGTCTGGTGTCCCCATTTGTCGTTGAATTTCTTGAAGTGATCGACATCGGCCATGATAAGCGCGAGCGGCTCGCCGGTTTCCTTGGCGCTGCGGATCAGGCGGTCGACTTCAAGATCGAAAGTCTTGCGGTTCTTGACGCCGGTAAGCGGGTCCAGCATCGCTTCCTGCTGGATATTTTCGATATTCCGTCGCAGCGTGTCGACTTCATCCGACGAGCGGGCGAGTTGCTGTTCCAGCCGTTCATTGGCTTCGCGCACCGATTTTGCAACCGATAGAACGCCGTCCATCAGCGCGCCGATCGCGGGATTGTCGGATGCGGAACGTTTTAGCTCCGCCGATAGGAATCGCAGCTTTTCGTTGTTGCCGGTGGCGTTGGCGCCGGTCGTTTCAACTGCGTCGGCGATCCTCCCCATTTCGTCTTCAAAACGCTGGATGAGGTCGACGACATCGCGCGACAGTCCCTGACGAACGATGTGGGCGTCGTATAGCGCGTCGGCGTCGGATTGCCTGAACGAACCATCCGGCTGGCTGAGGCGCTGCACATCGCGGGCGAGCGCAGGGTTGCGCCCCTCTATGAGAATGAACCAGAGTTCGAGATTTCTAGGCGAAGCAGCAAGCTGCGCAGCCTTAAGGGCCTTGAGCGCGCGTTCAGCAGTGCGGTGAGATTCGTCGATAGTGTCGGTCATCGCCACGCCTGTCCCGTTCGGCCGTACGCCGAAGGACATGACTTTACCCGGTGCGGTGTAAAAGAACGGCTAACTGCCGCGCCGGGAACGAAATCCGCAAAATGCAGGGTTAACGGACCATGAACGCCGGGATATCGGCGCCGAAGCCTTTGACGTTTTCCCGTTTTTCCCCGCGCTGGCTATCGCTGCGCTGTCTGTCGGGGCGCGGCCGATCGTCATGCTGTCGCTCCGCGCGCTGGCGATTTTGAACGCGCCGCACCGGTTGCGCAATTGCGGGCGGTTGTTCCGCCAGCGCTTC
>JBGSLM010000012.1:0-4409 GCA_041740755.1 Parvularculaceae bacterium | reverse complement strand
GCAGCGCGCGGCGGCGCAACAGATTGACGGCGGACGGCTCCTCGTCCTCCGCCATCATGATGAAATTCGGTTCCGCACGCGCCATTTGACAGACCCTCACCCGCCGTGACATCGCCAGCCCATGACAAAAACGGAATTACCCGCCGACCGCCGGACCTTCACGGTTGGTTCCGATTATGCGGGAACAAGACTTGATAAATGGTTGTCGGACGCGGCCGACGGCCTCACCCGCTCGCGCGTCAAGGCGTTGATCGAAGACGGCGCCGTGTCCCGAAATGGGGCGGTTTTCACCGACGTTTCGTGGAAGATCCGCGCCGGCGAGAGCTATTCGCTGACGATGCCGCCGGTTGAACCGGCGGAGCCGAAGGCCGAAGCAATAGCGCTCGACGTTTTTTACGAAGACGCCGACCTCATTGTCATCAACAAGCCCGCGGGGCTCGTCGTTCACCCCGCCGCAGGCAATTGGTCGGGTACGCTTGTCAACGCGCTGATCGCGCATTGCGGCGACAGCCTTTCAGGAGTTGGCGGCGTCGCGCGGCCCGGCATTGTTCATCGGCTCGACAAGGATACGTCGGGACTGATCGTTGCGGCAAAACATGATGCGGCGCATTTGATGCTTAGTCAGGCTTTCTCCGTACACAACATAGAGCGCATCTATGACGCAATCGCAGTCGGTGCGCCGCGCCCAGCGCTAGGGACGATCGACGCGCCGCTTGCGAGAGCGAGCGGCGATCGCAAGAAAATGGCGGTGGTGGATGAAGATGACGAACGCCCTGACCAGCGCCGCGCCGTCACCCACTATCGAGTGACGGAGGCCTTTGGACGCAAGCGCGCAAAGCTCGCCGGCGATGCGATCGCGTCATTGATCGAGTGCAGGCTTGAGACCGGGCGCACTCATCAGATTCGCGTTCATCTCGCCTCGATCGGATGTCCGCTGATCGGCGACCCCGTTTATGGACGCGGACCGGGTCTGTCCGGCGTCAAGCCAGGCGATCCGGCGGCGGATCGCGCGCTTGCTGTCCTCGGCGGCTTCAGACGACAGGCGCTTCACGCCCGCATTCTCGGCTTCGAACACCCGGTCAGCGGCGAGCCTCTCCATTTCGAGGCGCCGCGTCCTGCTGATTTCGCCAGCCTGCTCGACGCCTTGCGGGCGCTCTAACCCTCTCATATCACGCGATTTTGTGTGCGCCGCGCGCGCTTTGGGTAGCCCATCGCCCAAATTCCACCGTAAGAAAGTGTGACGATCAGGACGCACCGGCGAGATTTACTGGTTCCGGCGGTGTTGGAGCCTTGGATTTCCGTTCCTATATCGGGCCTCTGTCGCCGCCCAAGCCTTCCCCGGGCGGCTCCGGGGGACCTTAAAGAGAGTTAGAATGGCCAAAGACCTTGTTGCAGCGCCTGCGTTGACGCCCGAAGGAAGTCTTTCGCGTTATCTCGCTGAAATCCGCAAATTTCCGATGCTCGCCAAGGACGAGGAATACATGCTCGCCAAGCGGTTCGCCGAACACGCGGACCCCGACGCTGCGCAGAAATTGGTGACGAGCCATTTGCGCCTCGTTGCAAAGATCGCCATGGGCTATCGCGGCTATGGTCTGCCGATCGGCGAAGTGATCTCCGAAGGCAATGTCGGCCTGATGCAGGCGGTCAAGCGGTTCGAGCCGGACAAGGGCTTTCGCCTCGCCACTTACGCCATGTGGTGGATCAAGGCGGCGATCCAGGAATACATCCTGCGCTCGTGGAGCCTCGTGAAGATCGGCACCACCGCCGCCCAAAAGAAGCTTTTCTTCAACCTCAGAAAAATCAAAAGCAAGATCGATGCGATCGATGACGGCGATCTAAACCCCGATCAGGTGAAGCTGATCGCCGACAAGCTCGGCGTCACCCACGACGACGTCGTCCAGATGAACCGCCGCATGTCCGGCGGCGAAGCCTCGCTCAATGCGCCACTCGGCAAAACCGAAGACACCAGCGGGGAGTGGCAGGATTGGCTTGTCGATGAAAACGCCGTCAACGCCGAGCAAAAGCTGGCGGCGGAAGACGAATATGAGATGCGGATGTCGCTCCTCGAACGGGCGATGGCGACGCTCAACGAGCGCGAGCAGCACATTATCACCGAACGCCGCCTCAAAGATAATCCCGCAACGCTTGAAGAGCTCAGCCAGGAATACGGCGTCTCCCGCGAGCGCGTGCGCCAGATCGAGGTGCGCGCATTTGAAAAACTGCAGAGCGCCATGAAGCGGCTCGAAAAAGAATCGCGCGGCGGGACAATCGATGCGGAAGCCAGGGCGTAACTCACCGAGCGCCGACGGCTCACGAAATATTTTTCGATTTGCACAAAGTCGCCGTCGCGGCCTCTGGGCTCGCAGGTGATTAAATATCCCTGACACATCAAGACATCCCGGACACATTTATGTCCGCTTCGCTGAGCGAGCGCATTCGCCGCTGACTACGAAGCCGAAAAATAAATCGGTTTAAAACCGACAAGACTAGCCGTGAAGTTCATTCGCTGTATTTCACTGGGGAAGCAGCAGCGTAGTCAATGCGCTTGGAGCCTGTCGCAAGTTTCGGAATGCGACAGGAATATTTTCATGCTATGGCGTCGCAAAAGGAGATCGCCATGTCTGCCGCTTCAGCCGAGAAAGTCGCAAAATTCCGTTCCCTTCACGAGAAAGGCGCGGCCTTTCTCTTCCCGAATTTCTGGGATGCAGGCTCCGCCAAAATTCTGGAGGGCCTTGGCTTTGACGCGCTTGCATCGACGAGTTCAGGTTTTGCATTGACCAAGGGCCGCGCCGACTATGGCGTCACGCGCGATGAAGCGTTGGCCCATGCGCGCGAAGTTAGCGCCGCCGTCAAAATTCCGGTCGCCGCAGATCTGGAGAACGGATTTGGCGCCAGTCCGAAAGACTGTGCGGCGACGATCAGGGAAGCCTCGCTCACTGGTCTTTGCGGCGGATCGATTGAAGATTCGACGGGCGACAAGCGCCGCCCGGTCCACGAAAAATCCGCAGCTGTCGATCGCATTCGCGCCGCTGTTGAAGCTGCGCGCGGCGCGCCGAATGGTTTCGTGCTGACCGCGCGGGCTGAGGCGTTTCTTTACGGTCCGGCAGACCTCAATGAGGTTATCTCGCGTCTTCAGGCGTTTGAAGACGCTGGCGCCGACGTTCTGTTCGCACCCGGATTGCCGACCCTTGATGCGGTCGCTGCCGTGTGTTCATCGGTATCGAAGCCGGTAAACGTTCTCATCATGGGCGCGCTTGCAAAACATCCGGTCGAGGATTTCGCCAAAGCCGGCGCCGCCCGCCTTTCGCTCGGCGGCAGCCTTTCAAATGCGGCTTATGGGGCGCTCGTTGAAACGGCGCTCGACATCAGGAATTCAGGCGGTTTCTCGGCGCTTGGCGCGCGCCGCGAGGCGGTCAAAACATTCAAGGCGTTCATCGGCGATTAGAGGCGGCGTTAAACGCGTCAAATTCGCCGCCAAACCTACAGCTTGATGACATATTCCTTGCGCGTCGTCTCGACGACTTCCCATGTCCCTCTAAAGCCAGGACGGATGATGAAGCTGTCGCCGGCCCCCACACGCATCGCCCCGCCGCCGTCTTCCGTCACAATCGAGACGCCAGACAATATCCGGCAATATTCCCACTCATCATACTGAACGCGCCATTTTCCAGGCGTCGATTCCCAGACGCCCGCGTAAAGGCCGCCACCCTGATCCTCAATGTTCCACGTGCGAAATTCCGGATCGCCAGCGATCAGGCGATCGGGCGCCGGCCTGCCGGGCTCGGGCTCGGCGGACGCAATATCGAGCGTGGAAATCTTTGCTGGCGGCGCGCCGTTCATTGCGCCTGCATGAGCGCCAACAGATCGTGGACAGCGATTGCAACCAGACAGATCGATGCAAGCGCAAACGCCATGAAGCGGAACATCACGCGCTGAACGATGATTTGCATGAAGGAATGAACGACGCGCAGGGCGACATAGGCCCATGCGAGCGATACGGTTACGCCGTCAGTCGCGCCAGCAAGATGCGTGTATATTGCGAGCGCATAAAAAATTGTCGGTTGCTCGTGCAGGTGATTGTAATTGTCCGCGACGACGCGGACATTTTTCGGCAGAACGGCCAACGAGCCGGGATGAATCGCAGACTGGGGATCAATCTTGGCTTTTTGCATCGCCGGGATTCGGGTCGCATACATCCAGATCCAGATGATGAGCGTCCATGACACAAGCGCAAGAACGGGGGTGAGCATTGGCGGCTTTCCCTATGCTTCGTTCGAATGCTTCTTGAACTCGATCCGCGAAATTGCGCGGCAATGCACTTCGTCCGGACCGTCGGCGAGCCGAAGCGTGCGAATGCCCGCGTAGACGCGCGCGAGACCAAAATCGGTCGTGACGCCCGCCCCGCCATG
>JBGSLM010000011.1:0-15600 GCA_041740755.1 Parvularculaceae bacterium | reverse complement strand
CGGTCGCCGCCGCGTCGCCGGTCGCGCGGGCGGCAAATGTTCCGCTTATCGCCTTTTCTTCCGACATGCTGTCTGCAGGCGACGGCGTATATCTGTTGAGCTTTCCGCCTGAAATAGAAGTCGCGCGCGTCACCGATTATGCCATGCATCAGGGCAAGGTGCGTTTTGGCCTGATCGCGCCCGCGAATGCTTATGGTCAGCGCGTCTCGACCGCGTTTAGTCAGGAACTCGCCCAGCGCGGCGGCGTTCTCGTTCATGAAGAGCGCTACGAACAGGACCCCGACAAAATGCTGGCGCCGGCAAAGCGCCTTGCCGCCTATTCGAAAGACATCATTCCGCCGGAACTGCGGCATGGATTTGATCCGGCAAAACCTGGCTCGACCGGCTCGGCCGCAGTCGGCAACGCGCAGGGTTTCCAGGCGGTGCTGATGCCGGAACAAGGAACGCTGTTGCGTGCGCTTGCGCCGCTGCTTCCCTATTACAATGTAAACATCAACGAGGTGAAACTGCTCGGCGTTTCAGCGTGGAACAATCCGCGCCTGACGCGAGAGCCGGCGCTTCGCGGCGGCTGGTTCGCCGCCCCGGACCCAACAATCACCGCCGCGTTCGAAGATCGCTTCAAGGCGGCGTTCGGCGAGTCGCCTCCGAAACTTGCGTCGCTCTCCTATGATGCGACGCTGCTTGCGGCGCGGCTCGCCCAAAGCCCGCGCCGCCGCGATCGCTTCGACGAGGCCATGATTGAAAACCGCGGCGGCTATTTCGGCGCCGACGGCCTCTTCCGCTTCAAACCCGACGGCACGATCGAGCGCGGCCTTGCGATACTCGAAATCCAGCCCGGCGGCATCAAGGTCATTGATCCGGCGCCGCGCGCATTTTCACCAGGAAGCTAGGGAATGAAATTTGTTGCGTTGATTGGATCAGTCTTCCTGTTTTGCGGTGGCGCGTTTGCGAATGACGCAGTTCCGGCAACCGAAGAAAGCGCCATTCGCGCCGAGTTGGTCGAAGCAGTGGCGGCCGCCAAGGCGATTGCAAGCCAGCGCTGGGCGTTCACGCGCACCCTCACAGATCTTGCACAAACGCCGCATCGGACTTTCAAAGCGCGTTTCGATCCAAGCCTTCCGGCCGGCGCACGCTGGACAGCGATTGATCCCCCGCAGTCAGCGCTTTCCAAAGAAGAGAGAAAGGCCTTTGAGACAATGAATAAAGACGATGATGCGGACGCCGCGCTCGTCTACGAAGGTCTTGAGAAATCAATCCGCGACGCATCCTTGATAAGTCTTTCGGGCATCGAGGCGTTATTTCGTATCCCAATCGACGACCCTGAAATGACGGACGAAATGCGCGTCACGCTGGTCGCGACTGCGCGGCTCGACCGCAAGTCAAACCATATTGCGGCGATCGAGATCGCTTCAACGAAACCCTTTAAGCCTGCGCCTGTCGCAAAGATCGAGAAGATGCATCAATTGCAACGCTATGCCCCAGTCGGCCCGGATGGCGCGGTGCTGATGATCGCATCGGAATCTGAGGCTGAAGGCAAGGCCTTCTTCAAGAAATTCTCATCGCAAACAAGCATTGCGTATTCGGATTTTGCTGCGGTCGATGCGCCGCCGCGCGCGCCAAAGGCCAAATAGCCGCTTCAGGCGAGCAAATTTGCAAGCACTGCATTCAGGAGGCGACGCCCGGATTGCGTCGCAATCAATCTGTCGCGCTCGATGATCAAGAATCCGCCAGCGATCTGCGCTTCAATTTTTGACGCCAGAACGTTTTGTCCGATATCGGCGAGGGCGACGCCTTCGGTCGTTCTTAAACCCATAGCAAGCCGCTCCGTCAAAGCGTCCTCATCCGACAACGGATCATTGAGGACGACGCCGGCGCCGGACTTTTCGACAAGCGCGAGATAGCGCGACGGGTTCAGCTCCGTCACCGTCGCGACGCGGTTTCCGCCAGCAGTCAATCGACCATGCGCCCCAGGACCTGCGCCGACATAATCGCCCTGTCGCCAGTAAATGAAATTGTGCCGGGACTCGTAACCGCGCGCCGCGTGGTTTGAAATTTCGTATGCCGGAAGTCCGGCCGCCGCAGTGATCTCCTGCGTCAGATCGAATAGATCGGCGGCGATTTCTTCATCCGCCGGCGCCCAGCGCTTTTTTGATACAGCCCGGTCGAAAGCGGTGCCCCCCTCAATCGTCAACTGGTAGAGCGACAGGTGTCTGAGGCCGGTCGCGATCGCCCGGCGCAATTCATCTGTCCAATGATCGAGCGTTTGACCCGGCAGGGCGTAGATGAAATCTGCGGTCACCCGGGGAAACGCCGCCATCGCGCGCTCAATCGCCTGCAGCGCGGCGGCGCCGTCATGGTCGCGACCAAGGAATTTCAGCGCCGCGTCATCGAGCGATTGAACGCCAAGCGATAGTCGGTTTACGCCGGCGGCGCGAATGCCCGCGAAGCGACCCAGTTCGGCGTAGGTCGGATTGGCCTCAATGGTGATTTCCGGGTCTTCGCCAAACCCCCACAGCCGCTCGCAGGAAGCGATAACCGCCTCGATTACGGCGAGCGGGGCGAGGCTTGGCGTGCCGCCGCCGAAATAAAGACTGGTGAGCTGGCGCCCTTCGGTCTTTTCCGCCCAATATTCGAGCTCGCGCGTCAGCGCGGACGCCCATCGCGACGCGTCAACGCCCCGGTCGCGATAGACGTTGAAATCGCAATAAGGACAGATCCGCGCGCAAAATGGCCAATGGACGTAGACGCTGAATCCGTTTTGCGGACCGGACCTCATGCAAGGCACGCTTCTACGAGCTTGCGGAACGCATCGGCCCGGTGGGAGATCGAATGTTTTGTTGCCGAATCAAGCTCGGCGAACGTTTTTTCATAGCCGTCGGGCACAAAGATCGGGTCAAAGCCAAACCCCATTTTGCCGCGGGGCGGGAAGCTAAGCGAACCATCGACCTTGCCGAGGAATCCTTCCGTGTGCCCATCTGGCCATGCGACGCACAGGCAACAGACAAACCGCGCCGAAGTGTCCGCCGACCCGGATTCTTCGTGTTCGCGGCGCACCCGGTCCATCGCCATATAAAAATCGCGCCCCGCGCCGGTTTCGGCCCAATTGGCGGTGTGAACCCCTGGTCTGCCGCCGAGTGATGCGACCTCCAGACCGGAATCATCGGCGAGGGCGGGGAGCCCTGAAGCCCTCGCAGCCGCCTTCGCCTTGATCGCCGCGTTCCCCATGAACGAAAATTCATCTTCGACCGGAACCGGCAGGCCAAGGGCTGCGGCGGATATCGCCGTGATCCCGAAACTCTCTATCAACTCATTGATCTCTTTGACTTTTCCTTGGTTGTGACTGGCGATGACCAGCCGCCCCGGGAATAGTTTTCGCGACGCCACAAAAGGCCTCCATATCGGTTTTCGGAAAAAAATTATCGTTTTTCGACGAAAACCCCTTGCATCGTTTTTCGATAAGTGTATATCGATATTCAACAAGACGCCGATGAACGGCGCCGCCGGCGGAAAGACCGGACAAGGAAAAGAAGAAGACGAAAACAGCCAGAAGACAAAAAAAGAGCGGCAAGCCGTTAAGCCCGCCGCTCAAGAAAAACAGCCAAAACGCGTTCGCGCACCAACGAAAGGAAATTCAGATGTTACGCAATCACGCTTCCTTCAACATCGGGTCTGTCGGCCCGGTTGTCAACAGCCTCCTCACCCTGGTGACGGTCGTCCTGATCGCCGGGGCCTACTTCTCCGCCATCGGTCAGTTCGCGTAGTCCCGGTCGAAAGATCCCGGGGCTGAGGAAAAAAGGGCTCTTCCCATGGCCAAGTCGATTAACCTCATTATAGCGGCGGCGCTCGCCGCCGCTGCTCTCGCCTCCGCAGTCAGCCTCGCAAAGATGACTGGCGCGGCGGACAAGGGCGACGCGCGGATTTGCGCTGAACGCCTTTGCGGCGTCGTGTTCTTTTAAGGGACGATCGGTCCCTCGCGGCGCCTCCAACGGAGATCCATCATGATCAGAGCCATCGGCAAAGGATCGCTCGCATCCATCCTTTCGGTCGGACTGCACATCGTCCGCGTCATCGTATGGATAGCATTCGCAGGCCTTTCTGCGGCGATCGTCGCGATCCCGCTTATCCCGCCGGTCGCCGAATGGATTTCGCATGTCGACGGCGCGTCGATTGACGGCGGCATTGACGTCGACGCTGGCGATTTCGTCAAAGTTCTCCGCCATTTCATTTCATTCGGCGTCGCGCTTTATGTGGTTGAGCGCCTGCTTGAGTTGCTGAAGACGCTGCGCTTTGGCTCGCCGTTCGTCAAAGAAAACGCCGTGCGCTTTCGCAATGTCGGCGTCGCGCTCCTCTTCGGCGAGCTGTCAAAAATCGTCATCGGCATTCTCGCCATGATCTTTGACGCGGATGTCGACGCCGGGCTTGATCTTACGATTTTTGTCGCGATCGCCGCCGTGTTCGTGCTTGCGGAAGTCTTCCGCGAAGGCGCGCGCATGAAGGAAGAACAGGACCTGACCGTCTGATGTCGATTTCCGTCAAACTTGACCGGGTGCTTCTCGACCGCGGCATGAGCCTGACGGAGCTCTCCGAACGCGTTGGCGTGACGATTGCAAACCTCTCGATCCTGAAAACCGGCAAGGCGAAAGCGATCCGCTTCTCGACGTTAGAGGCGATCTGCAAGGAACTTGGCTGCCAGCCCGGCGACATCCTCTTCTTCGAAGACGATGGCAGGCCGATCCGGCATGACGAGTAGGGGCGAAGGATCCGCCCGATCTCGCTTCCGACCAACGAAGGCTCTAGTTATATTCGTGGAAACTGGAAATCTCTTGCATCATGGCGAAGCTGATCTTCGGAATGAACGTGTCGCTGGACGGCTATGTCGATCACGACGCGTTTGCGCCCGGCGCCGCGCTGTTCCAACATTACATTGAGCAAACACGCAACTTGACCGGCAGCATTTACGGTCGCGGCCTCTATGAGATTATGCGCTATTGGGATGGGGACGATTGGAACCAGCGCGATCCGGCGAAGACCGCCCAATTGCGGGAGTTCGCGGAGGCGTGGCGTCGCCAGCCGAAATGGGTGGTGTCGCGCTCGCTAAAGTCAGTTGGCCCGAACGCGACGCTTGTCGGCGATGATTTCGCGGCGCTGATACGTAGGCTGAAGACCGATCTCGATGGCCGCATCGATGTTGGCGGACCAAAGTTTGCGGCAAGCCTATCGAAGCTCGGCCTCATCGATGAATATCAGCTCTATCTGCGCCCCTTCGTGCTTGGCCGCGGCACTCCGTTTTTCGCCGACGCGCAGCCGCCGCTCCGACTGGCGGCGAGCGATCGCATCGGTGAGGACGCGATTAGACTGACATATGTCCCCGCTTGATTGTGAAGCTAGCCCGCCGACTTGCTCTTGATGCAAAGCCGTCTTGGCATTTCCTACCCTCCCCCCATTCCGCCGCCTCACGCCTTCAAAGCTGGCAAAACATCATCCAGCTGCTCGAACGCTTCGCCGAATCCGCTCGTGCTGCCTGAGGCGATGGCGGCGTCGAGTGCGTCTTTGGAAGGATAGACGTCGCGCATGGTGACTAACGTTGCGCCGTCCCGTTCTTCAAAAGTCACCGTGGTGACCGCGCGTTCTCCGCCGCCTTCGTCATTCGTCCAGACAAGGCAGGAATGAGGCTTAACCTCAATATATTTCCCGAAAAAAGTCATCGGGTTTTCCATGGCGGGGTGGCTGAATTGAAACCGGTATGAGCCGCCCGTGCGGGCGTCGATCTCGCAGGATAGGAAGGAAATCCCGAATGATTTCGGCGTCCACCAGCGCATGAGCAATTCGGGTTTGGTCCAGGCGTCGAATACGATGCGCGCCGGCGCGTTGAATTTTCTCGTCACGACGAGTTCGCGATCGGAATTGCGCTTTACCGAAGTCTCCTTTTTCGTTGGAGCCTTGTCAGCCGTTTTTCTTGCGTCCACCGCTTTTCTCCTTCCTGTCCACTTCCTCAACGACCTTGTCGAGCTCATCGAAACGCGCGGCCCACAACAGGCGGTGCTTTTCGATCCACGCCGCTTCTACCGCGAGCGCGCGAAGGCCCAGTTTGCAGGTTCGCACGCGCCCAACTTTCTCCGTCGCGACGAGCCCCGCATTCTCCAGAACGCCGACATGCTTCTTCATGCCCGTCACGGTCATGTCGAACTTTTCGGCAAGCTCCGTGATCGAGGCGTCCTTGCGCCAGAGTTGTTCCAGAACGCCGCGTCTCGTCGGGTCCGAAAGCGCGGCGAAGGTCGAATTCAAAAGGGTTTCCTGAAACTGAACCATATGGTTCAGTGTATAGCGCCGCCCCGCGCACCGCGCAAGTCCTCGCGCGCGCCGCCCCTTTCCCCCCCCAAGCTTTCCCGCCTATATCCCCGCCCTATGACAATGCCCGATCTTTCCCCGGCCAAGGCTGAAGACGCTGCGGCGCCGCCGCGCCCGCTATTTGGCCTGTCGCGCGCTGAAATCGCCGGCGTTATCGCCGAGGCGCTCTCGCTCGACCCCAAAAAGGCGAAGATGCGCGCGACGCAGCTTTGGCGCTGGGCCTATCATTACGGCCTCACCGACTTCGAAGCGATGACCGACATAGGCAAGGAAATGCGCGGCGAGCTGGCGCGGCTCTTCAGCCTCGATCGCCCGAGAATAGTCGACCGTCAGGTGTCGATCGACGGCACGCGCAAATATCTGATCGAGGTCTCAAAAGGCGCCGAGATTGAATGCGTCTTCATCCCGGATGTCGGCCGGGCGGGCGCGCTGTGCGTTTCTTCGCAGGTCGGCTGCACGTTGAGCTGCACGTTCTGCCACACGGGCACGCAAAAACTCGTGCGCAATCTGACGGCGGCGGAAATTGTCGCGCAAGTGATCGCGGTCAAGGACGATCTCGCCGAATGGCCGTCCGGCGGCGACGACCGGCGGCTTTCCAATATCGTGTTCATGGGGATGGGCGAGCCGCTCTACAATCTCGACAACGTTGCGCGCGCGATCGACATCATCTCCGACGGCGACGGCATTTCGATTTCGCGCCGCCGCATCACAGTATCGACGAGCGGCGTCGTTCCGGAAATTTCGCGACTTGGCGAATTGACGAACGCGATGCTCGCAATCTCGCTCCATGCGACGAACGACAAGCTACGCGACGAGCTTGTGCCGATCAACCGCAAATATCCGATTGCGGAGCTTTTGGAGGCGTGCCGGAGTTATCCGGGCCTTAGCAATGTCCGCAAAATCACGTTCGAATATGTGATGCTGAAAGGCGTCAACGATTCTGACGCCGAAGCGCGCGCGCTTGTCAGAATGCTGAAAGACATGCCGGCGAAGATCAACCTGATCCCGTTCAATCCCTGGCCGGGCGCGCCTTATGAATGCTCAAGCTGGGAGCGCATCGAAGCCTTCGCCGAAATCGTCAACAAGGCGGGCTACGCCTCGCCGATCAGAACGCCGCGCGGCCGCGACATCCTCGCCGCCTGCGGGCAATTGAAATCGGAAAGCGTCAAGGCGCGCGCCAGCGACAAGCTCAAGGAACGGCTTGCCGCCGCTGAGCGATAATGCGCGCGGGGCCTCTTTTCATCGATGAACGCGACCTCGAAGAGCGGTTCATTCGCGCCTCGGGTCCGGGCGGCCAGAACGTCAACAAAGTCTCGTCTGCGGTGCAGCTGCGTTTCGATGCGGCGCGTTCGTCGGCCTTGTCCGAAGCGGTTCGCGAGCGGCTTTTAAAACTTGCAGGGTCGCGCGCCACCAAGGACGGCGTCATCATCATCGAAGCCTCGCGCTTCAGTGCGCAGGAGCGAAACCGCGCCGACGCCCGCCAAAGACTTGCAGCGCTCGTCGAAAAGGCTGCAACGCCGCCAAGGAAACGCATCGCAACGAAAACGCCGAAATCGTCCAAACGAAAGCGTCTTGAAGGAAAGTCGCGACGGAGCGAGATCAAACAGGGCCGGGCGAAAGTTGCGCCGGACGAATGAAACGCTGGCGGCGTCAGACAGAAGCGCTGTTGGCGGCAGTGAGGTTTTCCGCCGCTTTCTGCGCCGCCGCGAGGATCCAGCGCGCGACCGCCTGCGTCTGTTCCTGCGCGATTTCATGCTGCAGCTTTACGAGCTTTTGGCCCGTCGGCGTTTGATAAAAGCGGACGAGGTCTTCGATCTCCGCATCCGAAAAACGATCCGCGTAAATGCGCGTCACGTCGTCTACGAGCGTTTGCGCGTCGCTTTCGAGGGCGTCGCGGAACGCCGCGAGAAACTGGTCGGCTTTATCGCTTGGCATGCCTTGCCGGGCGAACTGGGTGCGAAGCGCCGCCACCGCGTCGCCGATCGCCTTGTCGATTTCAGTTCGCAGCGCAGTCACTTCTGTGAGCCGCCGCGCTGTTTCAATAGACGCGGCGTCAGCCGTTGGCGCTGCGGCAATGAGCAAAAGCGCGCCGATTACCGGCGCCAGAAAGTTACGCATGACTTCCCCTTTTCTCTCCGTTTCAAAGTGTGAATTGGATCGCGCGCAATGACAAGGATATTGCGGTTGCGAAGGACTGAGCGCTCCGCCGCGCACCGCTAACGGCCTGTCGATGAGCGAGTGAAAGCGTGCGCCGGCGCCGCTAGCGTCGGCGGATTGCCAAGGGGCCAGCCATGAAATCAGCCATTTTCGCCGCAAGCCTTGCCGCCTTCGCCCTATCGTGCGCTGCGTCAGCCGCTGACTACCGTGCCGAAGCCGAACAGATTGCTCTGGAAATCGTCAGCATACATCCGCGAGGGCCTGATATCGCCCTGTCGCCCGCGTTCATCGAGGCAAGAACTGAACTGATCGCAAAAGCGGCGGACACGGATCTTCCGCATTATGCGATCGCGCTGGGTCGGATGTTTCACGCGGCGAATGACGGGCACACGGCGGTGCTGACAATTTACAGCGACGCCCCCGAATTCGCGCATCGCTATCCGTTGAAGTTAAAGCGCTTTGAGGACGGCCTTTACGTCGTTGCGGCGAAAGGTGAGGCGGAAACACTGCTCGGCGCCCGCGTCACTTCGATCGGCGGTCGGAAGATCGATCCGCTCTTGCGCGATTTCGTCGCGTCGTTCGCCGCCGGCAACCGGGCATGGCCGGCGCACTGGACCGCGGCGAGCATGAGCATTCCGGGCGTTCTCGCCGGGCTTGATGCGGCGGCGGACCTTGGCGCGCCAGTCAAGTTCGAAGGATGGAAACGCGGGCGGCGCGTCACTGCGACGCTGACGGCCGCCGCTGATGGACATGAAGGATTGACTGATATCGGGAAGACCGCCGCTCCGCTCGCAGCGGTCGGCGGCGCCCCCCTCAACCGCATTGCTGAGATCGCGGACGGCAAGGCGCTCGCGCTCATCATCGGCGGCATGGAGGATGAAGAGAAAAAGTCCTTTGAGGACTTCACGCGCGATGCGTCCGCAGCGCTCGCCTCGACGAAAGCCGAGCGGGTCGTGATCGATCTGCGTGAAAACGGCGGCGGCAACAACATGCTGACGGAGCCGCTCAGGCGCACGCTCGTCAAAAGCCGGTTCAACCGCGCTGGCGGCATCTACATATTGACGTCGCCTGCGACGTTCTCAGCCGCGCAGAATTTCGCAACGCGTCTTGAACGGGAAACCGACGCCCTTTTCGCGGGCGAGCCAACCGGGGGATCGCCCAATCATTTTGGCGATGCGAAGTTCGCAAAGGGCGTGCAGTCGGGCCTTCCCTACATTATCTCGACCTTGCGCTGGCAGGACTCGCCGCCTTTCGACAATCGGGCGTGGATATTGCCCGATTTGCCGGCGCCGCCGACTTTCGATGACTACCTCGCCGGGCGAGACGGCGCGCTTGAAGCAGCGCTTGCGCACAAGGCGGAAGCGACAGCCGACGACTGGCGCGGCCGCGTTGTTCAGCCCTGGGGCCGTGAAAGCCAGACGGGCGACTGGAAATTCTTCTTCGAAGGCTGACGCCGCAGCCGCAAAAATCATCCTTGCGCCGCCGCGCCTTTGCGCTATAGGCGCACGCGTCAATGCGGGCGCAGAAGGATCAAGCGATGGCGAAGCACAAGGGCGTAAAGAAGGTTGTTCTCGCCTATTCTGGCGGGCTCGACACCTCGGTGATCCTGAAATGGCTTCAGGTCGAATATGGCTGCGAGGTCGTGACCTTCACCGCCGATTTGGGACAGGGCGACGAGCTTGAGCCCGTGCGCGGCAAGGCGCAGCGAAACGGCGTCAAGGAAATCCACATCGAGGATCTTCGCGAGGAATTCGTCCGCGATTTTGTCTTCCCGATGATGCGCGCGAACGCGCTTTACGAAGGCCAGTATCAGCTCGGCACTTCGATTGCGCGGCCTTTGATCGCCAAGCGCCTTGTGGAGATTGCGCGAGAGACGGGCGCTGACGCTGTCGCGCATGGCGCGACCGGCAAAGGCAACGACCAGGTGCGGTTCGAACTGTCCGCCTATGCGCTCAATCCCGATATCAAGGTGATCGCGCCGTGGCGCGAATGGGACCTGACCTCCCGCACCAAGCTGATCGCCTGGGCCGAAGCCCATCAAGTCGAAATTCCGAAGGACAAGCGCGGCGAGGCGCCGTTCTCGGTCGACGCCAATCTGCTGCACACATCTTCGGAGGGGAAAGTCCTGGAAGACCCGGCGGAGATTGCGCCGGATTACGTTTATCAGCGCACGACGGACCCTGAATCCGCGCCCGACAAACCCGAGATCATCGAGGTCGGCTTCAAGCGCGGCGACGCCGTATCTGTCAACGGAACGATGATGTCTCCAGCGACGCTTCTGGCGGCGCTAAATGAACTCGGCCGCAAGCATGGCGTCGGCCGGCTCGACTTTGTCGAAAATCGCTTCGTCGGCATGAAATCGCGAGGCGTTTACGAAACGCCGGGCGGCGCGATCCTTCTCGCCGCCCATCGCGGCATCGAACAAATCACGCTCGACCGCGGTGCGGGACATCTGAAAGACGAGATCATGCCGCGTTACGCCGAACTCATCTATAACGGCTTCTGGTTCGCGCCGGAACGCGAAATGCTTCAGGCGTTGATCGACAAGAGTCAGGAGCATGTCGAGGGCTCCGTAACGGTCAAGCTCTACAAGGGATCGGCGAACGTCATCGCGCGCAAATCGCCGAAATCGCTGTACTCGATGGCGCATGTGACGTTCGAGGAAGACGCCGTCTACGACCAGAAGGACGCCGAAGGCTTCATCAAGCTGAATGCGTTGCGGTTAAAATTGCTCGCGCGGCGAAACATGCGCTGATCGCTTGCGCGCGCTCTGGTCTCGCGGTTACTTTGCGACCCGGAAGACAATCTCGACTGAACGAACGATTGAGCCTTTCGGCAATTTCGGGCGCCCGGTGATTTTCAGCGCCGCGACCGGTATGTCCTCAAGTCTGCATTCGTCTTCGTGAAAGACGTGATAGTGAGGTTCAGTTCTGGTATCGAACCACGCCGCGCCGCCGTCCAATGTAACTTTGCGGATCAGCCCAGCCCGGCAAAATTCATTGAGCGTATTGTAAAGGCTCGCGAGCGACGGGAGATGCCGCTTGCGCTTTAGAGCTTCGAGCGCTTCTTGAACCGTTACGTGCTTGTGCTCGCCGTCGAACAAATAGTCCGCAAGCGCAAGCCTGATCCGTGTAGGTTGGATGCCGGCTGATTCAAGTATCGACGCTGCACCGGTACGCATAAGTTATAACTTTCCCACCACGCCTCTGTTTATCCCGCATTGCAGCGTCTGTCGAGAATGCCTCGCAAGCCCGCATGACGAAGTAGTCGCCGCGTTGACCTGGTGAGCGCGATAGGATTAGATTCATTCTAACCCACGAAGCGATTGGGAGAGGGCGATCTTATGCGTAAGGCAATCGCAAGCGCCGCCTTGGCCGTTCTGGCGACGGCAAGCTGCGGAAAATCAAGCAAAAAAGCGAGCGAGGCGGCCGAGGCGGGCGATATCGCCCCCTCAGTTTCCGGGGCGGCGATCGGCGCGGTTCTGCTCGGTCTGCCGGCCGTTCCAGAGCCAGCGGACAATCCGACTACGGCGGAAAAAGTCCGCCTCGGGAATATTATTTTCAATGACAAACGGTTTTCATCGACAGGAGAGGTTTCCTGCGCGACCTGCCACGACCCCGCGAAAGCCTTCACCGACGGCCCGCTGACCGTATCTGAAGGGATCAACAAACTGACGGGCACCCGCAACGCGCCGACCGTTGTAAATGCTGCGTTTTTCACCAGTCAGTTCTGGGATGGACGCCGCCCTTCGCTCGAAGAGCAATCGGGCGACCCCTTCCTCAATCCGGTCGAGATGAACCTTCCCTCTCACGATCCGATCCTGAAAATCGTGCGCGAGGACCTCGGCTATCAGGCGATGTTTGAAGAGGCGTTCGGCGTTACCCCCGCCGGAATTTCCATCGATCATGTGAAAAAAGCGATCGCCTCCTTCGAGCGGACGATCGTCTCGGGAAACTCTCCTTTCGATCGCTGGCGTTTTGCGCGCGAAGAGAATGCGATTTCAGAAGAGGCAAAGCGCGGATTCGACATTTTCATGGCGCAGGGACGCTGCGTTTCCTGCCACACGATCAGCGAAACGCACGCGCTCTTCACCGACAATAAATTCCACAATCTCGGCGTCGGATTTTCGCGGATCGCCAGAGATTCAGAACGCGTCGTCGGCGAATTCCTGCGCGTCGCGAAGACGGACCAGGCCGTTGACGAGGCGGTGCTCGGCGACGCGAAAATTTCCGAGATCGGCCGTTTCGCCGTCAGTCGCGAATTGCAGGATATCGGCCAGTACAAGACATCGACATTACGCAATGTCGCAGCGACCGCGCCCTATATGCATGACGGATCGCTAAAGACGCTGCGAGAGGTTGTCCAGTTCTACAACACGACGATTTCTCCGCATGAAGATCAAAGACAGGATCCAAATCCGTTCCAGTCCGGCGGCATCAAGCCGCTCAATCTGACGGAGACGCAGATTGACGATCTCGTCGCCTTTCTGGAAACGCTGACCAGCCCCGAGTATGACGAGGCGGCGAGGGTCAGCCTCGCCGCTCAGGCGAAAATTCGCCGCATAAAATAAGGAGAGCGAGCATGGTCAAAACCCTTTCAAGACGCGCGCTCGTCAAGGGCGCCTCGGCGCTTGCGGCGGGCGGCGTTCTCGACATGACGCTCATCAAACTCGCCTTCGGGGCGCCCGGCGGCGCCGGCGACTTCACCTTCGCCTACATTTCCGATGCTCACATCCAGCAGATAGAGGGCGCCAAATTCGTACGCAATTGGGATCGCGGCTTGAAGCGCGCTGTCGCCGAAGCAAATCTTTTGAATCCCAAGCCCGATTTCGTGATGTTCGGCGGCGATCTCGCCCAGCTCGGAAAAAAAGAGGAAATCGATCATGGCGCGGAAATCATGTCGGCGCTCCGCTACGACAAGGTGCGCTACGTCCTTGGCGAACACGACTATTATCTTGATCTCGGGGAATATTGGTCAGACTCGCTAAAGAGCCCGCATTATTACAGTTGGGACCATAAGGGCGTGCACTTCATCGTCCTCAACTCGATCATCGTCAGCGACGAATGGACGAACAAATGGTCAACGCCGATGGAGCGCATGCTCGTCATGGCGGGGCTTGATGATCCGCGCGGCTCGCCCTTCATGGTCGGCGAAAAGCAACGCCAGTGGCTCGCGGCCGATCTCGCCAAAGTGCCGAAATCGACGCCGGTCGTCGTGTTCTCGCATTCGCCGCTCCAGAAAATTTTCAAGAACTGGAATTTCTGGACCGACGATGCTGAACAGGTGCAGGCGCTGCTAAAGCCGTTCAACAAGGCGACCGTGATCTACGGCCATGTCCACCAGATCCAATATAATCAGATCGGGAATATCTCGTTCCATTCTGTGATGGCGACGGCCTGGCCTTGGCCCTATCCCGAGACCTACGCCCAGGAAGGAAGCTTCCTTCCCGTGATGACCGTGCCGATGAACAGGGCCGATCCGTTCCACGAACGCGATGCGACGGGCTGGCAATTCATCGACGTCCATACCGGGAATGTCGCGCTCACTTATTCGCTGCCCGACAATTCGCCGCGCGTCGTCGCTTTCGATGAGAAGCTCGGCCGTCCGCGCGACCTAAAGTTTACCGAGCGGTCGATTCCGCCGCAATTGCACTACTGACCGGGCCGCAGGGCCTTACGGGAGACAACCATGCGCATAAAAGTCCTCGGCCTGCTGGCCGCATTTGCGGCGATGTCGGCGCCGGCGTCAGCCGATGAATTCACCAAAGGCGATCTTGAGCTGTGGCAGAAGGAATATATGTCGGCGGTAGATAAGGGGCGCGGCGTCTTCACCGATCCAAAACTCGGAACGAACGGCGTCGTCTGCGCGCAATGCCACCCGAACGGCTCGAACATTCATCCCGAGACCTACCCGAAATTCCAGAAACAGCTGGGCCAGGTCGTTCCGCTCTGGGTGATGATCAACTGGTGCATCCGAAACCCGCTTGAAGGCCAGGAACTGGCGGCGGACGATCCGCGCATGTTCCAGATTCAGGCCTACATCACGCATGAACGGCGGGGCGTGAAGCTCGATCCGGGCAAACACTAGGTGCGGCGCCCCTCTGGGTTGTCGCGCGCAATGCGTTCCCTTGCCGCGTCCGTTCGGCTATTATCGCCGCGTTGGGGCGTGTTGAAGGTGGGCCTGCATCATGAAAAGCGTTGAAGCGATTTTTGGGGGAATTCTGGCGCTGATCGTGCTCGGCGCGGCCATCTTTATGATCGCCGGCGGAAACTGGGGCGGCGGGGGAACGACGCCGCCGCCGACAGGGCCGGTGATCGGGACGCCGGGCGCAGGCGGTCCGGCGATCGGCGCGACAGGCAACGACGTTCTCTGTCAGTGCTTCAATCAGGCGTTCGATCTCGCCGGCGACAATGTCGGCGTGATGTCGTCGCAATACCGTACGGGATTTGAATCCTGCCGCGCAGTCGCCGGCGCGAGTGGAGGCGACGCCTGGACCGCCGGCTGGAATGCGCGTGTTTCGTCAAAAGCGTTTCAGGCGAGCTGCGGGGCGTGGCTTCGCAGCCGCTGAGCTGATTATCGCGTTTCCGACTTCAAAGGCCGAGACAGCAGGGCGGCGATAATTTCGTCAAGGCTGCGTGCGCCAGATACAAGGTCCGCCACCGCTGCACAGATCGGCATGTCGACGCCGACCCGTTTCGCCATTGCGACGACGGCTGGCGCGGTCGCAACGCCCTCGGTAACCGCGCGCCGCTCGCCGAGAATTTCGGCGATGTTCCGGCCCCGGCCGAGTTCGAGCCCGAGCGACATGTTGCGGGACTGCCTCGACGTCGCGGTCAAAATCAGATCGCCAAGGCCCGAAAGCCCCGCCATAGTCTCCGCCTTCGCGCCCATCGCGACGCCAAGCCGCTGAAATTCTGCAAAGCCCCGGGAAATAATCGCCGCTCTTGCGCTGTCGCCGAGGCCGCGGCCTTCGACAGCGCCTGCGGCAATCGCAAGCACGTTCTTGACGGCGCCGCCGAGCTCCGCGCCGACAAGGTCGTCCGACAGGTAGGGCCTGAAATGCGCCGCGCTGATCGTCGCCATCCATCGTGCGCC
>JBGSLM010000010.1:0-5267 GCA_041740755.1 Parvularculaceae bacterium | reverse complement strand
CAAGCGCCGCATAAAGCGTCAGCCCGAGCGCAAAGCCGGCAATCCTCGCGGCGCGGGCGAGGGACAAGGTTGGCGCGGGGTCGGTCAACGTGCTCACGCCCCTTGATAGCGGCCAGTAAGGCGCCATTTGGTTAACGCAAGGCCCGATTTCGCTCGCCTAGCACGAGGTTTGCAGGGCTAATCGCGTTAAGAATGCAGATTGGACGCCAAAGACGCTTATGGACAGCCTGGCCTTCATCGCGACCCTCGGCGTCGGCGTCGCCGTCATGACCTGGTATTTCGCATGCGAAGCGCGCGGGTCTGAAGGCGCCATTGGTCTGTTCGCGATCAAAAACGGGCCGGAGCAGGCAAGCACCGGGCAGCTTGACGATGATCTGGGCCGCTACCGGATGAAGTCGCGCCTCACGCCCGACCGGCGCGCCGGGCTCCGGGCGCCTATGCCCGAAAAGGCTTACCGGGCGAAAGCTGACGAAAAACCCGCCTGGCGCGCAGAGGCGGACGGGGCGCTCGAGGCGGACAAGGAATACTGATCTTCAACCGGTTCCGCGCGGAACCGGCGTTCCATAAACCGAGGCGCAATACCGGGCGATATCGCGCGCATTGCCGAGATAGCGCCGCCCATTTGCGGTTTCGATCGCGACACCGTCTGTATCCGGAGCATTCCCGGCCAGCACCAGCGTCGGACAATTCCACCGCCCGTCGCCGGGCAGTGCGACAATCCCAGCGCGCGGGTGATCGAGACTCTCATAACGGATGTCGAGCGCTTCCTTGATCGCCGGATAATAATGGAGGAATCCCCACAACTCGGCGCATTCGGGACAAAACTCGCGCCGGCCGTTATCGACAAAACCGGGCGGCAACAAAAAAACTATTGAGCGCGCCATCTTCCGCTTACGGCTTTTGCCCGTGCACGGTCGCGCGCGCCGTCGCAATCGCCGCATCACGCTCTGCATCCGACATGCCGCCAGCAAACTTCGCCGCCATCGCCTCCATCATCGGGCGCATCTCCTCCTTGGTGTTGACGCGCGGATACGGCTCGGCGGGAATGGGCTTTCCGAGAAACTTGCAGAGCGGTGCCCAGCCGTCCTTCGCTTCGAAAACGAGGAGGCGATTTGCGGGGATCGCTTTCTTCACTTCATCATTGTGACGATTGAAGATCGAGACGAGATGGTCATGATCGTGAATCTCGTAATCGAAAAACTTGTGGACGACGCCTTTGACGACTGGCGCGAACGGCATGTGCTGAAAGCCGGCGGCGAGAACCGGGCTCAAAATCGTCTCTTGCGTCGATTCATACCATTTCTCGGGATCGCGCAGCGACAGAATGATTTTCGCATTCGGATAGAAATCGGCGAGTTCGCGCCAGAAGGCCGATGTCGGAAAATCGACCGCCGCGCCGTAGCCCTGGAAAATCGCGGGCCAATCAGGCTTTCCGTCGGCGGCTTTGACCCAAAGATCGATCTGCTCGGGCGATCCGAAAACCTCGCTCATATGATGGCACTTGCCGAGCCCGAGCATTTCGAGGGCGACTTTGAGCGAGGCGGTTCCAGTGCGCCCGAGCCCGGCGCCGATAACGGAAAGAGTCATGCTAATTCCTTTGTGCTGACCGTTCGTGTTTGCGCAAAAAAAGCAAGAACAGTCGCCCGACGACGAACTAATGCGCGGCCAAAGCCAATCTGGAAGCTTAGACTATCGTGAAGAAAAGCGCACGACAACGCCCTAGCTCAGAAGAGCGCTCCGCCTATTCGCTCGCCAATCCGTCCCAGAATTTTTTCGCGCGCTTGAAGAACCCGGCCGAGGACGGGTTGCACTCGTCATTCCCCGCCTCGCAGAATTCGCGCAGCAATTCCTTCTGCCGCGCGGTCAGATTGACCGGCGTCTCAACGGCGATTTCGACGAAGAGATCGCCGCGGCCTTTCTGATTGAGCCGCGACATGCCTTTGCTTCGAACGCGGAAACGCTTCCCGGACTGCGCGCCTTCGGGGACAGAAATCGAAACGCGGCCGCCTTCGATCGTCGGGGCTTCAAGATCGCCGCCGAGCGCCGCTGTCGTCATCGGAATCGGCAGCGCGCAATAAAGATCGGCGCCGTCGCGCTCGAAGAGATCGTGCTTTTGAACGTCGACGAAGATGTAAAGATCGCCTTCGGGGCCCCCGCGCGGACCTGCTTCGCCTTCGCCCGCAAGGCGGATGCGCGTGCCGTTTTCAATGCCCGCCGGCACGTCGACCATTAAGGTGCGCTCGCGCCTGACGCGGCCCTGGCCGCTGCAATCGTCGCACGGATCGGCGATGACGCGCCCTTCGCCGCCGCAATGGGGGCATGTGCGCTCAAGCGTGAAGAAGCCTTGCTGCACGCGCACGCGCCCGGCGCCGCGACAGGTTCCGCAGGTTGTCGGTCCCGTGCCCATTTTCGCGCCCGACCCTTCGCATGTCTCGCAGGCGACGGAGCCCGGCACGGTGATCGACGCTTTTTTTCCAGCGAAGGCTTCTTCAAGCGATATTTGCAGCGAATATTTGAGGTCGGCGCCGCGCCCTGGACCGCGTCCGCGACCGCCCCTTGCGCCCATGATGTCGCTGAAGAGATCTTCGAACACGTCAGAGAACGCAGACGCGTCAAAACCGCCCTGAAATCCGTTAAAGCCCGCGCCGCCGCCGCCATTCTTGAACGCTGCGTGACCATACCGGTCGTAGGCTGCGCGCTTTTGCGGGTCCGAGAGGCATTCGTACGCCTCGTTGACTTCCTTGAATTTCTGCTCGGCGGAAGAATCGCCCTGATTGCGATCAGGATGATATCTCATCGCAGCCTTGCGGAATGCGGACTTGATCGCCGCTTCATCCGCGCCGCGCTCAACGCCGAGAAGTGAATAGAAATCCTGCGTCATTGCGACCTGTCAGCCCCTCTGTCCGGCCATCCCGGCGCGCGCAAATCCTCGATCGAACGGGACCCGCGCGCTTGCGGATGAACGAAGGAGCGGCGCCGCATCCGGCGCCGCTGGTCATTTCCTACTCTTTTTTGTCGCCGTCGACTTCTTCAAAGTCTGCGTCGACGACCTTGTCGTCGCCGTCGGCTTCGGCTCCTGCGCCCGCTGCCGCGCCGGCCTGATCCTTGTACATCGCCTCGCCGAGCTTCATCGAAGCTGTCAGCATTGTCTGCGTATCAGCGGCGATCTTCTCACCGTCCGCGCTCTCGTCGTCGAGCGTTGCGCGCAAGGATGCGATCGCATCCTCAATCGCCTTCTTCTCATCGGCCGAGATCTTGTCGCCGTAGTCTTTGAGCGCCTTTTCAGTCTGATGGATGGCGCTCTCGCCCCGGTTCTTGGCTTCAACGCGGTCGCGGCGCTTCTTGTCTTCTTCGGCGTGCGCTTCTGCGTCCTTCACCATCTTCTCGATGTCTTTGTCGGAAAGGCCGCCGGACGCCTGAATTCGGATCGATTGTTCTTTCGACGTCGCCTTGTCCTTGGCTGACACATGGACGATGCCGTTCGCGTCGATGTCGAAAGTGACTTCGATCTGCGGGATGCCGCGCGGCGCAGGCGGAATGCCGACCAAATCGAACTGGCCGAGCAGCTTGTTGTCCGCCGCCATTTCGCGCTCACCCTGGAAGACGCGGATCGTCACCGCCGACTGATTGTCTTCAGCGGTTGAAAAGGTCTGCGACTTCTTGGTCGGGATCGTCGTGTTGCGCTCGATAAGGCGCGTGAAGACTCCGCCAAGAGTTTCGATGCCGAGCGACAGCGGCGTCACGTCGAGAAGAAGAACGTCCTTGACGTCGCCTTGCAGAACGCCGGCCTGAATCGCAGCGCCGAGCGCGACGACTTCATCGGGGTTGACGCCCTTGTGCGGCTCCTTGCCGAAGAACTGCTTAACCGTGTCCTGCACTTTGGGCATGCGGGTCATGCCGCCGACCAGGATGACTTCCTCGATATCGGCTGCGGTGAGGCCCGCATCCTTCAACGCCGCCTTGCACGGATCGACGGTGCGCTTGATCAGATCCTCAACGAGGCTTTCAAGTTTCGCCCGCGTCAGCTTCATGGTGAGGTGCTTGGGGCCCGTCGCATCTGCGGTGATGAAGGGCAGGTTCACTTCATACTGCGTCGTCGTCGACAGTTCCTTTTTCGCCTTTTCCGCCTCTTCCTTCAGGCGTTGCAGGGCGAGTTTGTCTTTACGCAGATCAATTCCTTGGTCCTTCTTGAACTCGTCCGCAAGATAATCGACGATGCGCATGTCGAAGTCTTCGCCGCCAAGGAACGTGTCGCCGTTCGTCGCAAGCACTTCAAAGACGCCGTCGCCGATTTCGAGGATCGAAATATCGAACGTGCCGCCGCCAAGGTCGTAGACAGCGATCTTCTTGCCGTCTTTTTTCTCGAGGCCGTAGGCGAGCGCCGCCGCAGTCGGTTCGTTGATGATGCGCAGGACTTCAAGGCCTGCAATCTTGCCGGCGTCTTTCGTCGCCTGACGCTGGGCGTCGTTGAAATAGGCGGGAACCGTGATGACGGCCTGCGTCACTGTTTCGCCGAGATAGGCTTCGGCCGTCTCTTTCATTTTCTGAAGGATGAACGCGGAAATCTGGGATGGCGCGTATTTGTCGCCGCGGCTTTCAACCCAGGCGTCGCCGTTCGCACCCTTCATGATTTTATAGGGAACCATGCCGATGTCCTTCTTGACCATCGGATCGTCGAAGTTGCGCCCGATCAGGCGCTTGATCGCGAAGAATGTGTTTTCGGGGTTCGTGACCGCCTGGCGCTTGGCCGGTTGGCCGACGATCCGCTCGCCGTCCGCAGTAAAGGCGACGACCGAGGGGGTCGTGCGCGCGCCCTCGACGTTTTCAATGACTTTTGGCGTCTTGCCTTCCATGACCGCGACGCAGGAATTGGTCGTGCCGAGGTCGATGCCGATTACCTTGCCCATTAAACAGTCTCCTTGCAGCGGACGGTCGCTCTTGCGGGCCTTCATGAGGACTGACGATCCGCCAGCCCCCGCCAAGCGCCCAAATTGAACCGCCCCTGATTTCCCTTTGGTTTAAGGACCGGAACGATTTGTCCCGGTCCGGTTCGAGCGGGATATAGGCAGCGCCCCCAAGGGCCGCAACCCGCGCGTCAGGCCTGCGGAAGAGGAAATTGCGGGTTATGCATTTGATCAGGGCAGATCGCGCACAACGCGAAAGCCGATATCGCTCCGCCGTGCGGTTTCCGGGCCCCCTTCCCGGTTGAAGGCGCGCAAGTCCGCGCCGCCATCGTTCCACGCGCCGCCCTTCACGACCCGCGCCGA
>JBGSLM010000009.1:0-14436 GCA_041740755.1 Parvularculaceae bacterium | reverse complement strand
AGCGCGGGCGTCATCACGGGCGGCCTTCCAGCGCTCCATCCGCTCTCTTGTGGACTTGTCGTCCGGGCCGACGAAGTGCTGACGGTGTTTGCCGCCCGGCGCTCTCACCGTGACATACCAAAACGACTTGCCGCCGGTTTCGCGCAAATGGGGCGAGCCTGCCATTTCTTCCGGCGGGCGGTCTAGATGGGCCTGAAGCAGATCCTGATATAGGGTCTGCAAAGTAAGCGGGATCGGTTTCATCATGGCCCGACTATACCACAAACTATAATTTGTGGTACATCTGAAATCCCGAAAACTTTGACCGATGCCAGAGGCGACGATAGGCCCCATTTTTCGAGGCAAGCGCTGCGTCCATTCCGGCTGCATTTAGGGGCCAGATAGCGCGCGCTCTTTGGTAAGGTGACAGGCCTCAAACCGCTCGACTCCGTGGCTTCGCCTTGCAGGAATCGGCCATTCAGTCGATTAGGAAACTTTGGCATCCAAATATTAGGAATGGTTAGTCGTGGCGCTCATCAAATCCAAAAAGCGTGTCGCTGACCATGGGGAAGTCTTCACCCCCTCCTGGATGGTCGAAGCCATGCTCGATCTCGTGCGGGCGGAAACGGACCGCATCGATTCCCGTTTTCTAGAACCCGCGTGCGGAAGCGGAAATTTTCTCGTTCGCGTTCTGCAGCGCAAGTTGGCAGCTGTTGAGGTCAAGTTCGGCAAGTCAGATTTCGAGAAACGCCACTACGCCCTGCTCGGCCTGATGTGCATCTACGGCATCGAGCTGCTCGCAGACAATGTCGAAGAGTGCCGCGCCAATCTCATCGATATTTTCGCAGAGTATCTCAATCTCGATGCGTCTGACGATCTCTGCCGAGCGGCATCGGTTGTGCTGTCCTTCAATCTCATTCACGGCGATGCCCTGACCATGCGCACAAGCAAAGGCGAGCCGATCACATTCGCCGAATGGGGCTATGTAGGCAAAGGCAAGTTCCAGCGGCGCGACTTCCGGCTCGATGTGCTTACCGGTTCGTCAAAGTTCAGTGCAGAAGATTCGCTCTTCGCGCATCTTGGCAAGCATGAGATTTTCACCCCGATCAGGACCTATCCACCGATGATGGTTCGCGAACTGGCAGAGGCGAGTGACGACACGCCGAAGGAGGCCGCATGACCCCGCAGGCCAACTTCACCTTACGGGGGCGCAACCCGGATGTTCTGACATGTATTGCGAATCTGTCGAACGACGAGGTCTTCACGCCGCCAGAGTTCGCGGGCCGCATGCTCGACACGCTGGCGGTGGCCTGGGCGACAGATCATGGCGGGGCAAACTTGTGGGCCGATCCCACTGTCACGTTTCTTGATCCGTGTACAAAGTCCGGCGTCTTCCTGCGTGAGATTACCAGCCGGCTCACCAAGGGTTTGGCGGATCAGATTCCGGACTTGCAAGCCCGCGTGGATCATATCCTAACGCGTCAGGTGTTTGGGATAGGGATAACCCGGCTGACCAGCATGTTGGCGCGGCGCAGTGTCTACTGCTCGAAACATGCCGACGGCGAGCATTCGATCGCCAGAAGTTTTACGAGCGAAGCGGGGAATGTGTGGTTCGAAAGCACGGCGCATAACTGGACCGCGGGAAAGTGCACTTACTGCGGTGCAAGTCAGCAGGCGCTCGACAGAGGCGAAGGGCTAGAAACCCATGCCTATGCGTTTATTCACACAGACAACATCAGAACTCGGATCGCCGAGATTTTTGGAGGCGACATGCAATTTGACGTAATCATCGGGAATCCGCCGTATCAACTTGATGACGGCGGCTTCGGAGCCAGTGCGATTCCTATCTATAATAAGTTTGTTGAGCAGGCCATAGCGTTGGAACCCCGTTATCTTTCGATGGTTATGCCGGCACGTTGGCTCTTCGGCGGTCGCGGGCTCGATGAATTCCGCAAAAAGATGCTGACCGATGAGCGCATCAGACGGCTTTTCGATTATCCAGATAGTCGTCAAGTATTCCCGAGCGTCGATGTCGCGGGCGGCGTCTGTTACTTTCTTTGGGACCGTGACAATCCTGGCGACTGCAAGATCGTCGAATTCAATCACGACATGTCCCACGCTGAATCCACGCGACCGCTCCTCGAAATGGGAGCAGAAGTATTTGTAAGGAGCCATATTGCTCTTTCGATCTTGAAGAAGGTGGTTTCCGTTGAATCACCGCATTCGGATTCGTTAGCCTTGCCCGACGCAAAGCGATTTGACCGACAGGTAAGCTCGCAAAAGCCCTTCGGACTGCGAACTTTTTTTCGAGGTTCTTCGACCAGGTCCTCACAAAATGATTTGATAGTTTTGCAAAGCGGTGGTCGCGCATGGACGTCGAGAGCCGAGATTAATGTTGGGCAGGATCTGATCGATAAGTGGAAGGTCTTCACTTCGAAGTCATCATCGGAGCATGCAGGACAGTTCGACAAAAACGGTCAGAGGCGAGTGTTATCTTTATCTGGAGTTATCCCCCCAGGTTCCGTGGTCACAGAGACTTACATTTTGCTGGGTGCCTACGACGCCGAGCAAGAAGCACGGAATTGCTTTTCTTACGCCACCACAAAGCTCTTCAGATTTCTAGTCGCCACACGTTCGTCAGCGCAAGACCTGGCTAGGTCCGCCTATTCGTTCTTACCTGTGCAAGACTTTTCAAAGTCATGGACGGATGAGGAGCTATACGCAAAGTACGGTTTATCAGAGGAGGAAATCGCTCATATTGAAAAGCTGATACGGCCTATGACCGCCAGCGATGAATAAAACCATCGACGAAATCCTCACGCCTAAACCGGACGCGCGACCGCGCATTTACGGCTATTCCATCGATGACGACGCGCATCGCGGCTTGCTAAAGGTCGGCCAGACAACACGGGATGTCAGGCAGCGCGTAGCCGAGCAGCTGCGCACCGCTGCCATTAACAATTACAGGATCGAACTAGAAGAACTTGCCGAGCGGGACGATGGAAGTTTTTTCTCTGACCACGACGTCCGCGCCGCCCTGAGCAGGAAAGGCATTGCCAATACCGAAGGCGAATGGATGCGCTGCGCGTTGAGCGATGTGCGCACCGTCCTGACGGAATTGCGAACAGGCCGCAAACTGAGCGGAAACCGTAGCCAGACATTCCACATGCGGCGGGAGCAAGCCGACGCTGTAAATCTCACGCATGAGTATTTCGTGTCTCGCTGGGCCGAAGACATGCATGCCGTTCCCCGTTTCCTCTGGAACGCAAAAATGCGCTTCGGAAAAACGTTTACGTCTTACCAGCTCGCCAAACGGCTGGGCGCCAAGCGTGTGCTTGTCGTCACCTTCAAGCCTGCTGTCGAAGATGCCTGGCAGACGGACCTTGAAAGCCATGTCGACTTTGACCGGTGGCAATATCTGTCGAAAAATTCCGGAGCGGACCCGACACAGATCGATCACTCAAAGCCTGTCGTCTATTTCGGATCGTTTCAGGATCTGCTGGGGCGCGATACGGCGGGAAACATCAAACCCAAAAACGAATGGTTGCACCGGGTCAACTGGGACCTGGTCGTCTTCGACGAATACCATTTCGGCGCGTGGCGGGAGACGGCAAAGGAACTCTTCGAAGGCGAGGAAAGCGACGTATCGCGTCGCGAAGCAAAGTTGGAATATGCCGCTGATCTTGATGTCGTGAACGAAGACCTGAATGTCTTGTCGCAGAAGGAAACGGAATTTCTGCCCATCACGACGCGGGCATACCTCTATCTCTCCGGAACCCCGTTCAAGGCGCTGGCGACGGGCGAATTCATCGACGAGCAGATTTTCAATTGGACCTACACCGACGAACAGCGCGCGAAGGAAGAGTTCGCCGCGCGCAACCCCGGCAAATGGAACCCTTATGGTGCGCTGCCTCAGATGCGCCTCTTAACCTACCAGATGCCCGACGAGCTTCTGGCCATCGCAAGCGCCGGGGAGTTTGATGAGTTCAATCTGAATGAGTTTTTCACCGCGACTGACAATGGAGCGGGCGCGCAGTTCAAACACAAGAGCGACGTGCAGAAATGGCTTGATATCATCCGTGGCCAGTATGCGTCGAGGGCGATGGACAGCCTAAGGTCAGGAACGCGGCCGCCGTTTCCTTACTCGGACGTTCGCCTGCTTCCATACCTGCAGCACTCATTCTGGTTTCTGCCCAACGTCGCGGTATGCCGGGCTATGGCGAACCTGCTGGCCGAAAAGCACAATGTGTTTTGGCATGAGTACAGCGTCATTGTTGCGGCAGGAGCGTCAGCCGGTATCGGCCTTGATGCATTGCCTCCGATACGCCAGGCCATTGGCAGCGGCTTCGACACAAAAACCATCACGCTGTCTTGCGGCAAGCTGACGACCGGGGTCACCGTTCCGCAGTGGTCTTCGATACTGATGCTGCGCAATCTGAAGTCGCCGGAGACGTATTTTCAGGCCGCGTTCCGCGTTCAGTCGCCATGGTTCATCAAAAACCCCAATGGCGACAATCCGAATGAGGAAGAGATTCTGAAGCCGGCCTGTTTTGTGTTCGACTTTGCGCCGACGCGCGCCCTCCGCCAGCTTTCCGAATACGGAATTGGACTTTCACCGAATGAACCGAACCCGGAAAACGCCGTCCGGGAACTCGTCTCATTCCTACCCGTGCTGGCCTATGACGGCGCGAACATGACCCAGATCGACGCCGGGGGAATTCTCGACATCGCGATGGCGGGCACGTCCGCCACGCTGCTTGCGCGCAAATGGGAAAGCGCGATGCTAGTGAACGTGGACAATGACACGCTGCGCCGCGTCCTCGATAATCCCGAAGCCATGGCCGCTGTCGAACGCATTGAAGGATGGCGAGCGCTCGGCGACAACATCATCGAAACCATCATAAACAAGAGCGAGAAGGTCAAAGAGCTCAAGGATCGAGCCAAAGAACGAGACCTGACCGAGCGGGAGAAAAAGGAACTCACCGAAGAGGAAAAGGAATACAAATCAAAGCGGAAAATGGTGCAGGAAAAGCTGATTAAATTCGCGACCCGAATACCCGCTTTCATGTACCTGACCGACTTTCGGGAGAATACCCTTCGAGACGTCATCACCCGCCTGGAACCAGATCTGTTCCTTGCTGTCACGGGCCTCACGGTTCAGGACTTCCATCTTCTCGTCAGTCTGAAAGTGTTCAACACCGAGCAGATGAATCAGGCCGTCTTTGCGTTCCGCCGTTATGAAGACGCATCGCTGCGCTACACTGGAATCGAGAGCCACGAGGGCCTGAGCCATTACGGTCTTTATGACACCGTGGTCGCGAGGGAGTAGTTGGGGTCCATGCTGGGTGATGAGCCCCGCATGATCCTTCATTTGAATAGAGACTCCGCCATAGTGGAAACGGAAAACCAGGAACTCGAATATCGCGGGTGAAAGAATTGATGCGATTCGCGCCGACGGCGCCGCTTCGCACACAGGGCTTTATCATGGCGCAATAGGCGACCCATTCAATCCAGCGGAAATTGCCCGGCCATCGATCGCCGCATGTTTGCGGATGCGAATCTTCCGGCTGTGGAAAAATTTCCCTCCGGGAGATCCAATTTCGCGCCGGCAATCCCCCCCCATTCTCCCGGGTAAACCGGCGAGTTCCCGTCCTGCTGGATGCTAGCTGGATGCTAGCCGATCTTGGAGGCGTTTCGGACAAGCCAATTGACATCTAAGTCATTGTTTTTATGGTGGGCGCGACAGGGTTCGAACCTGTGACCCCTACGGTGTGAACGTAGTGCTCTACCGCTGAGCTACGCGCCCTTTGGCGGCCCGTTCAGGCGGGCCCGGGCGATCCTCATAAGGCCTGGAAATTTGCGGTCAAGCGGCTGCGCCGGCGGCGCTTTCAGCCGCCGTGTGTATTCGGTCCTGCGGCAAAATGAGAAAGGCGCTTGTTCCCTCGCCCGGCGCCGAGACAAGGCGAAGCTGACCGCCATGGGCTTGCATGACGGCGCCGACGAGCGGCAGGCCAAGGCCAAGGCCTTCTTTTGAGCGACGCAGCGACATGTCGGACTGACTGAAGGGCTGAGTAATCAGATGCAGCCGTTCGGGCGCGATTCCCGGCCCGTTATCCCTGACGAGAATCGCCAGCCCGCCGTTTTTGGTCGGCGCCGCGCCTAAGGTGATGGCAACGCCCGGAGGGCAGAATTTGACGGCGTTTTCGACGAGTTTGCTGATCGAGCGCATAATCAGCGTGCGATCGCAACGGATCTCGAGGGGTTCGTCTTTAATCGCGCGCCTGACCGTCGCTTGCGCGGCGGCGAGCGGCTTTTCGAGCGGCGAAAGCGCGCCGTCGATCAGATCCTCAAGACTGCAATCGACGTCGTTGAGGGCGATTGGGCCCGACCTCGCGTCGGAGGCAAGGAGCATGTCCGACACCGAATTCAGCAGTCTTTTGCCGCCGTCGATGATGTAATCCGCATATTCCTTGTGCAGATGATCGTTCTCGCGTTCGAACTGTTCGGCGAGGATTTGACCAAAGCCGATGATCGCATTCAGCGGGGTTCTAAGCTCATGGCTCATGACGGAAAGGAGGCTGTCCTTGAACCGCGATCCGGCTTCCGCCGCGTCCCGGGCGATTCGAAGATCTCTCTGGTCGATGCTTGCCTTCAGCACGAACCGGACGGCCTGCGTAAACAGCGTCCAGTTAATGGGTTTGGCCAGGAACGATGTCGCGCCAGCCGCAAACGCCTGTTCAACGGCGTCCGGGCGCTCGCTTCCGGTGACCACGATAACCGGCGTTGCAGACAGCGACTTGTCGTTGCGAATGGCTTTGACGACTTCAAAACCGCTCATTCCGGGCATGTCGACGTCGGAGATGACGAGATCTGCGCCTTCCGCGCTAAGGCGCGACAGACCTTCTTCGCCGTTGGAGGCGGAGTAAGTCCTATACCCAGCTTCCGCCAGCTTGGCGGTCGCAAGCTCCCGCATGATCGGGTCGTCGTCTATGACAAGGACACGTGCGGCTTTCGCCATCGGCTCTGCTCCCCTTTGAGCGCGCCGCCGCCACATGGCGCCGCGCAGTTTCTGAATGAAATTCCTGCAATTGTCCGAATAATGAGTTAACGCCTGCGAAGCGGCGCTTGGGAGCGCCGCAAGCAAATCGCAATTAATTTCGCCCATGTTACGCGGAACCGTCTGGAGTATCCGTCGCCGTGGCTGTCCGAAAGGCATCGCTCAGGAGTCAATTGACCTCGCTGATCGTGATCGCGGTGTTTGGCGCTATCGCCCTCGCGACCGCCTCATTCGTCTGGCGTGAAGTCAGCCAATATGGAGAGCAGCGCACGCGCGAGCTTCAAACTAGCGCGGCGATTTTCGCAGCCGCGATTTCCTCTTCTGTCATGTCGGATGATCACCGTTCAGCTTATGAAGCCCTGCGCGCTATCGATAAAATGCCGAGCCTCAATCATGTCCGGGTGGAGCGGCTGGACGGATCGGTCTTCGTCGAACTCGGCGATGCGATCGAGCTCTCCTCGCGGCGCGAGACGGCAGGCGAGGCGCCAGGCGTCGGCGATCTCCTGATGTCGCAAACGCTTTCCGCCAGCGCGCCGATCATGCATGGCGGGCGGGCGATCGGAACGCTTGTCGTGAGTTCGGATACTTCAGAACTCGGCCTCCACGTCTGGGGCATCCTTTGGGACGCAATCTCCGTCGCGACGTTTTCGGCGGCGGTCGGGCTATTGCTCGCGCTTCGCATGCAGCGAAGCGTGATGAGCCCCATCATCGATCTCGCCAGCATCATGCGCGATGTTCGCGAACGGGACGATTTCGGCGTTCGCGCCAAGCGGATCAGCGCCAATGAAGCGGGCGATCTTGTCGACGCGTTCAACGACATGCTGGACAAGATTCAAGATCGCGACGCCAGATTGCTGGCGCAGCAGGAGAATCTGCAAAAAATCGTCACCATTCGCACGCGGGAGCTAAAGCTCGCCAAAGAAGCTGCAGAAGCGGCAAATAGCGCAAAATCCGAGTTCCTTGCTGCGATGAGCCATGAAATCCGCACACCGATGAACGGCATGCTGGTGATGGCGGAGCTTATCAATAATGCGGATCTTCCGCCGCGGCAGAAGCGTTACGCGGAAGTTATCGTCCGTTCCGGACAGAGCCTCCTGTCGATCATCAACGACATTCTTGATTTCTCCAAGATTGAAGCCGGCAGGCTGGAACTTGAAAAAATAGAAATGCGGCCGTCCGACGCCATATCGGACGTCATAAGCCTGTTTTGGGAAAGGGCGGCGAAAGCGGGCATCGACCTTGCGCCCTATATCGGACCGGGCGTGCCGGAAGTCATCGAAGGCGATCCGGTCCGGATAAATCAGATCCTATCAAATCTCGTCAACAACGCTCTGAAGTTTACCGATCGCGGCAGCGTCATCGTGACGGCGCGCCGCTCGCACAGACCAGACCGCGCCTGCGTGATTGAATTTGCTGTTGCGGACACGGGGATCGGCATTCCCGCCGACAAACAGGCGGGCATATTCGAAGCGTTTTCGCAAGCCGACCAGTCGACTACGCGCAAATTCGGCGGCACGGGCCTTGGTCTCGCCATCTGCCGGCGCCTCGTTCGGGCGATGAACGGCGAACTTGGCGTCGTCAGTCGCGTCGGAAAAGGTTCTCGATTCTTTTTCACCGTGCCGACACGGGAAATCGAACCTGCGCGCCGTCCGATTGAAGGCGCTGGCGAATTGCGCGCGGTTGTCGCCGTCAGCGGCGCTGCAACGCCTGTCATGATCACCAAATACCTTGAAGAGGCGGGCATAGCTGCGCAAATCGTCAGCAGCGATCAACCGCTTGAATCGCACCTTACCTATTCAAATATTATTTTCGCGTCTCCCGATTATCTTGACGCGTTGAACAATGTCATCGCGGGCGATCCGCAGCACTGGGTGCCGGCGCGCGTTTGCGTGAGCGAGATCGGCGATGATACTTCCGACCGGCTTTTGCGCGAAGGAATCGCCGAGGATTTGCTGATCCGTCCGATCAGCCGCCGCGACATGTTCGATCAGATCGAACGCATCGTCGAGGGGCGGCTGCGCGGGAGCGAAGCGCTAAAAGGCGGCGCGGTGAGCCGACGCGAGACGCCGCTATTTCCAGGCGCCCGCATACTCGCGGCCGACGACAGTCCGGTCAATCGTGAAGTCGTCAAGGAAGCGCTGACGCGTCTTGGCGCGAGGGCGACGCTGGCGGCGGACGGCGAAGAAGCGGTGAAGGCGTTCACGCAGGAGAAATTCGATCTTATTTTGATGGATTGCTCGATGCCGGTCATGGACGGATTCGCCGCAACGGACAAAATTCGCGAACTCGAAACAAAACTTGGAACCAGAACTCCGATCATCGCGCTGACCGCTCATGTTGAGAGCGCCAATAATGACTGGCGCGCCGCGGGCATGGATGATTACGTGACAAAGCCCTTTACGCTTGTGCAATTGTCATCTGCAATTTCGCGATTCATCAAGCCTGCTGTCGCGATGCCGGGGAACGCGGCGGCGGATGAAACGCCCGAAGAATCGGGACAACTCCCCGCTGCGCCCGCAGCGGTCAAATCAGGCAGTTTTGATCCGAAGGTGCTGCGCGAGCTGCAGGGCATGCAATCCGGGTCGCAAGACCTCGTTGCGCGCGCCCTTGACCTTTTCCGGGAGCATTCAAAGGAAGGAATGTTGCGCCTTGCGCGGGCTGCAAAGGCCCGCGATGGAAAGGAAATCGGCAGCGCCGCGCACGCGCTGAAATCGATGGCGCTCAATGTCGGCGCGCGGCGCCTCGGCGATGCCTGCGCGCAAGTCGAGCGCCAGTCTGCGGACTTCGTCGCGCTCTCCGGCCTGTTGCGCGATGTTCGCCGCGAATATGCGGCCGCCATCGAGGAATTGCCGAAAGTGCGCCGGGATTTCGCGCGCGCCGCCGCCTGACCGCGCGCTTTCAATGAATTCGGATTGAGACCCGAACGCAGCCGATGATTCTCGGCGGCGCATCAAGATAGACCGGGCCGTAGGTGGGATTTGCGGACGAGGGCTCAAGGCGATGCGGTTGTTCGCGCCAGCGACGGATGATCGGCGGACCTTCGACAAGGAACAACGCAAATGCGCCCTCGACCGGCCGTCTCTCCGAATAGTCGATGACAACAAGCGTCCCCTTTGGAAAAGCGAGATCAACCGCTTCATCGTCGACAAAAAGCGCGAACAATCTCTCGGCGCCGGACGTCACCGGAATATAATCCTCGGCGACCGCATGGGGGTCTGCTTCCGGGTCTGCGAAGAACCGGGCGGCGTCGGCGAAGCTGATGACGGGCGTATGCTGGATCGGCCTGCGGATATAAGCGGCGACCGGGTGCTTGTCGGCCTCGACGAGGGAACGCGCGCCGCTCGCGAGCCATCCTGCCGAAACCTGTAGAGCTTCTGCGATCTTGGCAAGCATCAGCCGTCTGGGGTCGTGGACGCCGCTTTCCCAATTGGCGACGGCAGGCTGGGAAACGCCGATTTTTCCGGCGAGATCCGCCTGGCTCAGGCCGATTTCCTTTCTCGCTTCCCGAATACGGTCGCCGATCGTGACCGGGTCCAACCGCTCATTGGAAATGTCGAATTGCATTTTTGCCGATCCCTAATCAAATAATATAAGAAATACTTATAATATGAAGCCGTGAGCGAAGACAATGCATGCTGCAGCGCAGCAAATTTTTTGGCATAAATCGCTGGAATTTGTAGAAAACAATATGCCCGAATTTTTTGTTTGGAGCTTGAAAAAATCAGGCCGCCTTATATTCTTTGCGGCGGAATCAACTAACGACACACTTTGAGGTGAAGCATGTCGGACCACTGCACGGATGACGGCGCCACGAGGTTGGCGACGAAAATTCGGGAATTCTGGCTCAAAAAGGGATTCGATGTAGAAGTTGATCTGCGCCCCGAGGGCTTTGTTTCGACCATGCGTTCCGCCCGCACGGACGTGCGGAGCGACATGGTCAACGGCATGCCGCGCCGGGGCGCAATGTCGGCCTGAACTTTGATCAGCTGACGGCCCAGCGGATCAGCCCAGGGACCTCGTCATAGGACGAGAAGAGCGCAAGCGCCTGATCGCAAAGATCGAGAGGACCGTAACCGAACAGGGCCGCAAGGCAGGGTAATCCGGCGGCTGTCGCCGCCAATATGTCGGTGTCGCTGTCGCCGATGAAAACGCCTTGTTTCGCGGACGTCAATTCCAAGCATCGCAGCACGGGCCGCGGGTCAGGCTTGGCGAAACCAACGGTATCAGCGCCGATAATCGCAGCGAAATGGCGGTTGAGGCCGAGGGCCTCAATCAGCGCCCGCGCCCAGGCCTCGCGCTTGTTGGTGCAGATGGCGACGGTTGCGCCGTCCGCCCGGATTTTGTCGATCGCGTCGACGGCTCCTGCAAACGGGCGCGACATGACGGCGATGTGATCCAGATAATGTTCGAGGAAGACAGCGACATGCCTGTCGAGTTCGGCGACAGATGGCGGCGGCGCGCCGACTTCTCCAAGGCCCTTTGTCAGCATGGCGCGTGCGCCAGATCCGATAAGATGTCGAACCTGCGCCAGCGGCACCGGCCGATGGCCCGCAGTCTGTAGGGCGTGATTCATCGATGCGGCGAGGTCGCCCGCAGTATCGACGAGCGTGCCGTCGAGATCGAATAAAACGCACACACCGCCTAGCGGTCCTCGCATTTACATCTCCTGCGGCGCCCGCCAAAAGACGGGGACGATTGAAGAACGATCCCTAACAGATCAGCGAGGATCAATGAACCAGCGCCCGCTCGCCGCTATCATTCTCGCCGCCGGGCACGGCACGCGGATGAAGTCGTCTGTGCCGAAAGTGCTGCATGAAATCGGCGGCCGGTCGATGCTGGCGCATGTGATGTCTGGCGCATCGGCGCTCTCACCGGCGAGGATCGCAGTCGTGATCGGCGATCATGCCCCTGGCGTCGGCGACGCCGCACGCGCCGAGCGCCCGGATGTCGCTGTCGCGGTGCAGGCCCCTCCGCGCGGAACCGGTGACGCCGTAATGAAAGCGGCTCCCGCGCTCGACGGATTTTCCGGCGTCGTCATCGTCCTTTACGCCGATACGCCGCTTGTTGAGACCGGCACGTTGCAGATGCTCGTTGAAAAGGTCGAGCGCGGCGCTGCGGTCGCGGTGCTTGGATTTACGCCTGACGATCCTGGCGGATATGGGCGCCTGAAACTCGGCGCTAACGGATCGCTCGACGCGATCGTCGAGGCGAAAGACGCAAGCCCCGAAGAGCTTGAGATCGATTTTGTCAATTCCGGCGTTATGGCGATCGAGTCCGCGTTTCTCGCGCGCGCATTGCCGCAGCTCACCAACAATAACGCGAAGGGCGAATTCTATCTGACCGATATCGTTGCAATCGCACGCAGGGAAGGGCTGGCCTGTTCCGTCGTCGAGGCCGATGAAGAGGAAGTCATCGGCGTCAATTCGCGAGTCGAACTCGCCGTCGCCGAAGAAATATTCCAGGACCGGCGCCGTCTTGCCGCGATGGAGGCGGGCGTCACGCTCATCGATCCGTCTACAGTCTATTTTTCTTACGACACGGAGATTGCAAACGATGTCGTCGTCGAGCCGAACGTCTTTTTCGGCAGCGGCGTGAAGATCTCTTCGGGCGCAAGGATAAAGGCCAATTCGCATCTTGAAGGCGCAACGGTCGGCGAGAATGCGTCGGTCGGTCCGTTCGCAAGGTTGCGCCAGGGCGCAAGTCTCGGCGACGACGCCAAAGTCGGCAATTTCGTCGAGATCAAGAACGCCGATATCGGCGCGGGCGCAAAAGTCTCTCACCTGACTTACATCGGCGATGCGACGATCGGCGCCGAGGCGAATATCGGCGCCGGCGCGATCACCTGCAATTATGACGGCTTTTCCAAGCACAAGACCGAGATCGGCGCCGGCGCCTTCATCGGCTCCAACACTGCGCTTGTCGCGCCGGTGAAGATAGGCAAAGGCGCCTATGTCGGCTCGGGCTCGGTCATCACCAAGGATGTCGAGGATGACGCCCTTGCCGTCGCGCGCGGGCGCCAGTCCGAGATAAAAGGCTGGGCGGCGAAGTTTCGCGCCGTTCACGCAAACAGGAAGAAAAACAAAACATGAGCGCGGACGATTACAAGAAGATGGCTGCGAGAGCGGCGGTTGAGCTTGTAAAACCGGAAATGACGCTCGGTCTTGGAACCGGTTCGACAGCGGCGCATTTTATTACGGCGCTTGGCGAGAAAGTGCGGGACGGCCTGTATTTGAGCGCAGTGCCGACGTCGGAAGATACGGCGCGCAAAGCGGCGGCGGCCGGCATCGACATAATCGAGCCGGATGAGACGACGATCATCGACCTTGCAGTCGATGGAACCGACGAAGTCGATGGCCGTAAAACCCTGATCAAGGGCGGCGGCGGCGCGCTGCTGCGCGAAAAGATCATCGCCAACGCCGCCAAACGCTTTGTCGTTATTGCGGACGCGTCAAAAAAAGTCGCGCAACTCGGCGCTTTTCCGCTGCCTGTCGAGATCGACCGGTTTTCTTTCGCGCTGACCGTGCGGGCGGTGCGCGAGGCGCTTGCGGCGCTCGGTTACGCTAATCCCGATGTCAGCTTGCGCGCCACCCCGGCAGGTCCTTCATTCATCAGCGATGGCGGCAATTTCATCCTCGATTGCCGCCTTCGGCGCATCGATGATGCGGGGGCGATCGACCGGGCGCTCGCATTGATTCCAGGCGTCATCGAAACCGGCCTCTTCATCGGCATCGCCGACGAGATAATTCTTGCGGGCGCGGACGGCATCGAGCGGATCGCGTAGCGGGAGCAATCCGATGACGGGCGCGAAATTCGAGGAACTGAAATCCGCAATCCGCGATTACGGTCAGGCGGCGTTTCAAAATCTGTTGAAGTGCCGCACGCTTGGCGACGCGATCGTATCGGGGTTTCATGCGTTTGAAGGATGCCCTGCTGGAAACGTCGCTGCAGTTCCGGCCGAAGGCGCCTTTGACGCCCGCAAGGAATATGGCGATGAAGCCTATTCCTATTCCAGCCGCGAAGTGATCATTCTCGAACCTGTGCGATTCGGCCTTTGTCTCATTGTCGGCAATGCTGAGGATTCTGGAGCATTGTGGCTCCGCACCGTGATTGCGGCGGAAATTATCGGCGAGAGCTTTGACGTCTTCGTCGCATCGCAGCCGGTTATTCGTATTCCAATTGACTTCGAGGGCAAGCTCGACCCGGTATTTGAGGCGATCCATCGGGAGTTTCTTGAAACTTTCACGCTGGAAGTGAACGAGTTTCTTGATGCGCGCTTCAAGACCGGGATCGGATTTCTGCCGGGGTAAGGACTGCCATGACAAAGTACGATTACGACCTATTCACCATCGGCGCGGGATCTGGCGGCGTTCGCGCGACGCGCCTTGCGGCGAGCTATGGCG
>JBGSLM010000008.1:0-5895 GCA_041740755.1 Parvularculaceae bacterium | reverse complement strand
GCGCGGTCACCTCGCCGATGGTCGGCACGATCTATCTTTGCCCATCGCCTGGCGCCGACCCATTCGTGAAGGCTGGCGACAAGGTCGCGCAGGGCCAGACGCTGATGATCGTCGAGGCGATGAAAACGATGAACCCGATTTCCGCGCCCAAAGCCGGCGTCGTCCGGCAGATCCTCGTTCGCGACGCGCAGCCTGTCGAATTCGGCGAGCCGCTGATTGTCGTCGAATAATCTGAAGCGCCCCAACCCTGCGAGCGCAATGAATGTTCAATAAGGTCCTCATAGCCAACCGCGGCGAAATTGCGTTGCGCGTTCATCGCGCCTGCAAGGAGCTTGGCATTTTGACGGTCGCTGTCCATTCGACCGCCGACGCCAATGCGCTGCATGTAAAGCTCGCAGATGAGAGCGTATGCATCGGCCCGCCGCCGCCGAAAGACAGCTATCTCAACATTCCGGCGATCATTTCCGCGGCGGAGATCACCAACGCGGACGCGATCCATCCAGGCTATGGATTTTTGTCCGAGAACGCGCGGTTCGCCGAAATCACCGCCGCGCACAACATCACATTCATCGGACCGAACGCCGATCACATAAGGATGATGGGCGACAAGATTTCCGCGAAAGAAGCGGCGGGCGGCGCCGGCATTCCGCTTGTGCCCGGCAGCAAGGGCTCGCTGTCGTCGTTTGAAGACGCCCGCGTCTGGGCCGAGAAAATCGGCTTTCCCGTGCTTGTGAAAGCGGCGGCGGGCGGCGGCGGACGCGGCATGAAAGTCGCAAAAATGCCGGACGCGCTGTCCGAGGCGCTCTCGACGGCGAAAGCGGAAGCCAAATCGGCGTTCGGCGATGATTCCGTCTATCTCGAAAAATACCTCGAACAGCCGCGTCACATTGAAATCCAGATCATCGCCGACAGCCACGGCAATGTCGTGCAGCTCGGCGAGCGCGATTGTTCGCTGCAACGCCGCCACCAGAAAGTCCTCGAAGAAGCGCTGTCGCCGGCGCTGACGCAAAAGGAACGCGAGGAAATCGGCGAGATCGCGCGCGCAGCGATTGCAAAGCTCGGCTATCTCGGCGTCGGCACGATTGAATTCCTGTACGAAAACGGCCGCTTCTATTTCATCGAGATGAACACGCGCCTGCAGGTTGAACACCCGATCACCGAGCAGGTGACGAGGATCGATCTGGTGCGCGAGCAGATCAGGATCGCCGCCGGAATGCCGCTGTCGTTCCGGCAAGATGAAGTCGTCTTTCGCGGCCACTCGATCGAATGCCGCATCAACGCGGAAAATCCGAAAACTTTCCGTCCCTCGCCGGGCGAGATTTCCTATTTCCACGCGCCGGGCGGACCTGGCGTTCGCTTCGACAGCGCAGTCTATAGCGGCTATCGCATCCCGCCCTATTACGACTCGATGGTCGGCAAGCTCATTGTCTTCGCCGACGATCGCGACACCTGCATCAAACGCTTGAGGCGCTGCCTGCAGGAAATGCAGCTAGTCGGGGTCGAGACGACGATCCCGCTGTTTAAGGACCTGATCGAGGAGCCGGAATTCCAGCGCGGCGACTATCATATTCACTGGCTGGAAGAGTGGCTGGCGCGCGAGGGCAAAGCCGCGGAGTGACCGCTTGCGGGACGCGGCGGCGCATCCGATATTTGAAAGATGCCGCGCGATTCCGCCTTTAGGATCGATCCTGACGATCTTCTGAAAGCCTATACGCTCGGCTATTTTCCGATGGCGCGGTCGCGCCGCGACGACGCTGCGGTCTGGGTCCTTCCAGAAACGAGGGGCGTTTTGCCGCTTGACGAGGCGCGCGCGCCCAGGCGTCTGCTGCGCACATTAAAGAACGCGCCGTTCGAGATCACGGTCGATACGCGCTTCGCCGAGGTGATAAGCGCCTGCGCCAAAAGCGCGAAAGGCCGCGAAGACACCTGGATCAACCGCGCGATAGAAGACGTCTATCTTGAATTGCATCAGACCGGATTTGCGCATTCGATCGAATGCTGGCGCGAGCGACGGCTGGTCGGCGGTCTTTACGGCGTTGCGCTCGGCGGAATTTTCTGCGGCGAGAGCATGTTCTCGACTGAGCGCGACGCGAGCAAGATCGCGATGCTCCACCTGATCGCGAGGTTGAAGCTCACAGGCTTTCAGCTATTGGACACCCAGTTTTACACGCCGCACCTTGCGCAGTTCGGCGTGCGAGAATGTCCGGATACGGACTATCAACTGATGCTCGGCCGCCTTCTCGACGTGCGCGCGGACTTTCGCGCGGCGCCCGATCAATTGTCGATATTGACCGTGTTGCAGTCGATCACCCAGACGTCATAGACCGCGTGCTCGACGCCGTTGAGCGCGGGGCTCGATTTGAACATCCATCCGCTGAAGATCATGCCCTCGGGAAGTTTGCGCTCGCCGGCCGCGGGACCGAGGACATCGGCGGCGGCGATTGCGTCTGCAACAGGCGGCTGTTGCGCCGGATCATCGGCGCCGACTTTGTAATCCGATTTGTTCTCCGCGCTCTTGTCGACGATTTCGACAAACGCGGTCGTCTCGGGAAATTCTTCCGGCGGGCGCTTGTCGCAATAGCGCGGCGTCAATTCGAGGGCGCCGTATTTTGCGGTCTCGCCGATTTTGATTTCAACGTCCGTATATTTCGCGGTCACCTTGTTGAGCGCGCGAAGCGTCACTGAAATGGGCTTGCGCGCTTTCACGGCGTCGATGTCCGGAAAATCGGAGTTCTCGCCCTCCGACAGAATATCAAGCTCGCTCGGCCCCGCTTCCGCCGATGGCTGGGGCGCCGCCAGATCGTCAAGAAACGGATCGGACTGCTGCGCCGACGCGGCGGCAAACAGCGCCAGCGATCCAAAAGCAAACGCAACACGCTTCATGGCATTTCTCCAAGGGGATCAGGCTGCACAGCCGGGGCGGCGGCGTCCTTTGATTTGTCGGCGCTGGTGAACGCCTGCATCGCAAGACCGAGAAGATCGACTGAGCCTTGCGTGATCGAGATCGTGTCGCCTTCTGCGAGCATGACGTCGCTTCCGCCGGGCTCGATCGACACATAGGCGCCGCCGAGCAGTCCATCGGAAACGATCTTGGCGATCGAATCTTCCGGGATGGCGATATCGCGCGCGACGGCAAGGCTGACGCGCGCCTCAAAAGTTTTCGGATCGAGTCTGCTGTCGGATACCGCGCCGACCTTGATGCCGGAGATGCGCACCTCAGAGCCTGTCGTCACGCCGTCGACGCGGCCAAAGACGGCGCCGACATTATAGGTGCGCGCCGTCAGGGCGCGGCCGCTCGTCTGATACGCGTAATAGAGAAACGCTGCGGCGACAGCGACGACGATGACGCCGACAAGCGATTCGAAGAACTGACCTTTCGACATCGCGCCCCTTCCCTATTGTTCCGGCGACCAGGCTTCGTAGTCGCGCTGCGGCGTCGCGCCGCCCGTATTCGAGAGGCTTCCCGGCGGATGATAGGCGAGCGGCGTCCCCGTCATGTTGGGAAGATGCTCTTTTTCGAACGCCTGACGCTTTAACGGCGCGACGGTCGGAGGGTCAGACACCGTCTGGTGCATCCAGCCGTGCCAGTCCGGCGGCACGCGCGAGCCTTCGGCGACGCCGTGATAGACGACCCAGCGGCGCCTGTTGCCGTCAGGGCCGCTCGGCGTTTTTTCCTCAAAATAGCGGTTGCCCTGCTCGTCGCTGCCGACATGCCGCGCCGCCCGCCGCCACAAGGTGAACGAGGTTCCGTAAGTCGTCGTATCCCACCAGGCGAAAAGCTGCTTCAGCATGACCCGTCTTTTGTAGTCCCTGATTCGTTCTTGCCGAATTCTGGGCGGTTGAATCGGCCGGAATATGGCGCACCTCGCCCTTGGCGTCCACCGAACCGCCGCGCGACGATTTGCCGGTCCCAAATGCGCCGAATTCGGTCTCGAAACAGCCAAATAAATCCCTAAAAACATAGGCTTTTGGCCGCCTTGCCTGCGCCTTAGAACATTGTGATGACTGGCGCGCGCCGCTAGAATGGCGGCCGCATTCAAGGAAATTCCCGACCGATGCGCTTTGAACGCTGTTTTTCGACCGAGACAGGCGGCGGCTATGCCGGCGTCCGCTTCCGCACGACCGATAGCGAAATACGGTCGGCGAGCGGCGCCGTTCTGCACGAAGCGCGCGATATCGAGGCGCCGGCGGACTGGAGCCAGACCGCCGTCGACATCATCGCCCAGAAATATTTCCGCAAGGGCGGCGTTCCGGCGGCGACGCGGCGCGTTCCCGAAAAGGGCGTTCCCGCGTTTCTTCAGCGCTCGATGCCGGATGTCGCAGCGCTCGCGAAACTTCCGCCGGATCAGCGCTATGGCCCTGAGAAAAGCGCGCGTCAGGTGTTCGACCGGCTTGCGGGCGCCTGGGGATATTGGGGCTGGAAATCCGGCCTCTTCGTCAGCGCCGAACAGGCGCAGATATTCGTCGATGAAATGACGGCGATGCTCGCGCGCCAGATCGGCGCGCCGAATTCGCCGCAATGGTTCAATACAGGACTTCATTGGGCCTATGGCATAGAGGGCGAGAGCCACGGGCATTTCTACGTCGATCCCGAAACCAACGCCGTCATCGAATCCGACAACGCCTATCAGCGGCCGCAACCGCACGCCTGTTTCATCCAGTCCGTCGACGATAATCTCGTCGGCGAGAACGGCATCATGGACCTTTGGGCGCGCGAGGCGCGTTTGTTCAAATTCGGATCGGGCGCGGGCACCAATTATTCGAGCCTTCGGGGTTCCGGCGAAGCGCTTTCCGGCGGCGGCAAAAGCTCGGGGCTCCTGTCCTTCCTCAAAGTCGGAGACGCCGCGGCCGGCGCTGTCAAATCCGGCGGCGTGACGCGCCGCGCGGCCAAAATGGTCGTCGTCGATTGCGATCATCCAGATATTGAAGACTTCATTCGCTGGAAGGCGGTCGAAGAAGAAAAAGTCGCAGCGCTCGTCGCGGGCTCGCGCGTTCTGGCGCGGCATTTGCCGAAAGTCGTTGCGGCCTGCTGGGCGATTGAAGGCGATGAGCGCACCGATCCGCGGCGAAACGAGGCGCTGAAGAAAGAAGTGCGCGCCGCAAAGAAGGCCGGCGTTCCCGAGGCGTCGATCCGCCGCGCGATCGAATATGCGCGCGCCGGCGCCAAATCGCTCGTCGTCGATCGCTATGATCTCGACTGGGATAGCGAAGCCTATCGAACCGTTTCGGGCCAGAACGCCAATAATTCCGTGCGCCTCAATGACGCCTTCTTCGATGCGCTGTCGGCGAACGGCGACTTCGCGCTGACGAACCGGTCGAACGGCGCGACGGTGAAGACGGTTCGCGCGCGAAAACTCTGGGACCTTATCGCGGAAACCGCCTGGCGCTGCGCCGACCCCGGTTTGCAATTCCACGACACGACCAACGCCTGGCACACCTGCCCCGCCGGCGGCCCCATTCGCGCATCCAATCCGTGCTCTGAATATCTCTTTCTTGACGATACGGCGTGCAATCTCGCCTCGATCAATGTTCTTAAATTCAAGACGGCTGACGGATTTGACGTTGCAGCGTTTGAACACGCCTGCCGCTTGTGGACGGCGGCGCTCGAAATTTCGGTCGCGATGGCGCAGTTTCCCTCGGCGACGATCGCCCGCAAATCCTATGACTACCGCACGCTGGGGCTTGGCTACGCCAATCTCGGCGCATTGTTCATGGCGTCCGGCGTTTCCTATGACAGCCCGGTCGCGCGCGCGACCGGCGCTGCGATCTCCTCGCTTTTGACCGGCGCCGCCTATCGCGCTTCCGCTGAAATGGCGGGCTCCGTCGGCGCTTTTCCGGCCTGGCGTGAAAACCGCGAAGCGATGCTTCGCGTCATCCGCAACCATCGCCGCGCGG
>JBGSLM010000007.1:0-22072 GCA_041740755.1 Parvularculaceae bacterium | reverse complement strand
GGGCCGCTTCTTTCGCCTCTCCCGCCCGCAGCCTGATCATCGCCGCCAGCCGAAATGCCTCGGGATCGGCGGCGCCTCGAAAGCGCTTGGCGCGCGCGTCGAGCTTTTCTGCCGCACCGGCGATATCTCCGGCTCGAACTGCGCTTTCAATGACGATCAACTCCGCTCTGGCCGGCGCCGATCCAGCTTCAAGCGCGCGACGCGAAGCAGCCGCCGCGCTCTCAAGGTCATTGGCGTCGAGGGCGATTCGCGCCCGAAAAAGCCACGCCTCGCCCGCAAGCGCTTGAGGTCCGCGCAGCGCATCCGAAAGGTCTTTCGCCGCGGTGTCAGCATCACCCGTGAGGGCGTAAGTTGCGCGTGCGCGTGCAAAGGCGAAATAAGGATTTTCAGCAGAGCCCGCCGCAACCGACATCGCCTCTTCATAGCGGCCCTGCCTGAGGCTTGCTTCCGCTCTAAAGATTGCGGCTGAAACGTCGTCATCTGAGAACAGGCCGCGCTCGACGATTTCAGTCAGCAGCTGATCGTAAAGACCGGCGCCGATCAGCGCCTGCGCATAGTCAAGGCTGAGTTCGGCGGTGCGGTTCGTGCGCCAGCGTGCGCCGATCGCGCGCGCTTCAGCTGCGGAAACCTGTTCTGCGGCGGCGATTTCAGACGGCGCATCCTTACCGAACTGAAGGAAGACGAATGACGCCGCTGCGAGCGCGATAACCCCGCCGATTACGCCAAAATATGCCGTCCGCTTTTTCATCGTCCCTTAGGTGCGGGCGCGAGAAAACTCCCCGCCTCCGGTCAACGGCTGCCGATTCCAAGAAGCGCGACGCGCACCGTCATCAACACGATCAGAAAATCGAGCAGCAGTGAGAAATGCTTGATGTAGAAGAGATCGTAAGTGAGCTTTGTCCGCGCGCCTTCAACCGATGCCGTATATTCATGCTTGACCTGCGCCCAGCCGGTGATCCCCGGCTTCACGAGGTGGCGCTCATGATAATGCGGGATCTGCGTTTCCAGTATCCGCACAAATTCCGGCCTTTCCGGGCGCGGGCCGACGAAACTCATCTCACCGCAAAGAATGTTGATCGCCTGCGGAATTTCGTCGATCCTTGTACGCCGAATGAATCGCCCGACGCGTGTGATGCGGTTATCGTCAGCAGCGGCCCAACGTGCGCCGTCCTTTTCCGCATCGGTACGCATCGAACGGAATTTGAAGATGTCGAACTCGCGCCCGTGGAAACCGATACGGCGCTGGCGATAAAGCACCGGCCCCTTTGTATCGAGGCGGATCGCGATCGCAGTTGCGACAAGGAGCGGTGCAAGGAAAATCAGCAGGCTGAGAGCGGCGGCGATATCGAATGCGCGCTTACCCCATTGCGCCGGGGCCGGAGCCCTCGTCGCAACGCTCGCTTCAAGATCATTGTCGTTAACCGCGGCGAGATCGACCCGGCCGTTCGCTTCTTTGGTTCTGGCGCCGGCGCCGACCGCCGACAGAACGAGGCCATGACCGGCGCGGCGAACGGGTTCGGGCGCGAAGGCGCCCGCCATGAGCACGGACACCGGCAACGCCGCTGCCAACGCGACGAACATCGCTACTTCTTGCGCCAAAAAATCTACTCCCCCAGTCAGTTCGGCAGACATCGTTGCACCGCAATGCGACAGTTCGATCACAAATTGAGCCTTTTCGGCACAATCGAACCGGGCGTAGCGAAAAACGAGCCTAACGAACCGTTAACGCGGGCATTAAAACAATTCCATTATGGCGGCAAAGGGGCAAGGCACATTTGGCCTGATCAAAGGCCGGGAGCGTTGCCGTACAGCAACGCATCGCCGCCGCGCGGGCAAATTCAGAGGAGGCCGAGAATAATCGTCCAGAGCGCCGCCGAAGCGCCCGCCCAGATCGCCCAGCAAGCGATCAGGGGAAACGGCCGCTCGCCGGTATCCGGCGCTTCAAATTCAGTGATCGCGTTTTCTTGCCGCATCCTGGCATTTGAACACGGCCTTCCGTCAAAAATAACTTAATTTCTGCTGACAATTCAAAAGGATCAGGCCAAGTCAGAAAGACGGGCTGCGTCTTGGGGCCCATCATGCGGCAAGCGGGCGCAATGAGGCTGCTGACATTTACGACCCTCTACCCGAACGCCGCCGCTCCGTCCCACGGCGTCTTTGTGGAAAACCGCCTCGACGCATGGCGCCGCTGGTCAGGCGGCGAAGCGGCGGTCATCGCGCCAATAACCTGGTTTCCCTCGCGCGCACCGATATTCGGACGCTACGCGCGCCTTGCGGCGGCGCCGCTCGCCGAAACGCGCCGCGAAATCGAGGTGCGCCATCCCCGCTATTTTCTCCCCCCGAAGATCGGGATGAATTATGCGCCGTCCGCGCTCGCCCGCGCGTTTGAGCGCGAGGCGCGCGCACTCTTCGCCGAAGGCCGCGACTTTGACCTTATCGACGCGCATTACCTCTATCCGGATGGCGTCGCCGCCGTTCGCGTCGCCAAATCGCTTAGAAAGCCAGTCGTACTGACGGCGCGCGGCAGCGATGTGACCCTCATCGCAAATTATCCTCGCCAGCGTTCGATGATCCTTGACGCGCTCCGCAAGGCGGACGGCGTTGTCGCAGTCGCCGCCGCTTTAAAGGAAGACCTCATCCGCCTTGGCGCTCCGGCGGAGAAAATCACTGTCCTCAGGAACGGCGTCGATCTCGATCTCTTTCATCCGATTGACCGGGACGCAGTTCGCGCAAAAATCGGCGTCAGCGGCAAGGTTATCGCATCAGTCGGCAGCCTGATTGAGCGCAAGGGGCACGACGTCGTCATCCGCGCAAGTGCGGCGCTGCCGGAGGCGACGTTGCTGATCGCCGGCGAAGGCGACGAAAAAGCGCGCCTTATATCACTGGCGCGAAGCCTCGGCGTTGAGGGTCGTGTGCGATTCCTCGGCGCGCTCGCGCATGAAAAACTTGTGGAGATATACAACGCTGCCGACGCACTCGTTCTCGCCTCGACGCGCGAAGGGTGGCCGAACGTTCTGCTTGAAGCGATGGCCTGCGGAACGCCGGCCGTCGCATCGGATGCTGGCGGATGCGGCGAAGTCATTCGGGCGAGCGAGGCTGGCCGCATCGTCGCCGAACGCACGAGCGAGGCTTTCGCCGCAGCGCTTGCAGACGTTTTTGCAACCACTGACCGCGCAGCGACACGGCGCTACGCAGAGGCGCATTCGTGGGATGACACGTCCAGGGGGCTATCTGCGCTGTTCGAGGAAATCAAATCGCGCACGGCGCTTGGCGCATCGATCCGCTGCGAGCCGCTCCTGCGCGAGGCGCCCGTAAAGCAGAAGCTTATCGTCACCATCGATACCGAGGAAATCTTCGACTGGAGCGGATTTTCTCCGGACGGGCACAAGATCGCACGACCCGCCGACATCGACCGCTTCCAGACCCTGTGCGAGGAATTTGGCGCGCGCCCGCTCTACTTCATCACCTATCCGCTGATGAATAACGCCGAGACCGCCGGTTATTTCCGCCGCCTTACCGAACAGGGGCGCGCCGATCTTGGCCTTCATCTTCACCAGTGGAACACGCCGCCGCTCGGCGGGTTCGCGGGTGAATATTATTCCTGGCAATGCAATTTGCCCCAACACGTTCACGCGGCGAAACTCGCGTCGCTCGGGCACGCTTTTGAGCGCGCATTCGGTTTTCGCCCCATCGCGCACCGCGCCGGACGCTACGGCGTATCGCCCCTCGCCTATCGCGAGCTGGCGGACGCAGGAATTCGTTTTGATTTCAGCCCTTCGGCGGCTTTCGACTTTTCGCAGAAAGGCGGGCCGGATTTTTCGGGCGCATCAAACGCGCCGTTCACTGTCGCAACGGATCGCGGCGGCGTCGTCGTGACGCCTGTTTGCGGCGCACTCGCCTTGCGCGGCGGGCGCGCATTTCTGAAACAGCCCGAAACGCCTGGCCTCAGCAATAAGCGGGCGCCCTATTCGCGACGTTTCACGGCACCGTTCAGACTCTCCTGCGAGCAGGCGCGCTTTGATGAACTCGTCTCGCTTACGAAAAGCCTCGCTGAAGCCGAAACGCCCGTGCTCACCTTTTCGTTTCATTCAACGACGCTGACCGTTGGCGGCAATCCTTATGCGCCGGACAGCGCCGCAATCGATTCGTCGCTCGCGCTCATCCGCCGCTATTTAGAATTCTTTACAAAAGGTTTCGGCGGAGAACTTGCAGATCTCGCCAGCCTCGCCGCATTCTACGCGCCACGGAATTAACCTTAACCGGCCATTAAGCGGACAATTCTAATTCTATTCTTGGTGAGAAACTCTCAAGCAAGGATGCCGGCCATGGAACTCATCGATATCGTTCGCATATTCTTCGCGCTGATCGCCGTAATAGGCATGATCGGCCTTGCCGCCATCGCTACAAAGAAATTCGGACTTCAAAACGGCGCTTTCGCGATCAATCGCGCGCGGCGTCTCGCCCTGATTGAGACATTGCCGCTCGATCAGCGCCGCCGGGCCGCGATCATATCGTGCGACGGGCGCGAGCATCTCATCATCCTCGACCAATCGCAGGTCACGGTCGTCGAAAAAGCGATTCCCGCACGCGAGATTGAAGAAGCCGCCGACCCTTTCAATTCGATCGCTTCGCAACTGCCGTTGAAAAAGCTGCACGTTCCAGAAACCGTGGCAAAGCTGTTGCACCGCGCGCCGCGTGACCGGACCATGGCGCTTCGCGCCGCCGGCATCATATGACAGCGCGCACGCGCATCTTCGCCCTGATCCTCGCCGCCGTCGCTGTTCTTCCTTCGGCGGCGTTCGCGCAGACATTGACGCTCGACATGGGCGAAGGCGGCGGGTTCTCCTCGCGCATCATTCAGCTTGTGATGCTGATGACGGTGCTCTCGCTTGCGCCGTCGATCTTGATCATGATGACGTCCTTCATTCGCATTGTCGTGGTGCTGTCGCTTCTGCGGACTGCGATCGGCGTGCAGCAGAGCCCGCCGAACCCGGTCATCATGTCGCTTGCCCTGTTCCTTACGGCCTTCGTCATGGCGCCGACCTTCACCGAAGCTTACACCGCCGGCATCGCGCCGCTGATGAAGGAAGAAATGCCTCTTGAGCAGGCGCTCCCCGCCGCTGCGGCGCCGTTGAAAGAATTCATGCTGACGCAAACGCGCGAAAAAGATCTCGCGCTTTTCTTCGACCTCGCCAAGGTCAAGCCCGAAACGCCTGAGGCGTCGCCGCTCTATGTGGTGACGCCGGCCTTCATGATCTCAGAGCTTCGCCGGGCGTTCGAGATCGGCTTTTTGATCTTCATCCCGTTTTTGATCATCGACATGGTGATCTCGTCGATCCTGATGGCGATGGGCATGCTGATGTTGCCGCCGATCGTCATTTCCCTGCCGTTCAAGTTGATCTTTTTCGTGCTGATCGACGGCTGGCGGCTGGTAGCGGGCAGCCTCGTGCAGAGCTTCGGGGCCGGATGACTGCCGCGCATTTGCTGCGCCGCACGCGAACGCCGAAATCCGATTAGACCTGCCCTCGTCCTTGCGTTACGCTCCCATCGGGGCAAATCGGCAGGGGCAAGATGCGGCAGGGCGAAGAGACGCATCTATGGGACCGCTATCATTACACGGCGTTCGTCAGCTATTCGCGCGCCGACAAGCGCATCGGCGAGAGCTTTCAGCGCGCGATTGAACGCTATCGCATCCCAAAACCTTTGGTCGCGCGAAACACCCTTTTCGGGCCGGTGCCCAAGAGGCTCATTCCGGTCTTCAGGGACATCACCGATTCAAGCGCCGCTGGCGATCTTGGGACGCGCATTCAGCAAGCGCTCGCGGATTCGGCTTTCCTGATCGTTCTTTGTTCGCCGCACTCGGCGGCGTCGCGCTGGGTCAACGTCGAGATTGAAAGTTACAAGCGGCTAGGCGGACGAGACCGCATCATTGCAATCCTCGTCGACGGCGATCCGGTCGAGTTTGACGCGTTGCATGCGCCGAACGGCGCATTCCCGCCTGCGCTGCTGCGCGTGATGGGTGCGGACGGGCAGATGACCGATGAGCGCGAACCGGACCCGATCGCGCCCGATCTTCGTCCGCAGGCGGAGGGATTCCATTACGCTGTCCTTAAAACCGTCGCTGCGATGATCGGTCTTGCTCCGGACATTCTCGGCCAGCGTCAGGCGGAGATGGAACGACAGGAGCGGCGCGCGATACGCCGCGTCGCGCTGGCGATGTCCGCGCTTGCAGCGCTCGCAGCGGCGAGCACATTCGGCGCGGTCCGGCAACTAATCGCTGCCCGCATCAATCAGTCCGCCACCTATGCAGGCATTGCGTGGACCGCGATTGCAGAAGGGAAGTACGATCTTGCAGCGCGCATCGCTCTGCAGGGGCTTCCAGCGGGAGATGGACTGGCGATCGATAGCATATCACCCGACGCGGAAGATGTGGTGGAGGCCGCCCTTTGGGGCAACCGCACGCGCCTTCGCTTCGACGCGCACCGCATCGAACGCGAGCTGATCGCCTCTATAGATGTCAGCAAAGACGGCGCGACCGCTGCGAGCGTCGGGCTTACCGGCTGGCTGCGCGTGTGGAACGCCGCGACCGGCGAGGAAAAATTTGTGGCCCCATGGGCCGGGCGCTGGATGGAATCCTTCATCTACGCCGCCCACGATGTTGAATTGAGCCCCGACGGCGCCCGCTTTGTCACCTTTGGCGCGCAGCAAAATCCTGAAAACGGATTTACCGCCTGCAACGTCGATCTCTATGGCGAGTTCGCAGACGACAAATGGGCGAAGGCGCTCGGCATCGTCTACGAAGTCGCGACCGGTTGCCCTCTTGTCGCGCTCGGCGCTTCGCCGACCGGTTTCACGCCGATGAACGGATTTGAATGGAGCCCGGACGGCGCAACGATACTAGCCTTCAACTGGCGCACGCGCCATGTCGGCGCGTTCAGCGCGGCGACCGGCGAGCAGCGATTTGAATTCGATACCGACGCTGACGATCCGTCCGCCTGGGGCGAAGATTTCAGCGAGGGAGAATCAGCGCCCGAACCCATATTCGACAAAACCGGCGGCGCCATCTTCTCGATGCGGTCTAAATCAACCTTCGCCAAAATCGACGCGGGCGCCGGCGCGACGCTGGCGACTTTCAACTGGCCGTTTGGAGATGACTGGCCGCGCAGTCTTATCCTCGCCGCCGATGATCGCCATTTGATCGCGAGCGCCTGGAGCGGCGGCGTTGTCACGTATGATGCGGCGAGCGGCGAAATACTCTGGAGACTGGAGCCGTCGGAAGGCGCTGACGAGGGGCTTGTCGGCCTCATGGACCTTGCCGTCAGTCCGGACGGCGAATTCTACGCCGTTGTCATAAGTGACTATGAAACCAACGCAGCAACGCTCAATGTTTATCGTCGCCTTGGGAATGCTCCGCTCTGGAGCGCGTCCGCCGATCGCGTCAAATTTTCAGGCGATGGGTCCGCACTCGTCGCTTTTTCTCGCAGCGAAGGCGTCGTTTATGATCCTTCGAGCGGCGCCGCGATAGCGCGTCTTAGCGGCGGCGGTTCGCCGATTTCGGCAATTGTCGCAGCGCCGGGACCCGCGATCGTAACCGGCGATGAGGCCGGGGAAATTCGCGTCTGGAACACGTCGGCGCGCAGCTCGACCTCAAAGCGAGCCGGCGTCACCCTCGTCGCGCAAGGGCCCGGACGCCGCACTATCGGCATTCTCGAAAATGGCGGCACTGAAGTATCGATCGTCGACGATGCGGGAGCCGCAATCGCAGACATTGCGCTCGAAAAGAAAGCGGTGGACCTCGCGCTCGACCGCGCAGGAAAGCGCTTCGCTGTCAAAATCGACAACGGACCTATCGAAGTAAGGGACAATAGAGGCGTCGTCATCGCCTCGTTTGACGGCGCCGCCATCGCCGCGCAGGGGCTTTCCGCAGATGGCCGCCGGCTCGCCTATCGTAGCGCCGAAGGCGGTCTCATCGTTGCGGTGGTCGAGACAGGCGCGCAAATCGCCGAGGTTGCGCCCGGCGACGCGCGGTGGTTTGACGCTTTCCTTTCCGAAGATGGAAAGACGGTCTACGGCGCATCGAGAACACGCGTCGCGGCATTTAACGCCGACGGCGGCGCGCTGCTTTGGGAATACAAAGGCTACAAGCAGTTCATCGGGGACCCTGCAGGCGTGAAACGTCTCGACCTCAAGCGCATTGTCGCTTCCGGCGACGGAGCGCGCATTCTCGCGATCGAGGATGATAGTCCGAACGGCGAATTCGCCGTCGATCACGCCGTGCTTCTCGACGGCGCCGACGGCCGGATCGTCTCAATACTTCCCTTCGACGCCTATGAAAGCGTCGAGCGCGCAGCATTTTCGGATGACGGCTCCTCGCTCGTCACGACGGGCTTTGCCGATCTTGGCTCCATTCCCGATGCGCGGCTTTGGGACGGGAAAACGGGCGCGCTGCGCGCGATGATCAATGTCGGAACGGACCAGACGATCCGCGCGATCGGTTTTACATCGGACGGCGGCCGATTTGCGACTGTGACAAGTGATGGCGATGCCGGCGTTTGGGCGGCGGCGACCGGCCGCAAGATCGCATCGCTGTCAGACCTCGAACGGACAACGCCGGATAGTTCCTCGCCAAAAGCGATCATCGCGACGGCGGCGCGCGCCTATGTTCTCGGGTCCAATGGCGGATTGACGGACCTGGCGCTTCCGCCTGCTCGGCGCGGCGGCGATCTTGCAAACGAGGCGTGCGCTGCGGTGAAATCTGCAGGGATTGAACGGCTTTCGCTTGAAGAGCGCGCCGCCGCCGGCATCTCCGCAGATCAGGAATATCCCTGCCGGCGCAAGGGCGCCCTTTCCCCCGCATTTTATCTGGAGCAAGCCTCGAAACTCATGGCGCGTTTTTGACCGGTATGGGCCCGGCCCGTTGTGACGCTCTGCTGCGCGACGCGTCACAATGGGCGCTGCGATCGAGATTATTTGCGGCGGGCTTTGCGCGGTGACGCCGCTTTCTTCTTCGCCGGTTTCTTCTTGAACTTTGCCGCGCGCGAGGCCGCATCAAGCGCCATTGTTCCCCAACGCTTCAATTCATCCTCGTCATCGAAGATTTCTTCAGGCGCCGAATAATAGCCGTTCATTTCGGCGCGTGTTCCGTCCTTCATTTCAAAGGAGAACGGCGCAAGGCCCCGCCGGACGAAGTCTTTGCGCGTATCGTCGTCAACCTTGAAATAAACCGCATCATCGTCAAGCAGCGCAAAGAAAAGCTCGTCGCAATAAACGCCGGCGCCGCCGAACATCTTGCGGATGCGGATCTCGCCGAACGGCGCGAACAGCTCTTTCGCGTGATCAATGAAGGAGGCGGAAACAGCCATTGGGGGCGCAACCTGCGTTACTGCGCCAGATTAGTCGAATGGCTCAACGCTGCAATACCAATCCGGTCGCGACTATGTCTGGGCTTCGCGCCGGATTTCCGCGATCGCGGATTCGCCTTCGGGGCTGTATATCCAGCTTTCAGCGGCTTGCTTGCTCGCAAATTGCTGCGCCACGCGATGCGGTCTGACGCGGCCTTCGACCGGAACGAACACCTCGAAAGTGCCGGCAAAGCGCGCATCCTTGGTCGCCTCGGCATAAGCCGACGGCAGACCCCTCTTCTTTTTCATCGCCATTTTGGGGTTCCTTGTCAGCCCCGCCTATAGCGCGCGCGGGACGCTGAACGCAACTCAGCGGCAGACGACGGCCGCCGCCGCGGCCGCAGGTCAGAATATTTCCGCCATTCAGGTCAGGCGTCCAGCGTCGCCGGCACGATCGTGACGCTTTCGCCGCAGCCGCAGGCGTCGGTCTGGTTCGGATTGCGAAAGGTGAAGCGCGAGGAAAGCTTTTCGGTAACGAAGTCGATCTCAGTGCCGATGAGGAAGAGGATCGCTTTCGGGTCGATCAGAACCTTGACGCCGTTTTCCTCGACGACCTCTTCGAAGGGCTTTGCTTCGGTCGCGTAGCTCATTTCATATTCCATGCCGGCGCAGCCGCCATTCTTGACGCCGATCCGAACGCCGATGAATTTGTCATCCGCGCCGGACATGATCTCCTGCATCCGCCCTGCGGCGGCGTCAGTCAGCGTCACGACTTTCGGTCTTGGTCTGCGAGCCATTACAAATACCCCAATTCCAGTTTCGCCTCGTCGGACATCCGCTCCGCCGTCCAGGGCGGGTCGAATGTCATGTTCACCTTGACGTCTTCGACGCCCTCGATGCCGCGAAGGGCGCCTTCCACCCAGCCGGGCATCTCACCCGCCACCGGGCACCCGGGCGCGGTCAATGTCATCTCGACGGACAAAAGGCGATCGTCGGCAAGGTCAACCTTATAGATGAGGCCGAGTTCATAAATATCAACCGGGATCTCGGGATCGTAAACGGTCTTGAGCGCTCTTACGACATCCGCCGTAATCCGCTTCATCTCTTCGACCGGAATCGCATCGCCGCTCGCGACCGCCGCTTGCGGGCGTTCTTCTTCGGCGTTGAGTTCGATCACATCATGCATGGCCGTTTCCTATTTAAGCAGATCGTGCGTTTTATGAAGGCCGCTCAGAAGCGCTTCGACATCTTCGTGGGTGTTGTAGACAGCGAAAGAAGCGCGCGCCGTCGCCGAAACGCCGAGGCGCTTCATTAAAGGCTGCGCGCAGTGGTGCCCGGCCCGGATGGCGATCCCGGCCCGGTCGAGAATGGTCGATGCGTCATGCGGATGTGCGCCGTTGACATTGAAAGCAATGATCGGCGCCTTGCCGTTCGCATCGCCAAAAAGGCGTACGAAATTGAGTTTGCGCATTTCCGACATAGCGTGCCGGGCGAGCATCGCTTCATGCGCGGCGATCTGATCGACGCCTTTTTTCATCATCCAGTCGAGCGCAGCGCCGAGCCCAATCGCTTCGAGGATCGGCGGCGTTCCCGCTTCGAACCGGTGCGGCGGATCATTGTAGGTGACGTAGTCCTGCGCCACGACTTCGATCATCTCGCCGCCGCCGCGAAACGGCGGCATCGATTTCAGAACGTCGCCCCGGCCGTACAAAACGCCGATGCCCGTCGGCCCGTAAAGCTTGTGCCCGGTCATCGCATAGAAATCGCAGCCGATATCCTGAACATCGACGCGCCCATGCACGGCGCCCTGACAGCCGTCGAAGAAAATCCTGACGCCATGTTTGTGCGCGAAGCGCGTCAATTCCTTCGCCGGCGCCGGTGCGCCGAGGACATTCGACATGTGCGTCAGCGCCGCAAGCTTTGTCCGCTTCGTCATCAGCGCTTCGAACGCCGCAAGGTCGATCTCGCCGTCGTCAGTGACGTCGAGCCACTTCAATACGACGCCTTTGCGCTCGCGCAGGAAATGCCACGGGACAATATTTGAATGATGCTCCATGACGGAGAGGATGATTTCATCGCCCTCCTTCATTCCCTGACCGAGACTGTTGGCGACAAGATTCATCGAATCGGTGCCGCCCGCCGTGAAGATGATTTCATCGGACGATGACGCGTTCAAAAAAGTCGCCGCAGACTTGCGCGCCGCCTCGAACGCTGTCGTCGCCTCATTGGCGAGAAGGTGGAGCCCGCGATGGACATTTGCGTAGCTGCCCTCCATCGCCTGCTTCATCGCATCGATCACGGCGCGCGGCTTTTGCGCCGAGGCGGCGTTGTCGAGATAGACAAGCGGCTTGCCGTAAACCTCGCGCGCAAGGATCGGGAATTCGGCGCGGATGGCGTTGATGTCGAGCGTTGAAGTCATGCGCTCTCCAGCCATTTGGCGACGCGGTGATGGAACGCCTGCGCAATGCCGGGATGGGCGATAACGTCAAAGACGCTCGCAACGAAGGCCTCGATCAGCATCGCGCGCGCAGCTTCCTCTGAAAGTCCGCGCTGTCGCATGTAAAATATCGCCGCCGCATCGAGCGCGCCCGACGTGCTTCCATGCGCGCATTGAACGTCATCCGCGTAGATTTCAAGCTCTGGCTTGCAGTTTGATTCCGCCGTATCGGAAAGCAACAGCGCATCGGCATTCATCCGCGCATCGGTTTTCTGCGCGCCGCGCATTACGCGAAATTTTCCCTGAAATATATTGCGGCCCCTGTCGCGCGCGACGCCCTTATGGCGCTGGCGCGTCTCGCACCCTTCGCCCAGATGGAGCACTTCGCTGGTAAAATCGCTGTGGCGCTCGCCTGACAAAAGCGCGGCGCTCGCGATGGCAGCCTTCGCCCCCGCAGCGACGAAATGCACATGCGTTTCGTGCCGTGCGAGGCGCGCGCCAGTCGAAAGGCTCGCCTGATTGAAATGCGCGCCGCCTTCAACTTTCGCGGCGCAAATCGAATGCACGACGGCGTTCCCGTCCGTTTCGTGAATGACGGCGCGATCGAGGCGCGCGCCATCCTTCAAAACCAGATGGAAAAGATGCGAGTAAAACGCCGCCCCCTCGCCTTCAAATGTTTCGATGATCGTCGCGCGCGCGCCGTCGCAAAGACGCATCAGACTTTGCGCGAAGGAAAACCCTGCGCCTGTATTGATGTGGCGGATCACGATAGGCTGCGCAAATTCGACGCCCTCGGCGATCTCGATCCCAAGCGCCTTTTTCGCCATCGCGACGTTGAGCGCCGCAATTGAATGATTCTCAAGATCGGGGATCGTTCCAACCGCATCGACGACCCCGTATTGAATGCCTTTTGGAAAGGCGTCAGCCGGAACGTCGATCCGCCCGTTCACGATGCGAAGTTCAACCGGCTTTAGCCCGGCGAGGTCAATAGCGAGCGGCGGCGCGATTTCGTGGATGGGCGCCGGGCCAAACGCTGTATCGCGCAAGGCGCTATGAAAGTCCGACCACCGCCAGCCCTCGATCCGCCGGTGCGGAAATCCCTGCCGCTTGAAAGCCTCGAACGCCATTGAGCGCACAGCGTTCAAATTCTGTGCGCGCGCGGCGAGCGCGGATTCAAATGCGATTGGCGCAGCGCGCGTCATGCGGCCTCGATGAATTTGTCGTAGCCGGACTGTTCAAGCTCAACCGCGAGTTCCGGCCCTCCCGACTTTGCGATGCGCCCGCCCGCGAGCACATGCACGCGGTCGGGCTTTAGATAATCGAGAAGCCGCTGATAATGCGTGATGACGAGAAATCCGCGCGCCGTCTTGTCGCCCTTCTGGCCGCGCAACGAGTTCACGACTTCGCCGACCATCTTCAGCGCATCGATGTCGAGCCCTGAATCCGTTTCGTCCATGATAGCAAAGCGCGGCTCGAAAATCGCCATTTGAAGCATTTCCATGCGCTTCTTTTCGCCGCCGGAGAACCCGACATTGAAGGGGCGTTTGAGCTTCTCGTCGGTGAGGCCGACGATTTTCGCTTTCGCTCGAATGAGTTTCAGGAAGTCAGCGGCGGAAACTTCCGCCTCGCCGCGCGCTTTTTTCTGCGCGTTGAGCGCTGTGCGAATGAAGTTCATCGTCGCGACGCCCGGAATTTCCATCGGGTGCTGGAACGACAGGAACAAACCCTTCGCCGCACGCTCATTCGGGTTGAGGCCGAGGATATTCTCGCCCGACAGCGAGACGGCGCCCGCCGTCACATCATAATTCTCGCGTCCTGCGACGGCATACGAAAGGGTCGACTTGCCCGACCCGTTCGGTCCCATGATCGCGTGCACTTCGCCAGCCGGCACATCGAGCGTCAGCCCTTTGAGGATTTCGTGTCCGCCGACCGAAACGTGGAGATTGTCGATCCTGAGCATCAATTCGCCTTCATCTCTACGATGATATAAATCGCCGTCGTATCGCCGATATTGATCGCTTCGTGCCAGACCACGCCGTCGCTTTTCCACGATGCGCCAGTCTTCAGATCGCGTTCAGCGACTCCGCTCTTGTCGGTGATGCGCATTTTGCCGCCTTGCAGGACGTACCCAAAATGCGGCGCGTGATAATGACGATCATGCCCGACGCCGGGCGCGAATGTGCATTTCAGCGCGCGGAATTCGTCGCTCTCCTCCATCACTTCGCAAACCTTTTCGCCTTTCCACCCGGCCTCCAAGGGCCCGGGGAGCGCGTCTTTCGGCATGATGAGCGAGCCGCCCGACGAAGGGATCGGATTTTCTGCCGCCGCCGCGAATGTCGGCGCTGAGACGCAAACGGCGAAAATAATTAGCGCGCGCTTCATTCCGGTATCGCCCCTTTGTAGACCCAGCTGTCAACAGCGGCTTCATCCGCCGCGTTTTCGATTTCCGTCCCATGCAAAAGAATGGCGCGCAGATCATCGGGGATGGCCGCCGATTCAAGATTTCCGTCGTCCTGAATTTGCGCGTAGATGCGGATCGCTGTCCCTTGCGTCACCAGCTGGCGATTGGCGAGACGGATCGCCTTGCATTCCCAGATCAAGGTTGAGCGCGTCACCTTCTTTAAGTGAATCGAGGTTTCGATGCGGTCTCCATAGGCGGCGGGTCCGACGAAACGAAAATCGATCGAGCCCATGACGAAGGCTGTCCGCCGCTCGCGGATTGTCTTGTCGGCGCCGTAGCCGATCGATCGCAACAGATCGTGCTCCGTATCGTTGAACCAGGCGAGCATGCGCGGGAAATAAACGAGGCCGAACGGATCGGACTCACCCCACGGCACCGTCAGCTCGCGCCGGTATTCGATCATGACTTCACCGCGAGGCATTCGATTTCAAGCGCCGCGCCGAGCGCAAGTCCGTCAACGCCGAAGGTCGAGCGCGCGGGCTTCTCTTCCGGGAAATATTCCGCATAGACCGCGTTCATCTCCGCGAATTTCGACATGTCGTCGAGGAAGACCGTGCATTTGACGATGTCAGAAAGATCGGCGTCGAGACGATTTAACGTCGCCTTGTAATTCTCGAATATCTGCCGCGTTTCAGCGCCGACGCCGCCTTCGACGAGCGTCGTGCTGCCCGGCGCCCGGCCAATTTCGCCAGACAGGTAAATCATGTCGCCGACGATGACCGCCGATGAGAATGGATATTCCGCCGGCAGCGACGGATCGCGGTCGTATACGCGCGGCGCTGGTTCTGCAGAGCAGGCGGCGAGAAGGAGCGCAGCGATTGCACAGACTGCGCCTCTAGCTCCGCTCAACCCGGCGAAAGCCGGGATCCATGCAAAATCAATTCCGGGTTGCGACATTTTTTGGAAAGAGAAGGACTGGATCCCGGCTTTCGCCGGGATGAGCGGGTTATGGTCTTGCTTCATCGACATCACCCGACACTCCCCTCAAGGCTCACGCTCACAAGTTTTTGCGCCTCAACCGCAAATTCCATCGGCAGTTCCTGCAACACGTCCTTGCAAAAGCCGTTGACGAGGAGCGCAACGCTTTCCTCGCCCGAGAGCCCGCGCTGCTGGCAATAGAACAACTGGTCTTCCGACAGGCGCGAGGTTGTCGCCTCGTGCTCAAGGATCGCCGACGGATTTTTGCTCTCGATATAGGGGATCGTATGCGCGCCGCAATCGCGCCCGATGAGCAGCGAATCGCACTGTGTGAAATTGCGCGCGCCAGACGCGTTGCGATGAATGCTGACAAGTCCGCGATAGGTCGAGTTCGATTTCCCCGCCGATATGCCCTTGGCGATGATGCGCGATTTCGTGTTTCGGCCAAGATGGATCATCTTGGTGCCGGTGTCGGCCTGCTGATGATTGTTGGTGATGGCGATCGAATAAAACTCGCCCGAGGAATTCTCGCCCTTGAGAACGCAGGAGGGATATTTCCACGTGATCGCCGATCCGGTTTCGACCTGCGTCCACGACACTTTTGAATTTTTCCCCCGGCAGTCCGCGCGCTTCGTCACGAAATTGTAGATGCCGCCCTTGCCGTCCTTGTCGCCCGGATACCAGTTCTGTACTGTCGAATAATTGATCACCGCGTCGTCTTCCACGACAAGCTCGACGACGGCGGCGTGCAGCTGGTTTTCATCGCGCATCGGCGCGGTGCAGCCTTCAAGATAGGATACATAGGAGCCCGGGGCCGCAATGATCAGCGTGCGCTCGAACTGGCCGGTGTTCGCTTCGTTGATGCGGAAATAAGTCGACAATTCCATCGGGCATTTGACGCGGGGCGGCACATAAACGAACGTGCCGTCAGAGAAGACCGCCGAATTCAGCGTCGCGAAGAAATTGTCGGATGTCGGGACGACGGTGCCGAGATATTTCCGCACCAGATCAGGGTGCTCTCGGATCGCTTCCGAAATCGACATGAAAATGACGCCCGCCTTCGCAAGCTCGGCACGGAATGTCGTCGCAACGGATACGCTGTCAAAGACCGCGTCGACCGCAACCCTCGGCGCACCCTCGACGCCAAGGAGCGTCTGCGTTTCCTTCAGCGAGATGCCGAGCTTTTCAAAATCGGCGAGAATTTCCTTCGGCACGTCGTCGAGCGATTTGTATTTCGCGCCGGTCTTGGGCGCGGAATAATAATAGGCGTCCTGATAATCGATTGCGGGATAGCGGACCATCGCCCATTTGGGTTCTTCCATCGTCTTCCAGCGCCTGAACGCGCCGAGCCGCCATTCCAGCATCCATTCCGGCTCTTCCTTCTTCGCCGAAATGTAGCGGACGGTGTCTTCGTTGAGGCCTTTCGGCGCTTTTTCCGATTCAATATTCGTGGTGAAGCCGTATTTATACGTCTCGAGCGCTTTCGCGGCGTCTATCGTCGATTTGTCGATGCGCGTCGAAGTCTCGCTCACTTCTTTTCGCCTTTCGCGGCGTCGTCGATTTTCTTCAGCATGTTTGAGGTAATTGCCGCCGTCAGCGCCCACATGATTGCGTATACGGCGCCCCCGGCGATCGCGATCATCATCTCTTCGATGCGATCGAGATGCTGTGCACGCCCGGCAAGGCGCAATAATTCAATCCCGACGATGAGGACCGCAGCGACCGCCGCCGCCCTGACGACAGCGCGCAGATAGAGCGGACGTTTCGATTGACCGATCATTGAAGCCCCTCCGCGAGAAGCACGACACCCTCTGTCGCCGCGATGCGATCCGTCGCGATTTCCTGATATTCGGGCGATCCCGCCCAGGCGAAGAAGGATTTCTTGTCGGGGAACGACATCAGCACGATGCGATTCGCATCCCATTTGCCGTCGAGGACCTTTGGATTGTCGTCGGCGACGAGAACCTTGCCGCTGAACTTCTCGAACACCGGCATGAACCGCGACATATAGCGGTCATAGGTCGGCCGGTCGTGGATTTTCAGTTGAACGATCGCGTAAACCGTCATCACGCCGCCCTCGTCTTTACGCGCCGGTAGGCTTCCGGCCATTCGCGGCAGAAAGCGTCAGCGTCTTCTTCGGTTGAATTCCACCCGAGCGAAACGCGGATGCCGCAGCTTGCAAGATCGTCGCCCGCGCCCATGGCGGAAAGAACGTGGCTTGGTTTCGTCTTTCCGGACGAACACGCCGATCCCGACGAGATCGCAATGCCGGCAAGATCCATCGCCATCAATTGCGTCTGCGAGGTGAACCCCGGCGCCGACATCGAGAGCGTGCCGGGAAGGCGCGCCATTCCCTTGCCCCAGATATGGGCGCCCGCCTCTTCGGCCGCCGCCTGCATCCGGTCGCGCATGGCGGTGATTTTCGGCGCCTTTGCGATCGACGCTTCAGCAAGCTCCGCCGCAACGCCAAGACCCGCGATCGCTGGAACATTGTGCGTCCCTGCGCGGCGATTTGATTCATGTCCGCCGCCGCGCATGATCGGGTGCAGCGGAAGGTTCGGTCCGGCGATCAGCGCGCCGACGCCGATCGGTCCGCCGAATTTGTGCGCGGTGACCGCCATAAGGTCAGCGCCCGACATCACGAAATTGACCGGCACCTTGCCGACCGCTTGCGCCGCATCGACGAAGATGAGCCCCCCTTTGTCATGCGCGATGTCTGCGGCTTCGCGCACCGGCTGAATGACGCCGGTTTCGTTGTTCGCAAACATCAGGCAGACGAGAAACGCGCCGTCGCGCTTTGCGTCATAATCTTTAAGGCGATCGCGCAGCCAGCCAATATCTGCCGCGCCCGAATTTTCAACTGGAATTGTTTCAACCGGTACGCCGGTTTCCGCAGCGTTCGAGGGAACCGCCGCATGTTCGATGGCGCTGACGAAGATGCGCTTTACTGCGCCGTTCCTGACCGTGCCGTTAAGGGCGTAGTGAATAGCCTCAGTCCCGCCGCCGGTAATGATGACGCCGTTCACCGGCGCATTGACGAGCGTGCGCAATTTCTCGCGCCCGTCTTCGACAATCGCGCGCGCGCTCCTGCCTTCGGCGTGTACGGATGATGAATTTCCGATTGTCGCCATCGCGCGCGCGACCGCGTCGATGACTTCCGGGCGCACCGGCGTCGTGGCGTTGTAATCGAGATAATGTCTTGTCTGCGTTTGCGTCATTCTATCCCCCCGCAAAGTTTCTGCTTCACTTCCCTGCCGCGCGCTGCAAAAGGCGCATTCACCGCCGCAATGCCCGCAACGCGTTTTTCAATCACGTCTTCGAGCGTCACCGCGTTCAAAAACAAATCGATCTGCCGTCCGAGTTCTTCCCAAAGATCGTGCGTCAGACAGCGCGCCCCGCCGCCAGAGGCTGCGCCCTGACAGCCGACCGGGCCGCCGCCGCACGCCATTGTCTGGATTTCCTCGTCGACGGCTTCGACGATTTCGGCGACGCGAATGGCGCCGGCCCGCCTCGCAAGCCGATAGCCGCCAGCGACGCCGCGCACGCTGTCGACAAGTCCCGCGCGGCGCAGCTTGGCGAAAAGCTGTTCAAGATACCCCGCGGATATCCCCTGCCGCTCAGCCACATCGGGCAGCGAGACGAGCGTTCCTACGCCAGCCGCAGCGATATCGGCCATCGCCTGGACGGCATAGCGTCCCTTGGTTGTCAGCTTCATTGGAGCTACCCAAAATCGTTGCAACGAAGTCACAGCAGCGATGCAAAACCTGGCGGGCTCTCCATTTCATGGTAAAGCCGCGCCGACATCAGCCGCAGCGCCGGGCTTCAGATAAGAAACCCGACTAAAACAGTCAACTATAAAGTCCAGGAAATATCCGGTTTTTGCGGGATCAATTCGCAACGGGACGGAGTTTTCTCAGGGGTCTATGGGTGGCGAAGGCGGCGCGCCGGAACCGAACATAAGGACGCTTGAATGCCTGAAGTCATTTTCGCCGGACCCGAAGGACGCCTTGAGGGCCGCTATCAGCGCGGTCGCGGGGAGAACCCGCCGGTGGCGCTGGTGCTCCACCCGCACCCGCTTTTTGGCGGGTCGATGAACAACCGCGCGGTCTATGAGCTATACAACATGTTCCTGCGCCGTGGCTTTTCTGTGCTGCGGTTCAACTTCCGCGGCGTCGGCCGCTCGGTCGGCGAGTACGATCAAGGTCAGGGCGAACTGGCGGACGCGGCGACCGCGCTCGATTTCCTGCAGCAGCTCAACCCCAACGCGCCTTTCGCCTGGGTCGGCGGGTTTTCTTTCGGCTCCTGGATCGGGATGCAGCTGTTGATGCGGCGGCCGGAAATCGTCGGATTCATCTCGGTTTCAGCCTCGGCGAACCTCTTTGATTTCACGTTCCTCGCGCCCTGCCCGTCCTCGGGCGTCGTCATTCACGGCGAGGTAGACAAGATCTGCCCGCCCGAAGACACCAAGATCATGGTCGATCGGACTCGCACGCAAAAAGGCCGGAAAGTCGAATTTCAGGTCATTCCGGGCGCGGATCACTTCTTTGAATCGCATATGGACCAGATGATCGGCGCCGCCGACGCCTATTTGATGCGGCGCCTTGCCTTTCCAGAGCCCGAAGGCCCCTATCACGATTAACGGGGTGGGCGCGGTTCTTGCTGATCGTCCCCTGCGTTGAGGAAATGTCCCATCGGGTGCGGTTTTGCTTGAAACGCTGAAAAGCATTCTTCCCTTCGGAGCGCGTCGTCTTGAGGCGAGGCTGAAAGGCGTTGCCGGGTTCACGGGTTCTGGCGCGTTCCGCTACAGCCTCTCGCAGGGAGGCTCCGTGAATTACGAAACGGAGCTCAAGGGCGTCGCAGGACTTCGCTGCGAATTGTTCGCCGAAGGAGAATTCGTCGCGACGCTTTCCTGCAAGGACGGCAAAGTTAACGCCAAATTCGACTCGCGCCTTGACGATCCGGCAATCCGTCTCGATGCGGATGATCTGATCGAGATCCGGCAGAATGGCGACGTCATTTTGACCGGCGCGCTGAAAACATCGGGCGAATAGCCCAGCGCGCGGCCGCTTGTTGCCGACCGCGCCGAACACACCGAGACTTCTCCCTTCATGAAGAGCCGCAGCGCTCAGGAGGGAACCATGAAGAAACTAATCGCTGAATTCATCGGTACGTTTGCGCTCGTTTTCTTTGGATGCGGCTCCGCCGTTCTTGCGGGCGCTGGAACGGTCGGCCTCGACGCCGTCGGACAGCTTGGCGTCTCGCTCGCCTTCGGCCTTGCGATCGTTGCGATGGCCTATGGCATCGGCCCGGTATCTGGCTGTCACGTCAATCCGGCGGTCTCGTTCGGCGCGTTCGTCGCAGGAAGAATGAGCGCTCGCGAAATGGCGCAATACTGGCTCGCGCAATTTGCCGGCGCGCTCGCGGGCGCAGGCGTACTTTTGGTCATCGCCAGCGGCGACGCCGACTACAATCTCGCGTCGAACGGGCTCGGCGCCAATGGATGGGGCGCGGGCTATCTTGGCGAATATTCGACAATGGCGGCGTTCCTGTTCGAAGTCGTTGCGACTTTCCTTTTCCTCGTCGTCATACTCGGCTCGACACAGACCGGCGCGCCCGCAGCGATGGCCGGCCTTGCGATCGGACTTACCCTTGCTGTCATCCACGTCGTCGGCATCCAGGTCACCGGCGTCTCGGTCAATCCGGCGAGGAGCTTTGGCCCTGCGGTCCTGGTCGGCGGCTCCGCCCTCGCCCAGCTCTGGCTCTTCTTCGTCGCACCGCTCATCGGCGCGGCGCTCGCGGGAGCCTTGTTCCGCACCAAGATGCTTGAGGCGTAGCCTCGGCGCTCAACCCGCCGCGCGGGCGCCTCCTCTCGTCGACTGATTGCGTGGGCTGACATCCAAATTGCCCCTCACGCGCATCTAAGGGGAGACAAAGCGCGGATGGGGCGTCCTCCCCGCGCCACCCAGAAAAAAAGGAAAAAACAGCCATGGAAAGCGTTCTCGTCCCTCTCTTCGTATTCTCGTCGCTCGCGATCATTCTCGTTGCGGCGTTTTTCTTCAGCTATCGCAAGCGCCGCATCGTTTATGATGCGATCAAGGTCGCGATTGAAAAGACCGGCACGGTCGACGCGGCTCTCGTTGAGGCGATCATCCGCGACAAGGTCGGTCCGAATGCGGACCTTCGCAAGGGCATCATCCTGATCGCAACGGCGGCGTCATTCGTCATGCTCGGCTATTCGATCGACGAACAAGAAGCGATCGGCCCGCTTCTCGGCGTCGCGTCTTTCCCGGGCTTTATCGGCCTTGCCTATATTGCGTTCCACTTCTTTGCTCCGCGCGAGCCGGTGGTCTAGGATCGCGCAAACGACCCCGAGGCTCCGATGGAGCTAAGCGACATCGATCTTGTGACGTTATCGAAGGCGGCGCGCTCAAGCGCCGCTTTCGAGACGCTCGTGCGGCGTCACCAGGCGCCGCTGAGGGCGTTCCTCATCCGCATGACCGGCGACGCCTCGCTTGCCGACGACCTTGCGCAGGAAGCGCTGATCAAAGCCTATCGCGGCCTCGACGGATTTCGCGGCGGCGCGTCGTTCCGCAGCTGGCTTTTCGCAATCGCGATGCGCGAAGCCGCGATGGCGCGCAGAAAGAACGCCGCGCGCGAGAAATTCGACGCGGCCGCGGCGCAAAGCGAAGGCGATGAGCCGTCGGCGGAGTTTTCAATCGACCTGCAAAGGGCGTTGCAGACCTTGACGGCGGAAGAACGGGCGGCCGCGCTGCTTTGCGACGCCGCAGGATTTTCACATGCTGAGGCTGCGAACGCGATGGCGGCGCCGCTTGGCACCGTAAAAACGCTGGTCGCACGCGCGCGGGAGAAACTGCGCGCTGCGATGTCGGACAAGAATGTCGAAACTGATGCTGC
>JBGSLM010000006.1:0-10083 GCA_041740755.1 Parvularculaceae bacterium | reverse complement strand
AGGCGACCATCGCCTGGACGGATCTCAGCGCTGACGGGTCCGCCGCACAGCCGGCGCTTTCCTATGCGACAGTAGCGGACTGGGAAGCGAAGGGCGCCCCCGCCGCGCGCGCGGCGATGCAAAATTCCGTCTACGGTGTTCTTCCGGACCGGAGCGCAAGCCGCATCATTGAAAAGAGGACGCTCAACGAGGCGGCGTTCGGCGGCAGAGGGCTTCTCGAAGAATATCGCATCGGCGCGTCGATGGCTTATGGCGACGTAGAAGTCGAAGCCAAAGGCCGCGACGGCGAGGACGGGTTCATCATGGATGTCGTCTCGCCGGCGGCGGGCGGCGGCCTGTTCCCCGTAATCATGATGGAGACTTTTTGTCCCCGCTGGTCGACGATGCCCGACCCCGCCGTCTCGGGCGCGCCCGCCGAAATGAAAAAGCGCGGCGGCTTCAGCCTTGAGACCTATATTTTCGGCCGCCATATCTGCACGCCGCCGATCGAGGAAATCCTCGACGCCGGCTATGCGATCGCGACTATTTTCCCGTCCGAATTCGTTCCCGACCGCCGCGCGGAGGGACTTGCCGAGCTTCGCCGCCTCACTGCGGGCTACGCCGACGACGAAACGCGGCTCGGTGCGATCGGGGCCTGGGGCTGGGCTTATTCGCGAATGATCGACATTCTAGAACAGGACCCGAAATTCGACCGCAACGGCATGATCGCCTGGGGCCATTCGCGCTACGCCAAGGCGGCGCTCGTCGCCGCCGCATTCGATCCAAGGATCGACGGCGTCATCGCGCACCAGTCGGGAACCGGCGGCGCCTCGCTCAACGTCGACAAAAAGGGCGAGAGCGTCAAAGGGATCGCTGGTAATTATCCGCACTGGTTTGCGAGGGCTTATCGCGAAGACAATCTGGTCGGCTATGACCAGCACATGCTGCTCGCGCTTATCGCGCCTCGGCCCGTCATGCTCGGCAATGCGCGGCGCGATGTGTGGTCGGACCCCAACGGCGCCTTTCGCGCGAGCCTTGGCGCAGACCCCGTTTACGAGCTTTACGGCGTTCGCGGCCTTGATCAGCCGGGCCTTAAACCCTACCACCCGGACGCGGAGATCGCTTTCTGGATTCGTCCTGGCACGCATGGCGTCGTCAAGGAGGACTGGCCGGCGTTCATCGGGTTTTTGAACGCGCATTTTGCGGCGAAAGGCGACGAAAGTGGCGGAAGGGTCGTTTCAGCCGGACACGATTGAAGGCGACGCGGGCGGCGGTGCGCTTTCCGCGCTTTATAGCGCAGCGCCGGACAGCGTTTCATTCCGCAAGCTGAGGAAACGCATTTTACGCGATACCCAAGAGGCGATCAGCGCCTATTCGATGATCGACAGGAAAGGGCCGAGGCTGCGCTGGCTCGTACGCCTTTCGGGCGGAAAGGACAGCTATTCGCTCCTCGCCGCGCTTTTGGATCTCCAATGGCAGGGCGCGCTTCCCGTCGATCTCCTCGCCTGCAATCTCGATCAGGGACAGCCGGGCTTTCCAAAACACGTGCTTCCGGAATTCCTGTCAAAACTCGGCGTTCCGTTTCGCATCGAGACCAAAGACACCTATTCGATCGTGACGTCGAAAATCCCCGAAGGCAAAACCTATTGCTCGCTCTGTTCGCGGCTGCGGCGCGGGCATCTCTATCGCATCGCGCGCGAGGAAGGCTGCGCCGCGATCGTCCTCGGGCACCATCGCGACGACGCGCTTGAGACTTTCCTGCTCAATCTTTTCCATGGCGGAACGCTCGGCGCGATGCCGCCCAAGCTGCTCAACGAGGAGGGCGACCTTCTGGTTCTGCGCCCGCTCATTCACTGCGCGGAAGAAGACCTGTCAAAATTCGCCGAAGCGCTGAAATTCCCGATCATCCCTTGCGACCTTTGCGGCAGCCAGGAAGGGCTGCAGCGCGTCGCAATGAAGCGGATGCTCGACGAATGGGAAACCAAGGCGCCAGGGCGTCGCGCGACCATGTGGCGGGCCCTGCAGAACGTGAAGAAGACGCAGCTCGCGGACGTCGCGCTTAACGATTTTGCGAGTCTTTTCCCAAAGACTGGCGCTTGAGGCTTGCAAGATCTGACCGAACGCGCGCTGCTGCTTGATGATGACCGACACAGACCGCACACCGGCGACGATTACGCGCGTCAAATGCGCGGCCGGGATCGTCGTCATCAATTTCAGGACGCCGGAACTGGTGAAGAATTGCCTCGCCGCTCTTGGCCCCGAACTTGAGGCCAATGACGCCCGCGTCGCAATCGTTGACAATTTCTCAAATGACGGTTCAGCGGAGATCATCGCCGACTGGCTGATGACGGGCGAGTTATGGAAGAGCCGCATTTTCCTCATTCGCTCGCCGTCGAATGATGGATTTTCAGGCGGCAATAATACGGGCATCAAGGCGTTCGATGCGCGGCATTATCTGCTCCTCAATTCGGATACTCTCATTCGCCCGGGCGCGTTGAAGTCGCTGCTTGATGCGTCGGCGCGCGAGACGGACGCGGGGATTGTCGCGCCGCGTTTGGAAGACGAAGACGGAACGCCGCAGATTTCCTGTTTCCGCTTTCATTCGCCGCTGTCAGAATTTCTTGGCGCAGCGGAAACGGCGCTGCTCGACAAACTGTTCAACTTCGCCGTCGTGCCGATCCCGGTCCCGGACAAAGCCATCACATGCGACTGGGCGAGCTTTGCTTGCGTCCTCATAAAGCGCGCGGCGCTCGACGATGTCGGGCTGATGGATGACGGCTATTTCATGTACTTCGAGGACGCCGATTATTGCCGCGCGCTGAAAAAACACGGCTGGCGCGTGGCCTATGAGCCGGCGGCGCGGGTCGTTCATCTACGCGGCGGATCATCGCCGGTCAAATCCTCGATGAAGGCGAAAAAGCGCCCGCCAGCTTACTATTACGCGGCGCGCACGCGGTATTTCAGAAAGGCGTATGGCCCGCTTGGGCTTTACGCCGCGAATCTGATGTGGCTCTCAGGGCGCGGCGTTGCGCGCTTGCGGTCGCTGTTTGGAAAGCCGGCGCCGCTTCTTTGCGAGCATCAGGGTGCGGATCAATGGATCAACTGGCGCGATCCGCTTGGGGACAGGAGGGCGCCAGAGTGAATGAGCGATCGGATTCCGCCGCCCCTCCTTCTCGACGCGCGCCGTCCGGCGCGCTCCTCAGGATGAGGACTGCTCCTTTGAATAAGAATCTCCTCATCCTGAGGAACCTCACGCAGCGAGGCGTCGCGAAGGATGCGCCGCGGGAGCGCCGCCGATGACCCTTCCCGATTTCGTCATCATCGGCGCGATGAAATGCGGCACCTCGAGTTTGCATGCGCAACTCGCAGCGCAGCCGCAATTCTTCATGAGCGAGCCCAAAGAACCGAATTTCTTTTCCAATGACGAAATCTACGCGAAAGGCGAAGCGTGGTATCGCGGGCTCTTCGCCAAGGCGCCCAAAGGCGCGATCAAGGGCGAGTCCTCAACCCATTATGCAAAGCTGCCAACTTATCCGAAGACGATCGAGCGTCTCGCCGCGCTGATCCCGGATGCGAAGTTCGTTTATGTGATGCGCGATCCGGTCGAGCGCCTTGTCTCGCACTATATTCACGAGTGGACGCAAGGCGTTATCACTTGCGGGATAGATGACGCGCTCGAAAAACATCCCGAACTGATCGCCTATGGCCGCTACGCCTATCAGCTTCAGCCGTGGATCGACCGCTTCGGCAAGAACCGCATCCTGCCCGTCAACTTCGAGAAGATGACGGCGGAGCCTGAGGCAGAACTAAGGCGCATCGCGTCTTTTCTTGGCGCCGAAGGCGACGTCAAATGGCGCGACGATCTTGATGCGCAGAACGTTTCCGCAGAGCGCATCCGGAAATTTCCGTTCTATGAGCTCATCGTCGACAATCCGGTCGCGACAGCCTTGCGGCGAACGCTCGTGCCGAGATCATTGCGCGACCGGGTGAAATCAAATCTGCAACTGCGGGAGCGCCCGCAACTGTCAGCAGAAAAAATCGCGGCGCTTTCCGAAGTTTTCGCTAAGGATCGCGCCGCGCTCAATTGCCTTATGGGCGAGGATTATCTCGCTAGGCGCTGATCCATTCGGTCAGGCCTTCACGGCGATGAACTTCTTTCAATCCGTCGCGTTTTTTCATGCGCGCGACATAGGCGCCGATATGCGGCCAGTCGGTTGCGGGCTTTGGCATGTTGCGCGACCAGCGCGTGAGCATCGTCGCCAGAAAATCCGGCGCGCTCATGCGATCGCCGATCAGAAAGGCGCGTCCATCCGACAAACGCGCATCGAGCGCTGTCCATGCCGCCTCGATCTTTTCGCGCGCTTTTTCCTTGGCGGCGTCGGCGTTTTGAGGTCCGGCGGCTTCTTCCGGGTAGAACCAGGTGCGGAAGGCTGGCTGCATTGTGTTCGCCAGAAAGAACATCGTCTGGAGATAGTCGCGGCGGCCCGGCGCGCCGACGGGAATTTCAAAACCCGAACCGGCGTGGCTTTCGGCGAGCCACAAGAGGATCGCCGCAGTTTCAGCGAAGGGCTTGCCGTCAACAAGCAATGTCGGAATGAGCCCCGCCGGATTGACCTTCAAATAGTCCGGGCCCTTGTGTTCTTTGCGCTCCATGTCGAGCGCGACCGTTTCAAAGGTCGCGCCCGTTTCAATGAGCAACCAGTGGACGGCAAGGCTCGCCGCGCCGGGCGCGTAATAAAGCTTGTACAAGTCGGGTGGCCTCTCAAAGACTGCCCGCGCATTTTACGCCTAGCGGCGCCCGCCGCCAAACATCCCGCCTAGAATTCCGAACAGGATCGAGAGCGCCAGGAACCCGGCGAGGAAGCCGCCGCCGCCATAGGCAAAGCCTTCAGGGGTCGCCGGGACGGCCGGTTTGAACACCGAATAGACGCTTTCGGCGATATCCTTCTTGTAGGTCCGGGCAAGCACCAGGGGCCGCGTCCAGATCGACGCTGCGTTCAGTTCAGCCATATGGGCGACCAGCATTTCATAGCGGTCGACAACCGTTTCGTATGTGGAACAGAGCGCATCCAGCAAGCCCGTCGCCGTCGTGCACTCGGCCATGGCCGAGGCGCGCGTATAATCATATTCCGCAACCTTGGCGTCGAATTCCTCGACGATCGGACGCAACTCGTCGATCCGTCCGGTGAGATTTTGAATATATTGATCGGTGAAGGCAGGCCCCTGGCTTGCGGCGACGGCGAGCGCGGCGCCTGCAACGAGCGCCAATAAACGTCCAAACATTGTACTACCCCTTTTGAACGCCCGCCCCCGCGAGCGCCCCTCTGATCCCACTGGGGCAGGAGCTTCGCCCATGACAGGCGGAAAATCCAGCGTCGGCGGTCTTTTTACCCCGAGGGCGTGACAAAGGGGCGACGGAGCCCTATAAAGCCCTCCAAACGCTATCGATCTTATCGAAAGCGGGCCCGCCGGGCCCGCTTTTTTGTTACCGAAGGCCCCCTTTGTCGGTTCTTGAAGGACGCATCGAAAAACTGATCGCCCCCGCCATCGCAGCGGCCGGGTTCGAACTCGTGCGCATTCGCATCACCGGCAAGGAATTGCTGACGCTCCAGATCATGGCCGAGAGGCCGGATCACACGATGTCGGCGGAAGATTGCGCGACGCTGTCGCGGTCGCTGTCGCCGATCCTTGAAGAGGCTGACCCGATTTCCGGCCCTTACCGCCTCGAAGTATCGTCGCCCGGCATCGACCGTCCGCTGGTTCGCCTTAAAGATTACGACGACTGGCAGGGCTATGAAGCGAAGATCGAACTCGATCGCATGATCGAGGGAAAAAAGAAGTTCAAAGGCGTCCTCGCCGGCGTCGACGGCGACAACATCCAGCTCGACATCGAGGGCGAAGAAGAAACCGCGCTGATCCCCTTCGCCTGGATTCAATCGGCGAAGCTGTCGCTGACCGACGAGTTGATCCGCGAAAGCCTTAAAGCGGCGAAAGACGCGCTGAAGGAGAAACCCCATGATGACCACGGAGAGATGCAATGAATGCCGTTAGCGCGAACAAGCTCGAATTGATCCAGATCGCCGACGCCGTCGCCCGCGAGAAATCGATCGACAAGGCTCTGGTGATCGACGCGATGGAAGATGCGCTGGCAAGGGCCGCGCGCTCGCGCTACGGGCATGAAACGCTCGTCAAGGCCGAGATCAATCCGACGACCGGCGAAACGCGGCTGTGGCGTCTGCTTGAAGTCGTCGAGACGGTTGAAAACGACGCAACGCAGATCACTCTCAAAGAAGCGCTCCAAAAGAACCCGGAAGCTGAGGTCGGCGCGTTCATTTCAGAACCGCTGCCGCCGATCGATTTCGGGCGCGTCGCCGCGATGTCGGCCAAACAGGTCATCACCCAGAAGGTGCGCGACGCCGAACGCGACCGTCAGTACGCAGATTACAAGGACCGCGTCGGCGAAATCGTCAACGGCATCATCAAGCGCGTCGAATACGGCCACGTGATCATCGATCTTGGCCGCGCCGAAGCCGTCGTTCGCCGCGACCAGCAATTGCCGCGCGAGAATTATCGCAACGGCGACCGCCTTCGCGCCTACATCATGGATGTGCGCCGCGAAGCCAGAGGCCCGCAGATTTTCCTGTCGCGCTCGCACCCGCAGTTCATGGCGAAGCTGTTTGAACAGGAAGTGCCGGAAGTTTACGACGGCGTCATCGAAATCAAGGCGGTCGCCCGCGATCCGGGAAGCCGCGCCAAGATCGGCGTCATGTCGAACGACAATTCGATCGACCCGGTCGGCGCCTGCGTCGGCATGCGCGGCAGCAGGGTTCAGGCGGTCGTCAACGAGCTTGGCGGCGAGAAGATCGACATCGTGCCGTGGTCGCCGGATCCGGCGACCTTCGTCGTCAACGCGCTGGCGCCGGCGGAAGTCGCCAAAGTCGTTCTCGACGAGGAACTCGACCGCATCGAAGTCGTTGTGCCGGACGAGCAATTGTCGCTCGCGATCGGGCGTCGCGGGCAAAACGTCCGCCTCGCCTCGCAGCTGACCGGCTTCGACATCGACATCATGACCGAGGAAGAAGAATCGACCAAGCGCCAGGAAGAATTCCGTCAGCGTTCGGAGCTTTTCATGGAAGCGCTCGATGTCGACGACATGATGGCCGGACTTCTCGTTTCGGAAGGTTTCGCCAAGATCGAGGAACTCGCCTTTGTCGGCGTCGAGGATCTGACCGACATCGAAGGCATGGATGAGGAAACAGCGTCTGAATTGCAGGCGCGCGCCAAGGATTGGCTCGAAGCTCTGGCGCGGAAACAGGACGCCCGCCGCAAGGAACTCGGCGTTGAAGACGGGATGCTTGAAATCGAAGGTCTCGATCTTAAGATGATCGTCACGCTCGGCGAGAACGGCGTCAAAACCGTCGAGGATCTTGCGGGCTGCGTCACTGACGATCTCACCGGCTGGACCGAGCGCGTCGACGGCGAGAAGAAGCATTATGACGGCATTCTCGAGTCCTACAAATTGAAGGCCGACGACGCCGAAAAACTCATCATGCGCTCGCGGATCGCGGCGGGCTGGGTGACGCAGGAAGATCTCGACAAAGCCGCAGCGGACGCCGCTGCGGCCAAGGAGGCGGCCGCTGGTCAAGGCGCGCAATGAGGCGTCCGACGAACGGACGCGGACCTGCATAGCCGGGGGCGGCGCGTCGCCGCCTGCCGGGCTCATTCGTTTTGCGCTGTCTCCTGACGGCGTCGTCACGCCCGATCTCGCTGAAAAGCTCGGCGGGCGCGGCGCTTGGGTTTCGGCAGATCGCGATCTTCTGTCCCGTGCGGTGTCGAAGGGGCTCTTCGCCCGCGCATTCAAACAGGCGGCCGCCGCGCCGGAAAGCCTCTTTGAAGATGTCGAAGCCGGTCTTGAAAAGCGCGCGCTTGACGCGCTCGGCCTTGCGCGGCGAACAGGCGAAGCGGTGCTTGGCTTCGATCAGGTCAAGGAAGCGCTGACGAAGGGAAAAGCCGCCATTCTGCTTTCGGCGTCCGACGCTGCGGACGATGGCCGCGAAAAACTGTCGAGGCTCGGCAAGGAGCTTTTTCAGCACAAGGGATTTACGAGCGCCGCGCTGTCGGCGGCGTTCGGCAAGGAGGGCGTCAAGCATGCGGCCTTGCTCAAAGGCGCCGGCGCCGATCGTTTTCGCCGGGAGGCCGCGCGGCTTGAAGGTCTAAGAGCGGGCGCCGGATAAGGCCGCCCCTGATGCTATCTGGTCCCCAGATGACGGTGGACCGCGGCGGGTTTGGGCGTTATGTCCAAGGCCGCTTTCTTAAGGCGGGGGTCGCCCCGCCTTTGACGAAAGTCCGCAGCGCTGAAGCTGCGGGAACGGAGATTGGATGACTGACGACGTCGAAAAGAATTCAGAAACCGGCAAGGCCGGGCGCCGCCCCTTGTCGCTCCGCCGCTCTGAAATGGGCGCGGTGAAGCAGAGCTTCAGCCACGGCCGCTCAAAGACCGTCGTCGTCGAGACGAAAAAGCGCCGCGTCATCGGCGTGAAAAAGGAAGAAGACGCAGCGCCCGAGGTCGCAGCGCCCGCGCCCGCGCCTGAAAAGGCTGTCGCAAAAGCGCCGGAAAAGAAAGCGGTCGAAAAGCCCGTCGAAAAAACCGCGCAACCGAACGTCCTTAGAACTCTCTCCGAAGACGAAAAGCAGGCGCGCACCGCAGCGCTCGTTCAGGCGCGCAAGGACGAAGAAGTCCGCAAGAAGCGCGACGACGCCGAGCGCAAAGAGCGTGAAGCGCGTGAAGCTGACGAGCGCGTCAAACTCGAAGCTGAACGCTCGCGCGTCGCCGAAGAAGAAGGAAAGCGCGAGCGAGAAACCGCCGAGCGCCGCAAGGCGGAAGAAAAAGCGCGCCGCGCGCTTGAGGCCGAAGAAGAAGAACGCCGTCAGCGCGCCGCCGCCAAGGCCGAAGCCAAAGGCAAAGGCAGGCCCGACGAGGCAAAACCCGCCCTCGCCGCAGACGATCCTGAAAACCCGCTCGCCAAGCTCGGCGGGCGCCTCAAGACCAAGCGCAAGAACGTCGTCGACAAGAACGATCGCGAAAACGCTGCGAAAGAAGCGCCGCGCCGCAGGGCGGGACGCCTCACCATCGCCAACGCGCTCGATGACGATGACCGCCAGCGCTCGCTCGCCTCGGTCAAACGCGCCCGCGAGCGCGAAAAACTCGCTCGGCAGCAACGCGGGCTGACGCCTGCGATCGTACGCGAAGTCGTCATTCCGGAAACGATCACGGTCCAAGAACTCGCGCAGCGCATGGCCATGCGCGCGGTCGATTTAATCCGTGAGCTGATGAAACAGGGCCAGATGGTGACGGCGAATTCGACGCTCGACGCCGACACTGCCGAACTCATCGTGACGGATCTCGGCCACTCACCGAGGCGCGTTGCGGAATCGGACGTCGAAGAAGGCCTGGTCGGCGAAAGGGACGAGGATGTCGCGCTGGAATGGCGCCCGCCCGTCGTCACCATCATGGGCCATGTCGACCACGGCAAGACCTCGCTTCTCGACGCGCTGCGCCAGACCAACGTCGTTTCCGGCGAAGCCGGCGGCATCACCCAGCATATCGGCGCCTATCAGGTGACAGTCAAAGACGGCCGCAAGATCACCTTCCTCGACACGCCGGGCCACGCCGCCTTCACGCAGATGCGCGCGCGCGGCGCCAAGGTGACGGACATTGTCGTGCTCGTCGTTGCGGCGGACGATTCGATCATGCCGCAAACGGTCGAGGCGATTAACCACGCCAAGGCGGCGGGCGTTCCGATCATCGTCGCGATCAACAAGATCGACAAACCGTCGGCGAATGCGCAGCGCGTCCGCACGGACCTCCTGCAGCATGAGATCCAGGTCGAAAGCCTCGGCGGCGAAGTGCAGGACGTTGAAGTCTCGGCGCTCAAAAAGATCAATCTCGACGGACTGCTCGATTCCATTCTTCTGCAGGCGGAAGTTCTCGACCTCAAGGCGAACCCGAACCGCTCGGCCGAAGGCTCTGTCGTCGAAGCGCGTCTCGACAAGGGGCGCGGCTCGGTCGCGACGCTGCTCGTCGAGCGCGGCACGCTAAAGCGC
>JBGSLM010000005.1:0-8321 GCA_041740755.1 Parvularculaceae bacterium | reverse complement strand
CCGCACAATTTGCAAAATCGCATCGACAATGCGCTCGGCGATCGGCATACGCCGCACCAATCGCTGCGCGCGGAGCAGGTCATCCGGCGTCATCGCCGCCGCAACCGTCGCCGCATCTGCGCCGGTGGTTGCAGCGAGCATCCTTTTTTCCGACTCTGCGTCCGGATAGCCGACATTGATCTGCATGAGAAAACGATCGAGTTGCGCTTCGGGAAGCGGATACGTCCCTTCCTGTTCGATTGGATTTTGTGTTGCGAGAACATGAAACGGCGCGGGCAGGTCGTGCCGCACGCCGGCGACGGTGACATGAAGCTCCTGCATCGCCTGCAACAGGGCTGACTGAGTGCGCGGGCTTGCACGATTGATTTCATCGCCCATCAGCAGCTGGCAAAAGATCGGACCGGGAATAAACCGAAACTCGCGGCGCCCGCCCGCAGTCTCTTCAAGCACTTCCGTGCCGAGAACGTCTCCAGGCATCAGATCGGGCGTGAACTGGATCCTCTTTGCGGAAAGACCCATCAAATTCGCAATCGACGTAACAAGCAGCGTTTTCGCAAGGCCGGGCGCGCCGACGAGAAGGCCGTGGCCGCCAGCCGCCAGCGTCGCCAGGGTCAGTTCGACGACCTCATCCTGACCGAAAATGACTTTGCTCAGGCTATCTCTGGCCGCCTGAAAGCGTATTGCTGCGTCTTCGAATTCCTTGAGAAGGTCGGTGTCGGTCATTCTGGATCCATGGTTCGCGGATTGGCCGTCGTCCCGGATTTCGCGAAATTAAAGCGAAAAACCGGCTAAGCCGTTCTGATAACACGCTTTTGATGCGGTCTTGCAACCATTCGACCGGTAAGAAGACCGGATCGCCGCAGCCCCCTTGCCACTTGCCGGCCGGGTGACAACCTCATTACGATGCCGCCTTCAAGGCGCTGTCGGCCGGACCGAAAGGCAAGGTTAGCCGGGCGTTAAGAGGGGCGATGCAAATTCAGAACTGGTATTCCTGCCGCAGGCATGGCGGCGGAAGCCGCTCATATTCGTAACGACGGCTCACTGCCGTCAGGTTGAAGGGTGCATTCTGTGTCTGATGACGAACACAAATCCGGCGTTTGGGGGTTCCTCAAAGGGTTCGGCAAACTGATAATCGGAATTTTGCTGGTGCTTCAGGGCGTCATCGGACTCGCGATGCTGCTTTTATTTGTCGGGGTGTTTGTCGGCATCAGCGACAACCTCGGCGGCAAGCAATCCGTCGGTTCAGTTCCAAAAGACGCAGCTCTTCTCATCAACCCGGCTGGCGTGCTGGTTGAAGAAACAGAAGTCAAAGATCCGTTTGAGCAAATCCTTCAGGACGCCTATGGCGCTGACGAGCCGGATCAGGTCGCAGTCGGCGATCTTGCGCGCGCGATCCGCTCCGCCGCCACGGACGATCGAATCAAGGGCCTCGTCCTTGATTTGTCGCAACTTCAGATCGCCCCGATTTATGCGTCGAAGGCGCATTATCTCGCCCGCGTGATCGACGAATTCAAAGCATCGGGAAAGAAAGTCTACGCGGTCGGCGACTATTATGGACAAGAGCAATATCTGATCGCGTCGCATGCGGACGAAATTCAGCTGCACGACAAAGGCTCGGTCGTGCTCATCGGCTACGGTTCATACGACGCTTATATGAAGGCGTTTCTTGAAAAGCTTCTCGTCACGCCGCACGTATTTAGGGTCGGCACGTTCAAAGCGGCGGTTGAGCCTTTCCTTCGCGACGACATGTCGCCCGAGGCGAAGGAGGCGAATCTCGCGTTCCTCGGCAGCATGTGGTCGAGCTACACGAAGGAAGTCGAAAAGGCGCGCAGCCTGCCTGCTGGTTCGCTCGACAGGTACACCAACGACTTCAATAATATCCTTCGCGCGGTGAACGGCGATTTCGCCAAAGCTGCGCTCGATTTCAAACTGGTCGATCGTCTCAGCTCGCGTCCCGAACAGCTTGCATCGTTGGTTTCGACCTTCGGCGAAGATGAGGCTGGCGAGAGTTTCAACAATGTTGATTTCCAGAACTACCTCACAGCCATCGGGCCCGAAAAGGATGGTCACGCGCCGAACATTGCGATTGTAACGGCATCGGGAACGATCATTGACGGTGAAGCTCCTCCAGGCGTCGCCGCCGGCGGGGACACGATTGCCGGCTATCTAAAGAGCGCGCTTGAGGATGAGGATGTGAAAGCGGTCGTCCTTCGCGTCGACAGCCCTGGCGGGTCCGCCTTCGCGTCGGAGATTATTCGCGACGGCGTCATCGCACTCAAAGACGCTGGCAAGCCGGTTGTCATCTCGATGGGCTCGCTAGCAGCGTCGGGCGGATACTGGATTTCCGCGCCGGGCGATCAGATCTGGGCGTCGCCGACGACAGTGACCGGCTCAATCGGCATCTTCGCTTTTTTCCCGACGTTTGAAAAAGCGGCGCAGCATTGGGGCCTGACAATTGACGGCGTTGGGACGACTGCGCTGTCTTCGATTTACGGCGCCGGCGTTGGTCCTCTGCAAGACAATATCGCCGACATTTTCCAGCAGAGCGTCGAAGACGGCTATCGCGATTTTCTCGATGTAGTCGCTGAAGGCCGCAAGCTTGAACCGGCCTATGTCGACTCGGTCGGTCAGGGCCGCGTCTGGATCGGGGAGCAGGCCGTGGGCCTCAAACTCGTGGATAATCTGGGTGAAATCGACGACGCCATCGCTGCGGCGGCAAAACTTGCAAACCTCACGGAATATGACCGCGTCAACATGCGTGAGGAACTGACGCCGTTTGAACTGATGTTCGGAAAGGCGGCGGCTAAATTGACAGTGTCGCTCGGTCTGAATGAATCTCAGGCCCGCGCGACACATTCGCTTGTCCGCAAGGCGATCGCTTCCGTACAGAAGGAAATCGCATTCGTTGGAGAGTTCAACGATCCAAATGCGCTCTATGCGCGCTGTGTTGCTTGCGCCAACTAGGAATTTGGGGCGCATAATTGAATTGCGGGGGCCGGCGCTTTTCACGAAGCGCCGGCCTTGCCGTTTATGAATGATCTCATGCGTTACGCGTCCATGCTCGACGGAGAGGCCGGACGACCATTGCCCCCGGTGGAAAAATGGAATCCCGCTTATTGCGGCGAACTGGATTTGACGATCCGCCGCGACGGCGTGTGGGTGCATGAGGGAACGCCGATCGGCCGCGCAAGGCTGGTGCGCCTTTTCTCGACAGTCATTCGCAAAGAGGGCGACAGATACTTCCTCGTAACACCGGTCGAAAAACTCGGGATCAAAGTTGAGGACGCGCCCTTTGTCGCCGTCCTGATGCGGATTGAGGGCGAGGGCGCTGATCGCCGAATCACGTTTACGACCAATGTGAACGATGAAGTCGTTGCGGACTGCGATCATCCGATTGAGTATCGCGCAGCGCCTGGCGGAAAGGCGCCCTATATTCGCGTGCGCGCAGCGCTCGACGCCCTGATATCAAGGGCGGTATTTTACGACCTTGTGGCGATCGGCGAAACGCGCAACATCGACGGCGAGGCATGGTTCGGCATCGCATCGTCGGGCGCCTTCTTCCCGTTCGGCAGGGCCGGCGAAATTTTCGCAGTAGCTGAATGACGCCTGATCTTGTTGCGGCGAGGACGGATTTTGGACAATTGGCGCAAACGTATTGAGACTAATCTTGCGCTTAGCACGACGCAGCGCGTTCGGGCGCTGTTCTCGGAAATCAACCCTCACCTGGTCGGCGACACGCGCTTTGAAAGCCGCTGGACCGCCAAGCGGCAGGAGGCTGCGGTTCTCGTTCCAATAATCGACAGGCCTGGCGGGCCGACGGTCCTTTTGACGGTGCGATCGTCAGATATGCCCTCGCATGCGGGACAGATCAGCTTTCCGGGCGGCAAGGCGCATCCCGAAGATTCGGACAGGATCGCAACGGCGCTTCGAGAGGCGAGCGAGGAAGTGAACATCCCGCCCGCAATGGTGCGCGTCGTCGGCACGCTCGGGATCCATGAAGGAGGGCTCGGATTCTCGGTCACGCCGGTCGTCGGGATCGTCGATCCTTCCGCGCCGATCGCCGCCTGTCCGCGCGAAGTCGCTGAAGTTTTCGAGGCGCCGCTTTTCTGGCTCACCGATCTTGCCAATCACACGCTCGAAGATCGCGAACATGATGGGATTAAATACAGAATGTACGCGGCGCCGTTCGGTCCTTATCACATCTGGGGACTGACAGCCGGCATACTGCGTTCACTCGCGGAGACCCTCCAACCCGGCGACTTAAAATGAGCGCGAACATGAGCCGTTTGCCGGCGGAAGCGGCGAAGAGCTTCAACTGGGTCCGGGACGATTACGTGTCGCGGGTGCTCGCTGCGCTTGAATCAGCGGAAGCCGGCAGCGCCCGATTTGTCGGCGGGTGCGTTCGCGACAGTCTTTTGGGGTTTCAGCCAAAGGACATTGATGTCGCAACGACTTTGACGCCGGATCAGGTGATCGCCGCCCTGAAAGCCGCGCGCCTCGGCGCGGCGCCGACGGGGCTTGATCACGGCACTGTCACGGCGATCTCGGATCATAAAGGCGTCGAAGTGACGACCCTTCGATCTGATGTAACGACAGACGGACGGCGGGCGACGGTCGCCTTCACGCGCGACTGGACTATTGACGCCCGGCGGCGGGATTTCACTATCAACGCTCTCTTTCTTACACAGTCGCTTGAACTCTTTGATCCTGTCGGCGGCATGGCGGATATCGCCGCGCGGCGCGTACGGTTCATCGGCGAGGCTGAGGACAGAATTCGCGAAGACTATTTGCGCATTCTGCGCTTCTTTCGGTTCTCCGCGCGTTTTGCCGATTCATTCGACAAAACCGGGCTCGGGGCCTGCGCCGCGCTCAAGGAAGGCATGAGGATATTGTCAGCGGAACGCGTGGGTGATGAAACGTTGAATCTCCTCGGTCTTCCCGCGCCGCAAGCTGCTGTCGCGGCAATGCGCGCCTGCGGCGTGCTGCACGAAGTGTGGCCCGCATCGCCGCAAATCGAGACGCTGGCCAGGATGAAAGAGATTGAACCGGAAGCGCCGGGGCCGCTGGCGCTCGCCGCGCTATATGGGACCGACGGCGAAGGGATCGACTCGCGGCTCCGGCTTTCGAACGCCAATGGCCAGCGGCGCCGGTATGCGGTCGCGAATGCGGCGCTGATTAACGGCGCGCTAAGCGAACGCGCCGCGCGCGCACTGCTCTACCGGATGGGCGTCAATGGTTGGCGCGACGCATGCCTGTTGGCCGAAGCCAAAATTCTGGCGGCGAGCGAGACGCCGGGGCTGCGCGATCGCGATATCGAGAAGCTTGCGGCTTTGCCTCTGCGCTGGACGCCGCCAAGTCTGCCGTTCGGAGGCAAGGACGCTTTGGCCGCGGGCGTGCCGGAAGGTCCGTCGGTCGCAAAAACAATCCAGGCGGCGGAGGCGAGGTGGATAGACGAAGATTTCCCAGCGCGCGCACGCGCGATGGAAATTTTCGCTGAGGAAGCGTCGCGCGTTATCTCGAAAGGCTGATGTATCGAAGGCTGTCGGCGATCGACGCAAAAGCGTCGATAAGGTCGTCTGCGCTCGCCGCGTCGAAATAATGCGATGGCGTCGTTGCGCAGGATTCAAGAATGTCCTTGATCGCAAAATCGGTTACGTCGAATGCAATCGTATAGACCACGATTTCATCAGCCTTGATGTTGGCGCAAGTTTCTTTGGTGATGTCGTTTGCGAGCGTTTGGTCGGCGCTGTCGTGCGCGGGATAGGTCGGCGCGCGCGTATTTTCGCCGTCCGTCATCAGGATTAGGGCCTTCGTTCCTCTCTCTTCTTTCAGCGTTGCGAAGCTGACGCCTTCGGAAAACGGCGCGTTGGGCGTCAACAAGCTCCACGCCCAGACAAGTCCGGAAGGGATATAAGTCCAGCCGCTGGCGTCCAGATCGTCTATCATCGCATCGAGAGCGCTCTCGTCGGCCGAAAGCGGCATTAATGCGTCGGGGCAGGGGATTGAATTCAGCCCAGGCGCCTTTTCGGCGGCGTAGTTTGAATCCTCTGTGTTTGACGGATAGTTCCGCGAACCGACGCAACCGCTCCATGCGCCGCCGGGATTGTCCAGCCAGGATTGCGAGCCGTTTGCGGGGTCAACATTCACATATTGCGCGAATGGAACGACGCCGATCTTCACATCTGCTCCGACCGGTTCGAAGAGCGTCGCAACAAGATCGCGCGCCGCATTACGCATCACGTTCAGCTTGCCGTTGTCATTCATTGATCCGGTTACGTCGAGCGCCATCGCGACTTCAAGCAGCGGCGCCTTGCCGAGCTTTGCTTCCGATTTGCTTGCGATTTCGAGTTGATCCTGCCCGAAAATCCCCATTATGAGCGTGTTGAAGTTTCCGTCGATATCAAGCGAAAACGTGTCATTTACTTTGTCGAAGCTGATCTGAAATACGTCTATTGCGATGGACGATTTGTCTTTGATCCCGTTTTCGAAAACCTTTCGCGCGACACTGTTCAGTTCGTCGGTGTCAGCGTTAGGGTGCCCGTTCTTGTACCGGGCGGCTGCGAGCAGCGCGGCATCGCCGGCCTCCCGAATTTCAGCGCGGATCAGGCTCGCCCGCTGCAGGTCAATGGCGATACCGGCGCCGCCAAGAATGACGAAAAGAAAGAGGCCGAACATCATCGCGATGTTGCCGCTCGTATCGCTGATGAATGAAAGGAAGGGCGCTCGAACCGGTTTCATGTCCACCTCGAAGGAGCACTCGCCATGGCGTGCTTTGAAAAATTCCCCCGATAAAACTACGCCGGCTATATTAATCGATCGCTAAGGGTTCCGAACTGCGAAAAAAAACGCTCCCGGAAGGGAGCGTTTGTTTCGTCTCGATTTGAAACAGATCAGGCGGCTTTTTCTTCGGCCGGATCGCGCAGCACATAGCCGCGGCCCCAAACTGTTTCGATATAATGGTCGCCCGATGTCGCCGCCGCGAGTTTCTTCCTGAGTTTGCAGATGAAGACGTCGATGATCTTCAGTTCCGGCTCGTCCATGCCGCCATAAAGATGGTTCAGGAACATTTCCTTGGTGAGCGTCGTGCCTTTGCGGAGCGAAAGCAGCTCCAACATCTGGTATTCCTTGCCCGTCAGGTGGACGCGCTGGCCGCCGACTTCAACGGTCTTTGCGTCGAGATTGACGGTGAGGTTGCCGGTCGTAATGACCGACTGCGAATGTCCCTTGGACCGGCGCACACTCGCGTGGAGGCGCGCAACCAGTTCGTCTTTGTGAAAGGGCTTCGTCATATAGTCGTCTGCGCCAAAGCCGAGGCCGCGAACCTTGGTTTCGATGTCGCCCTGGCCGGTGAGGATAAGGATCGGCGTGTTCACCTTGGCGACGCGCAGGGATTTCAGCACGTCGAAGCCAGTCATGTCCGGCAGGTTCAGATCCAGAAGGATGATGTCGTAGTCATAGACCTTGCCGAGATCGACGCCTTCTTCGCCGAGATCGGTCGTATAAACATTGAAGCCGTCCGATTTCAGCATCAGCTCGATGCTTTGAGCCGTCGCTCCGTCATCTTCAATCAGCAGAACCCGCATTGCCCGCTCTCCTTTGTCGTCGCGACGTCGCCCCTGACGGCGCGCGCATTTTTCGAATTGCCTTAACCAGATTTAGGTTGATTTGCTTTCATAAAGGTTAACGCCATCGAACAAATGCGCTCAGCTTTCGCCCTGGCGTTAAGCTGCGGACAAGGTTCGTTACCCGCCCAGCGCGCAAAACCGTTGAAAACGAGAGTCTTGTTAATCGCGCTGGGCGAAGGAACGCCTAGGTTGATTCACGAGTTTACGCGAGCTTAAACGAAGGGGCGTTAAGGTCCTCGACTGAATTCACCGCCCGCGGCGCGCCAATGCGCCAAGGCCCAACGGGAATTATCGGACCCATGGCGTCACCCGCGATACAAACACCCCATGATGCGCGTGCGACCTTGCGCCGGTTTCCGTTTATTTCGAATTGGGGAGCGGTAGACAGCGTTACGGATCTCGCCATTCGGGTAGAAGACCGGCTCGGTGTCCTTGAGGTTGGCGCTCGTGTCGAAATCGAAACCATCGGCGGAGGATTGGCGGCCGAAGTTGTAGGGGTTAGCCGCGGCTCGGCGCTTTGCCTTCCATTTGGGCAAGTCGGGGGCGTCAGGCGCGGCGCGCGGGTGGCCTTCAACCACGCATCGGCTGCAACACGCCCATCAAACGCCTGGCTCGGGCGGGTCGTCGATGGTTTTGGTCGTCCCGTTGACGGAAAGGGTCCGATCGCCCACGGCGCGACATCGCGCGATCTGCGCG
>JBGSLM010000004.1:0-15613 GCA_041740755.1 Parvularculaceae bacterium | reverse complement strand
CGAAATCGTCGATATGGCGATTTCGGCGCTGAAGGCGGTCTGGCATCGCGGCGCCGTCGCAGCAGACGGCAAGACCGGCGACGGCGCCGGTCTTCTCGTCAACATCCCGCAGGAATTGTTCCGCAGATTTGTCGTGCGGATGGGCAGAACGCCGGAAAAAAGCGATCTATGCGCCGGGATGATCTTCCTGCCGCGCACCAATTTCGGCGCGCAGGATCAATGCCGAACCATTGTCGAAACGGAAATCATCCGCGACGGCTTCAATGTCTATGGGTGGCGGCAAGTTCCGGTTGATGCAAGCCGCCTCGGCGCAAGAGCCAATCTCGTACGGCCCGAGATCGAGCAGGTGCTGTTTTGCGATCCGAATGGGCGGTCAAAGGACGAGCTTGAGCGCGCGCTTTATCTGGTTCGGCGGCGCATCGAGCAACGCGTTAGCGAATCAAACCTTCCTGATTTTTATATCGCGTCGCTGTCAGCGCGCTCGATCATTTACAAGGGAATGTTCCTCGCCGAAGAGATCGACGCCTTTTTTCTCGATCTGCGCGATGAACGTTTCGTTTCATCAGTGGCGATCTTCCATCAACGCTATTCGACGAACACATTCCCTGAATGGCGTCTCGCGCAGCCTTTCCGCATGCTCGCCCACAATGGCGAGATCAACACGCTGAAAGGCAACCGGAACTGGATGAGAAGCCATGAAATCCGCATGGCGTCGTCGGTTTTCGGCGATGACGACAAATGCGTAAAGCCGGTGATTCGCCCGGGCGCATCCGATTCCGCCGCGCTCGATCAGGTGTTCGAGCTGCTGGTCCGCGCGGGCCGTTCCGGACCGATGGCGAAGGCGCTGCTGATCCCGGAAGCATGGGCCAAACGGGGCGCAGTGATGAGGCCGGAATGGCGCGCGCTCTATGGCTATTGCAACGCCGTCATGGAGCCGTGGGATGGTCCGGCGGCGATCGCCGCCTATGACGGGCGCTGGGCGGTCGCGGGCGTCGACCGCAACGGCCTGCGTCCCTTGCGCTATGCGATCACCAAGGACGGAATACTTGCGGTCGGATCAGAGACCGGCATGTGTCCTCTCGGACGGCGCGAGGTCTCGATGCGCGGCGCGCTCGAACCTGGCCGCATGATCGCCTTCAACACGGAGACGCTGCAATTTTTTGAGCAGGATGAAATTCTCGATCACCTGGCGGCGCAACATCCCTATACGGAATGGCTTGAGAACGTCGTCGAACTTGAGGGCGAAATCGGCCCCGGCCCGGAAGAGCGGTTGTTTGAGGGCGACGATCTCATCCGCCGTCAGGCGGCGGCGGGATATACGCTCGAAGATCTCGACCTCATCTTGCGGCCGATGGCGGAGACCGGCAAAGAAGCGATCGGGTCGATGGGCGACGATGCGCCGATTGCAGTCCTATCCGACGAATATCGCCCGCTCTCGCATTATTTTCGCCAGAATTTCAGCCAAGTGACGAACCCGCCGATCGATCCCTTGCGCGAAGCCGGCGTCATGAGCCTCAACACGCGTTTTAAAAATCTTGGCAACATCCTCGCGTCCGATAAGACGCAGACGGACGTGTTCGTTCTAGAAAGTCCGATCCTGACGAACGGCATGTATGAGCGATTGCGCGGTCTTCTCGACCAGAAGATCACAACGATCGATTGCACTTATGATGCGGCAAGCGCCAGGGGCGACGGCGCCGCGCTAAAGGCAGCGCTCGGCCGGATCAGGATCGAGGCCGCTGAAGCCGTCAAGGATGGCGCCGGAATCATCATCCTCACGGACGAGGCGCAAGGATTTGCGCGCGTTCCTGTTCCGATGATCCTTGCAGCGGGCGGGGTTCACACGCATCTGACGCAAGTCGGGCGGCGGTCTTTCTGTTCGATTATCGTGCGCTCCGCCGAATGCGTGGATGCGCACTACACGGCGGTACTGGTCGGCGTCGGCGCAACGGCGGTCAGCCCATATCTCGCCTTTGACTCGATTGCAGATGCTCAAGCAAACGGCGTCTACGGCGTGATGACGCGCGGCCAGTGCGTCTACAACTACAAATGCGCGCTCGAAGCAGGGCTGCTCAAGATCATTTCGAAAATGGGGATCTCGGTAATCTCTTCCTATCGCGGCGGCTGCAATTTTGAGGCGCTCGGTCTGTCGCGCGGGCTCGTCGAGGAATTCTTTCCCGGCATGACGAGCAGGATTTCCGGCATCGGATTTTCGGGGATTGAAAAGCGCACCGCGCAATTGCGCAATCGCTCCTTCAACGGATCGGCGCAATTGCCGGTCGGCGGATTTTACCGCCAGCGGACGCGCGGCGAGCGGCACATTCTCGAAGCGCGGATCGTCAGCGACCTTCAACAAGCGGTGCGCGCCAATGACGCCGCCGACTTTAACCGCTTCATCGATGCGCTAGACAACCAGGAGCCAGCGCAAGTGCGCGATCTGTTGCGCCCGCAGCCGCTCGGCCAGGCGCTCGATATCGCCGAAGTCGAGCCGATGGACGCCATCCGCCGCCGCTTCGTGACGCCCGGCATGTCGCTTGGCGCGCTTTCGCCGGAAGCGCATGGCGCGCTCAACACGGCCATGAACCGGATCGGCGCCAAATCCGTTTCCGGCGAAGGCGGCGAAGTTCCCGAACGCTATCAGCTTCTGCCGAACGGCGACAACGCCAATTCGGCGATCAAGCAGGTAGCCTCAGGCCGCTTCGGCGTGACGGCGGAATATCTCAATCAATGCGACGAATTGGAAATCAAGGTCGCGCAAGGCGCAAAACCGGGTGAAGGCGGCCAGCTTCCCGGATTCAAGGTGACGGAATTCATTGCGCGCCTGCGCCATGCGACGCCCGGCGTCACGCTGATCTCCCCGCCGCCGCATCACGACATTTATTCGATCGAAGATCTGGCGCAACTGATCTACGATTTGAAACAGATTAATCCGCGCGCGCGCGTCTGTGTGAAACTTGTTTCTGCCGGCGGTATCGGCGCAATCGCGGCGGGCGTCGCCAAGGCGAAGGCGGACGTCATATTGATTTCAGGCCATGTCGGCGGCACCGGCGCGAGCCCCCAAACGTCAATCAAATTCGCCGGATCGCCCTGGGAGCTTGGGCTCGCCGAAGCGCATCAGGTGCTGACGCTCAATGAATTGCGCGGACAAATAACGCTCAGAACCGACGGCGGCTTGCGCACGGGACGCGACATCATCGTCGCCGCGATGCTCGGCGCAGAAGAATTCGGTATCGGCACGATTTCACTCGTTGCGCTTGGCTGTTTGATGGTGCGCCAATGCCATTCGAACACCTGCCCTGTCGGCGTCTGCACACAGGACGAAGCCCTGCGCCAGCGCTTCACCGGCGCCGCTGATCACGTAGTCAATCTGATGACATTCATCGCCGAAGACGTTCGCCGTCATCTCGCAGCGCTCGGCGCGAGATCGCTCGATGACATTATCGGCCGGTCGGATCTCCTCGATCAGGTGTCGCGCGGCTCTGCCGACCTCGACGATCTCGACTTGAATCCGATCCTGACGCGAATTGATTCAGGCGCAAAACCGCCGCGGTCGACGCGCAAGGGCCGGATCGAGGTCAGCGACACGATCGACCAGCGCATTCGTCCGGCTCTCGACGCCTTTTTCCAGTTCGGCGAGCGGCAATCCCTGACGCTGCCGGTCAAGAACACCGACCGGTCGATCGGCGCGCGGCTGTCGTCTGAGATAATCCGTACAATGAAAGACCAGAAACTATCGGCGGATCATCTTACGCTTCGTTTGAAGGGATCGGCGGGCCAGTCTCTCGGCGCATTTAGCGTCCACGGGCTAAAGCTCGTGATCGATGGCGACGCAAACGACTATGTCGGTAAGGGCCTTTCCGGCGCGACGATCGTCGTTCGCCCGCCGAATGAAGCGCTTTTGCACAAGGATCAGTCGATCATGGGCAATACATGCCTATACGGCGCAACATCCGGCGCGCTTTTTGCGGCGGGCCGCGCCGGCGGGCGGTTTGCTGTCAGAAATTCCGGCGCTACCGCCGTCGTTGAAGGTTGTTCGGCGAACGGCTGCGAATACATGACGGGCGGCGTTGTAGTCGTACTTGGTCAGGTCGGCTTCAATTTCGGCGCCGGCATGACCGGCGGCGAAGCCTTCGTCTATGATCCCGGCAATCGCCTTCATGATTACGTGAACTGCGACACAATCATCGAATGCGCGCTCGGCGAAGAGGGAGAGAAACGGTTGCGGCCGCTTGTCGAACGCCATTTCCTCGAAACAAACTCCCCGCTCGCTGGCGAAATCCTCGCGAATTGGGAGCAATCGATCCGCGATTTCAAGCATGTTCGCGCGAAGGAAGCGATCAAGCAGCAAGAACTCGAACAATCGGCGAAGGCTGCGCCGACCAAGGACGCTTACAAGCGCGAAGCGTTTGCAGCGGCTTGAATTTCCGATAGTCTGATTGCGGCCATAATTGGAGAAGGCATGTGCGAACAGGCGCTTTAGCTCGACTATTTGCGATCGCCCCGCTTTTGATTTCGTGCGCTGCCGCCGGGCAAAGTGAATCGGGATCGGCGGTAGTATTCGAGTTCATCCAAACGACACATGATGAGACGTTCTTTGCAGCGACGAGCGATCCCTCGCTCATCGCCGCCGCGCGGGCGCAGCTCGCCCTCCCGCTTGAGCAGAGAATGTTGCACATCAATGGCGACGTCGAAGCGGGCGATGACGGCGTCAATGCGCCTTGGAGTTGGCATTTCGTCTCGTCTTCCTGGACCCTTGCGGAAATCAGCGCGGAGGTTTGCGACGCATGGCCGTCATACGTTGAAGAAAATCTCGATGAATGGCTGGAATCGCCGGGATTTTTCTGTCCGTGGTCGTCGCGGATCATAGCCGAGCGCAAATGAATGCGCAGAAAACCTTCAAACAAAAATTGCTGACGCCCATTTGAGCGCCGCCTTGGTAAGCGGGCTGAATCCTTGCGCAAGCGCCTTAGGGCAAAAGCGGCGCTGAAACGCGACGAGTGCGGCGGCGTGCGCTTTGTAGGGCGCGTCATAACCGATTGCGCGGAGCATCGCCAAAGCGTCATCGTACGAAATCGACGCGTCTTCGCCGCCGCTATAACGGCCGATCGCAAGACCTTCCGCAGCGAGCTTTCCCCATGGAAACAATTCGCCGGGATCTTCTTTGCGTTGCGGCGCGACGTCGGAATGGCCGAGAACTCGCGTCGGCGAAATGTTGCGGCGTTCGTTGATGTCCCTGAGGAGCGCGATCACAGTGTCGATCTGTCTGGCAGGGAACTTCCGATAGCCCCATTCATGGCCGGGATTGACGATCTCGATCCCGATAGATCGAGCGTTGAGATCGGTCTCGCCTTTCCATGCGCCGACGCCTGCATGAAAGGCGCGCTTTGATTCAGCGACGAGCGAAAAGATCGTTCCGTGTTCATCGACGACATAGTGCGCCGAGACTTTCGACGCCGCATCTGTCAGTCGATCAATCGCCTCGTTCGCGGTTCTCATGCCGGTATAGTGGAGAATGATCGTATCGACAGCGCGCCCGCGCTCATCGAAATTCGGTGAAGGTTTGTCGATGGGCTTCGGCATGGTCATGCTTTCGTCTCCCGTTCCGGCGCGGTCACAACCGCTTCAGGCGCCCCCGGTTCCGGAGCAGTCGCCGGCGCGCGCAGCACGACGATGCCGACGCCGATCAGCGTCATTGCGCCGCCGATGATGAACGCGAGCGTGAAAGGTTCGCCCAGAAGCGCGACTGAAAATGTGACGGCGAAAAACGCCGTCAGCAAGGTCGATGACGCAACTTCCGAAATCGGCCGCCGCTGGATAAGCCAGTAATAAGCTGTGTGGCCGAAGACCGACGACACGAGCGCCGAATAAAGAATGGCGCAGATGACGATAGTCTTGTCGCTTGCGGCTAGCGCGGCCATCTGTCCGTCTTCGACCACTGATGAGATGGCGAATAGACATGGTGAGCCGATCAATCCGAACCAGGCGAGCAATTCCCACGGCTTGAACCCGGTCGCCTTCTTGACGAGAATCGATCCGTTCGCTTCGACGAATGTCGCCGCCGCGACCAGCCCGACGCCAAGACCGATGCGGGCGCCAGCGACATCCTGGTCGCGGCTGATTGCAATGACGGCGACGCCGCCGAAGGCGAGCGCGATGCCGACAATCCGACGCCAGCCGATCGTCTCCTTCAGGATCAGAACCGAAAGGATCGTCGCAAAGGGCACGTAGAGCTGATTTGCAATCGCGCTCGCCGACGCTGTCGCAAATTTAACGCCGGAGAAGAGCAATGCGTAGTTCACGGCGCCGAAACAAAGCGCAGCGGCGATCACGACGCCCATTTTCCCCGGACGCCAGCGAAGGAAAGGCGAGAGGATCGCCGCAACCAAAGTCATTCGTATCGCGGCATAGAAAATCGGCGGGATTTCTACGACCACAACTTTGATGACGACGTAGTGAAAGCCCCACGTCACACACAAAACGAGGAGCACAATGAGTTCGCGCGCGGCCAGATAAATCCCCGGATTGAAGCGACCAACGCGCCTTACGCCGGTCCGTGCAGGCCTTCAATCGGCAATGAGAGTAAAGATCAGGCCCCGGCGACGCGCCAGCCGCCGCGCTTTGCGCCGCGGGCGGACATCGCAGATAGGGCGCCGGCAAGCGCCGTCGCAACGATCGCCAAAGGCGCAGCGAGAGCCAGTGCGATTAAAGCAATAGCTGAAAACCCGAGAATGCCGAGATAAAGCACAGCGTCGACAATCGCGGTGATTCCGCGCCTGCTTTCCGGAATGGCGATTTCGCCTGCCGGCCCCACTGGCGATCTTTGCACTTCACCCACGACTACGCCCTCGAACACCAAATTCAGTCTATGCCCTCGCGCCGCCGGCAGTCCAGCAATTTGGCGTCTGGAACACAGCTCGCCGGATCGCCGCGAGCGCCAAGCTAGCCCACACCCGTTAAGCGAAAATAAGGCGAAAACTACGCGTGGTTAACGCGCTCTTTCGGCAAGGATCCTTTCATACGCCGCATTGATCGCGGCGGTCCGGTTCTCCGCGATTTTCACCAACGACGGCGGAACGCCGCGCGCGATCAGCGCATCCGGGTGATTTTCCCGCATCAATTCGCGGTATTTTTCGCGCAACGCGGCCGTATCGGCGTCGTGCCCGATGCCGAGGATGACATAGGGGTCGTCCTGGTCCTGGCCGAGATGCGCGGCCTTCAGCCTCCGCCAAGCGCCCGGATTGAGCTTTAGCGCCTCGGCCGCGCTTTCAAGCATGGCCAGTTCACGCGGGTGCGCCTGACCGTCCGCCAGCGCGACATAAAGAAGGCAATCGATCACGTCTTCGAGAACGACAGGGTCGTCGTCGAAAATCTTTGCGACCTGTCGGACGTAATGATCGAATCCGGCGACATCCTGTTTGGCGAGATCGAAGATCATCCGGACCTTCGATTCCTCCGATTCCGGGAATGCAAAGAACTTCCGGAAAGCGGCGACCTCGTTGTCGGTGACGAACCCGTCGGCGCGCGCGATTTTCGCCGACAGCGCAATCAGCGCAATCGAAAACGCCGCTTCATCGCGCCGCGCCTTCATCGCGACAAAGGCGTCGAGCGCGGTTCCAAGCGTCCGCTTGTGGGCGATTTCAATCGCCTCGCCGATTCGGTCCCAGATGCCCAAAACCAGAATTCCTTCTTTCGTGCCTGATTAGCGTCCGACTCACGGCGCGGCTAGTCAGGAGGTTTGCGATTCCCCCAAATTACAAGAACCGCTGGGGAAAAAAAATTTTATCGAGACGCCCCGGCGGCTTAGCGGCGCGCTCGCGCACCTGTTGCGCAACGGCGCCGGCGGCGGTCTTGTTACGCCCATCTTGAGGCTCCTTAATGCCCTGCCCGCAAGAACGCTGGCGCTGACAAATGGGCTCGACATGCATTCGCTCTTTGATCAGTTGCGTATCACCCTTATGGGGTTCTTCTGCGGCGGCGGTCTCATGGCGATTGCGTTGCTTCTGGCGGGCGTCATCCGCCCCTGACCTTCAGGCGTCGTAGCCGAGTATCGGTCCAAGCCACTTTTCGATTTCGGGAACGCTCATCGACTTGCGCGCCGCGTAATCTTCGACCTGGTCCTTCGCAATATGGCCGACGCCGAAATAGAGCGCCTCCGGATGACTGAAATAAAGTCCTGACACAGAGGCCGGCGGCGACATGGCGAAACTTTCAGTCAGCGCCATGTCCGCGTTCCTCTCGGCGGCGAGCAGACGGAACAAGGTCGCCTTTTCCGTGTGATCCGGCTGCGCCGGATAGCCTGGCGCCGGGCGGATGCCGCGATATTTCTCACCGATCATTTCTTCAACCGAAAGAGCTTCGTCTTTCGCGTACCCCCAGAACTCACGCCGCGCGCGAGCGTGCAGGTGTTCTGCAAAAGCCTCGGCGAACCTGTCCGCGAGCGCCTTCGACATGATTGCGGAATAATTGTCGTGCGCATTGTCGTATGAGGCTGCAAGCGCTTCTTCGCCGATGCCCGCTGTCACTGCAAAGGCGCCGATATAGTCGCGCTTGCCGCTTTCTTTTGGCGCGACAAAGTCCGAAAGACAGTAATTCGGGGCGCCAGCTTCGCGCTTTGCGATCTGCTGGCGCAGCCCGTGCAGAACGGCGATCGGCGCCGTCCGGCTTTCGTCGGCGTATAGTTCGACATCGTCGCCGACGGCGTTCGCCGGCCAGAATCCGGCGACGCCATGCGCCGTAAGGCGCTTGTTGGCGATGATGTCCGCCAGCATTGCCTGCGCGTCGGCAAAAAGCGCGCGCGCCGATTCGCCGACAATCGCATCATCGAGGATGCGCGGATGTTTGCCCGCAAGCTCCCATGACGCGAAAAACGGCGTCCAGTCTATAAATTCGGCGAGCGTTTTCAGATCATAATTGCGGAATGCGCGAACGCCGGTGAAGGCCGGCGCCGGCGGGTCGTATTTCGCCCAGTCGATTTTTGGCGCCTTTGCGCGCGCATCGGCGAGCGGTATGCGCGGATTTTTCTCGCGTCCCTTTTCGTGCTGTTCTTTGATGCGCACATATTCTTCGCGCACCTCGGCAAGGTATGCAGGCCGGCGATCGTCGGAGACGAGAGCGCCCGCGACGCCGACCGCCCGGCTCGCGTCCGTTACATAAACGACGCCGTGTTCGTAATTGGGCGCGATCTTAACCGCCGTGTGCGGCTTGCTCGTCGTCGCGCCGCCGATCATTAGCGGGATTTTGAATCCGAGGCGCTTCATCTCGGACGCGACGTGGCGCATCTCATCGAGGCTCGGCGTGATCAGGCCGGAGAGGCCGATGATATCGACATTGCGCGTCCTTGCTTCCGTCAAAATCCTGTCGGCGGAAACCATGACGCCGAGATCGATCACCTCATAATTGTTGCACTGAAGAACGACGCCGACGATGTTCTTGCCGATATCGTGAACATCGCCCTTGACGGTCGCCATCAAGATCACGCCGTTGGGCTTACCCTGCGCGAGGCCCTGTTCCTGCTTTTCCGTTTCCATGAAGGGCATCAGGTACGCGACCGATTGCTTCATGACGCGCGCCGATTTGACAACCTGCGGCAGGAACATCTTGCCCGATCCGAAAAGATCGCCGACGACATTCATGCCGTCCATTAACGGCCCTTCGATGACAAAAAGCGGGCGGGCGAATTTCATTCTCGCCTCTTCCGTGTCTTCAACGATGAACTCGGTGATCCCTTTGACGAGCGCGTGCTTCAGCCGTTCTTCGACCGTCGTATCGCGCCAGGAAAGATCGGCCTCGGTCTTCTTACCGGCCTCGCCCTTGTACTGTTCTGCGATTTCGAGAAGTCGCTCGGTCGCATCCGGATTTCGATTGAGTATGACGTCTTCAACGGGATCGCGCAGCGACAAAGGAATTTCGTCATAGATCGAAAGTTGCCCCGCATTGACGATGCCCATGTCCATTCCCGCCTTAATGGCGTGATAGAGGAAAACGGAGTGCATCGCCTCGCGCACGGGTTCATTGCCGCGAAACGAAAAAGAGATGTTGGATACGCCGCCCGAAACGCGCGCGCCGGGCAGACGCTGCTTAATGATGCGCGTCGCGTTGATGAAATCGACGGCGTAATTGTTATGGTCTTCTATGCCCGTCGCGACCGCAAAAATGTTCGGATCGAAAATGATGTCGTCGGCAGGAAGGCCGACCTGGTCGACAAGTATCTTGTATGATCGCTCGCAGATTTCGATCTTGCGCTTGGCCGTGTCCGCCTGGCCCTGTTCATCGAACGCCATAACGACGACAGCGGCGCCGTAGCGCATCACTTTCTTCGCGTGATGGATGAACGCCTCTTCGCCCTCTTTTAAAGAGATCGAATTGACGATCGCCTTGCCTTGCACGTTCTTCAATCCCTCCTCGATCACTTCCCATTTCGAGGAATCGATCATCAGAGGCACTCGTGAAATATCGGGTTCGGATGCGATCAGCCGCAGGAAACGGCGCATCGCGGCGACGCCGTCGAGCATCCCCTCGTCCATATTGACGTCGAGGACCTGCGCCCCGGAATCAACCTGTTGGCGCGCGACGGCGAGCGCTTCGTCGTATCTGTCTTCCTTGATCAGCTTGCGGAACTTCGCCGAGCCGGTGACGTTTGTCCGCTCGCCGATATTGACAAAAACAGGAATGGTCATGCGGCGGCGTCCGCGCCCTTCGGCGCCGGCTTGGGCCTGATGCCCAGCATCGTGCAGAGCGCAAAGGTGAGATCGTCGCGGTTCAGCGTATAGAAATGGAAGTGCTTGACGCCCTGCCCCGCAAGCGCAAGGCACTGTTCAGCTGCGACCGTCGCGGCGACGAGCTGGCGCGTCTGCGGGTCCTGGTCGAGATTTTGAAAAAGCTTGACTATCCGCCCTGGTATGGTCGCGCCGCAGGTGTCCGCCATTTTTCTGACGCCCGCAAAATTCGTGATCGGCATGATGCCCGGCGAGATCGGAATCGTTATACCCGCCGCGCGCACGCGGTCGATGTAACGGTAATAGACTTCATTGTCGTAGAAAAACTGCGTCATGGCGCGTGTCGCGCCGGCGTCGACCTTGCGCTTCAGCATCTCGATGTCAGCGGTCGCAGACGCGCTGTCTGGATGCTTTTCGGGATAGCAACCGACGCTGATTTCAAAGTCTGCGACCTTCCTCGCGCCAGCCGCAAGTTCCGCCGCATTGGTGTATCCGCCGGGATGGGGAATGTAACGCTCGCCGGGTCCGCCCGGGGGATCGCCGCGCAGCGCGACGATGTGCCGGATTCCCGCAGTCCAGTAATCTTTGAGAACCGCATCGACTTCAGCCTTCGTCGAAGCGACGCATGTCAAATGCGCGGCGACCTGCAAATCCGTTTCGCGCATAATCCGTGTCACGGTTTCATGCGTGCGCTCACGCGTCGAACCGCCCGCGCCATAGGTCACAGACACAAAATCCGGCGCAAGCGGCCGGAGCTTTTCGATCGACGCCCACAGCTTTTGCTGCATCGCCTCCGTCTTCGGCGGAAAGAATTCGAAAGAAACATGAAGGTCGGACAACGAAATATTCCTTTTCAGGCGACGCGTTTTTCAGCACTCGTTTTCTTCAGGCGGCGCACGCTTTCAGGCGCGCGCGCAAGCCAAATCTTGACCGTCAGGGCCGCCTTGCCGCTGGCTTCGGGCGACAAAGTCTCAGTCTTTTCCAGATCAAGCGCGGACGATGCGCACCAGGCCGCGACTTCTTCGTCCGGAAACCCAAGACGCCTGTGGGCGTGGTCGGCGCGCAAGAACTCAAGCTCATGCGGCGCAAAATCGGAAATGATGAGCAGCCCGCCCGGTTTTAAAAGCCGCGCCGCCTCGCGCACCGCCGCTGCTGGTTCCGCCAGATAGTGCAGGACATGGTGAATGCAGACGACATCGGCCGTCGATGATTCGACCGGAAGCGAAAAGAGGTCGCCGTGCCGTACCTGTGCGTTCGCGACGCCCGCTTTTTCGAGGTTAGTTCGCGCAACCGCAAGCATTTCGCGCGACAGGTCGAATCCGATCGCGCTTTCATAGGCGTCGGCGAAGACCGTCAGCATACGGCCTGTTCCCGTGCCGATGTCGATGAAGAGTTCGACTTTTTTCCCCGCTATGAGCGCGCGCATACGCTTTTCGACCGCAGATTCTTCAATCTGCAGTCCGCGCAACGTGTCCCATTCGGCGGCGTTACTCTCAAAATAGGCGGCGGCGATCGCGGCGCGCGCCTGCCGGCTCTGCTCGAACCGGTCTCCGTCGCGCGCGATGATGCGGTCGCCCGTTTCGTTCAGCGCCTTGACGGCGCCAAGAATTGCATCGGTCGCTTCGGGCGCCGGCGCGGTCACGCGATAGAACATCCACGACCCTTCGCGGAATTTCTCAACGAGACCGGCGTCGGTCAGGATTTTCAGATGACGGCTGACCCGCGGTTGGCTCTGCCCCAGGATCTGGGTGATTTCGCTCACCGTCAGTTCGCCCCGAAGCAAAAGCGCCATGATCCGCAGGCGCGTTTCCTCGCCGATCGCCCGGAAAACATTAAGGATGCCGTCGAGATTCATGCCCATCGCCGCAATTTCAGCTCCACATATAAACATATCCTTATATGGTGACAAGCAATAACCGTAGCGCTCGGGGGCGGCCTTGCGGTGGACACGTCGCCCCAATCCGGCCAATCTCGCGGGTCATCGTGGTAAAGGCGCTCCGTTTTGGGAGGAGCGTTCCGGGGGTTATTTGAATGGCGTACGGCCTGACAAAATCCATATTGGCGGCATGCGCCGCCTCCGTGCTCTTCGCCTTACCGGCCGCCGCGCAGGGCGTCGTCGGCGATACGTCAGCAACGAGCGAGGGCGTCGCGCAATCCGACATCGACAGCGCACTCTCGGGAACCGCAAATTCCGACATTGCCGACCCCTGGGAAGGCTTTAACCGCAAGATGTTTTCGGCGCATGTTTTCCTCGACCGAAATCTTCTTGTTCCAGCGGCGAAAGGCTACCGCGCGACGACGCCGAAAGCGGGCAGACGCGGCATCCGGCGATTTCTCGCAAACATTCGCGCGCCCGGCGTTTTCGTGAACGACATTCTTCAGGGGGAATTCGGGCGGGCCGGCGAAACGCTGTCGCGCTTTGTGGTCAATTCGACAATCGGCGCCGGCGGCTTTGCCGATCCAGCCGCGCAGATCGGGATTGCGCCACACGGCGAAGATTTCGGCCAGACGCTCGCTGTGTGGGGGATCGATTCCGGCCCCTATCTGTTTCTACCGCTCGTCGGGCCTTCGACCGGGCGCGACGGTTTCGGCCAGATTGTTCAGTTCGGTATGGACCCGCTGTTCTATGTCAGAACGCCGCCAGCGGATTTCGCCCGCTACACGCGCGCCGTTGTCGGCGGCGTTTCCGCGCGCGAACAATTCCTTGACCCGCTCGCTGAAATCGAAGCCAAATCGCTCGATTACTACGCGTCATTCCGCAGCTTTTACACGCAGGCGCGCAAGCGCGAGATCGCAAACGGCAAGGTCGATTACTCAGATCTTCCCGACATCGGCGAGTTCGAAGAATTCGACGATCCTGAATAGAACCCATCCGGAGCGCCTTATCCATGCCGCCGATTTCTGATTTTCGCCGCTACGCTTTCGCCGCCGTCGCCATAGCGTCAATGACAGCGCCAGCGCGCGCCGACGAAGCCGCGGAGAAATTCGTCGCGGGGATTCTCGTTGACGCTAACGCCGTATTCTCCGCGCCGGACATTGCGACGCGCAACGCCGGCATTGAAACGCTGGTCGATAAATATGTCGATATGGACCGCGTCGCCCGCTTTGCGCTTGGACAATATGTTCGCCAGGCGAGCGATGCGCAGATGGCGGAATATCTGCCGCTTTTCAGGAAATACGCAACCAGCGTCTATCAGGCGACGCTCGATCCCTATTCGGGCGAGCAGCTTGAAGTGATCGACAGCGCCGATCGCAGCGAGCGCGACTTCATCGTCAACTCGAAAGTCGTCGGCGCAAAGCCCGGCAGTCAGTATGCCGACCTTGTCGTTCATTGGCGTCTTTATCGCGCCGCTGACGGGAAGCAGTCAGTCGTCGACGCGGGCGCGTCGGGCGTCTGGCTCGCGATCGAACAGCGGTCGACATTCACGTCAGTGATCGCCAACAATGGCGGCGGCTCGGCTGGAATTGATGCGCTGATCGTGGATCTGAAAGCGAAGACCAACAAATAGCTGCAGCCGCAAGCGCATAAAAAAAAGCCGCCCATTCGGGCGGCTTTTCTTTTCCAATGATCGCTGTGTTTACGACGAATAATATTCGACGACGAGGTTGGGTTCCATTTTCGCGGCGTAGGGAACTTCAGCAAGTTCCGGCACGCGAACATAAGTCGCCGTCATCTTCTTCGGATCGACATCGACATATTCCGGGATATCGCGCTCGGCGCTTTGCAGCGCTTCGAGAACGAGAGCCATGTTCTTCGACTTTTCCTGGATTTCGATGACGTCGCCCGGCTTGCAGCGGAAGGACGGGATGTTCGTCCGGCGCCCGTTCACTTTGACATGTCCGTGGTTGATGAACTGGCGCGCGGCGAAGACGGTCGGCACGAATTTCGCGCGATAAACGACCGCATCGAGGCGGCTTTCGAGCAGGCCGATCAGGTGCTCGGCCGTGTTGCCGGCGCGGCGGATGGCTTCGAGGTAGATCTTTTCGAACTGACGCTCGGAAATGTTTCCATAATAGCCCTTAAGCTTCTGCTTGGCGCGAAGCTGCAGGCCGAAGTCTGAAATCTTGTTCTTGCGCTGGGCGCCGTGCATGCCCGGAGGCGTCTCGCGGCGGTTGAACGGCGATTTCGGGCGGCCCCAGATGTTTTCCTGCACCCGGCGGTCAATTTTGTACTTGGCGTTATGGCGTTTAGTCACGTGTCCTCGCTTGTGGCGCGCGCCGGCTTAAGGGCTGATCCCGAAAGCGATCGCAACGGCGGCTTAGCGCGCCTCCCGTCATGAAGGCCGGGCTTCTAGCCGCCCGCCCCCTGTGCTGTCAAACCATCACCCTGTAAATTTGAGGGCGACAAAAAGGGCCCGCAGAGGCGGGCCTTTTCGCATTAAATCGATTTATGCGGCTCAGGCTTTCTTCTTGCGATTGGCGAAGCCAAGACCCGCAAGGCCAGCGCCCATGAGCCAGAGCGCGCCCGGAACCGGGATCGGGTTGGCGCCAAACTCTGTATAGTGGCTAAAGGCGCCGCCTGCGCCCGCGCGGCCGGCCGACTTCAGATAGGTGATGAAAAGCGTTGAGGCGCCCCCGAATCTTGGACCGCGTTGGGATGGATTTTTCGCGGTCTTTCACGTCGGCGGGCCGGATGCGCCGACGCGGTATATGAGCGTTATCGGGGGTAAATCTCCGATCGCGCTGTGCGGTCTTACCTCGTTATAGTCTCTACGCCAATCCTCCATCTTTTTCCTGGCGTCTTCGAGCGTCAGGAACCTGACCCGACCCCTTTGAACGCAGCCGGGTAGAGCTAGTAAAAAGGCTGCATCAAAGGAGGTTTGCGATGTCTGGGAAGCGATATTCGCCGGAAGAAATCATATTGAAGTTGCGCGAGGCGGAAGTGTTGCTGGCCGAGG
>JBGSLM010000003.1:0-6122 GCA_041740755.1 Parvularculaceae bacterium | reverse complement strand
GTCGGCGCCGCCGGCCGCGCCGGCCGCGCGAGGACGGTGCGCCCGACGAACCGGCCGTTGATGATGCGGAGCCTGTTACGGCGGGATAAGGCGCCGTATTCCAGCCGGTCGCATTGATTGACCGGGAGCTGACCTGCCAATACCCGGAAACGAGAATTCGCGGTTTCCGCGGGCGTCTGTCCAGGCGTAGCTCCGCCGGCTGCTTACGCTGGCGCGGATGCGTCGACTCTCTAGGTTGCTATTGGCCGATCACTTTCGCCGGATGAGCTGCCGGACAATTTGGTAAACTTTAAAGTTCACCGGCGCGCTCGCCGAAGGCGTCGTGGATGATTGAGCAATTGCGGCTGTATCAGACGATTGCCAGCTGTTTACGATGCGTGAATGCTGGACCGAAACGGAGGAATGCGGATGGCCTCATTGTTTGATCTAAAGGGAAAGTCGGCCATCGTCACCGGCGCCTCGCGCGGGATCGGCGAGGCGATTGCGCGGCGGCTAGCTGAGCACGGAGCCGAGGTTATTGTGTCGAGCCGCAAGGTTGACGCTTGCGAGACTGTAGCGGCTTCGATCAACGAAACAAACGGACGAAAAGCTGCGCGAGCGGCCGCGTGCAATATTACGCGAAAGGAAGATCTGAAAGCGTTGGTCGATTTTGCGAGTGCCGAATTCGGCAAGGTCGATATTCTGGTCTCGAACGCCGCCGTCAATCCCTATTTCGGTTCCGCCGAGGGGATCACTGACGAGCAGTTCGACAAGATCATGACGGCGAACGTGAAAGCGACGCACTGGCTTTCGCAACTCGTTCTTCCGCAGATGAAGCAGCGCAACGAAGGGTCGATCATCGTCATCTCATCGATCGGCGCTTTCGTCGGCAGCAATTCAATCGGCGCTTATAACATCTCGAAAGCGGCGGACCTGCAACTTGCGCGCAACCTCGCAGTTGAATATGGCCCGCTCGGCATTCGCGCGAATTGCATCTGCCCCGGCATCGTCAAAACCTATTTTGCCGAGGCGCTCTGGAAAGACCCGAAAATTGAGGCGATGATTTCGCGCCAATTGCCGCTGCGCCGCTTCGGTGAGCCGGACGAAATCGCCGGCGCTGCGGTATTTCTGGCGTCGCCGGCTGGCCGATGGATGACCGGCCAGCAGATCATCATTGATGGCGGCGCAATGATCAGCCTTGGGACGCTTTGACGCACCAAAATCAGCAGCATTGCCTATGGTTAATGAGGTTTTTGACTTTGGTTACCCATTTACTCAATGAACAGGCGCACGTGTCCGCCTTAGAAAATTCACCTGAAAGGACCAGATTCAATGAAGTACGCTCTCGCCATAACCGCCGCCGCCTTAATCGCCGCCTCCGCAGCTTTTGCCGGTGAAAAGAGTGCCGTCGCAAAGGATGTGGATCACAAAGCGATGGAAGCGAAAATGAATACCAAGATGGAAGCCCATTTCAAGGAGGTCGACGCGAACGCGGACGGGAGCGTTACCGAGCAGGAACTGCTCAATTACGTGACCGCGAAGGCGAAAGCCGACTTCGCCGCCATGGCTGGCGATGACGGCGCCGTGACGCTCGTAGAAATGAAAGCCCATCATCACGCCAAGCACGAAGAGATGATGAAAGAACACGCTGCGGCGGGCGACAGCGCAAAGGAAGACGGCGAGCACAAGAACCACCACTAGGCTCCGCTCAAAAAATACATCAGGGCCCGGCCGCAAGGTCGGGCCTTTTGCGTTTGGGGGTCTTGTCCGGGGCCGTTGAGCGCCTATCTCAAGGCGAAAGGGCGTCGCCTTCGGGGGCGCCCAATACGGATGACGCTTGATCTAAGGTCAGAAAATGCAGTTTGAAAATTATACCGACCGCGCCCGCGGTCTTATTCAGGCCTCGCAGGGCATCGCCCTTCGCGACGGCCATCAGCAGTTCACGCCGGAGCACCTCCTCAAGGGCCTCCTCGACGACCAGGAGGGCCTTGCTGCAAACCTCCTGCGGTCGGCCGGCGCAAAGCCTGAAGTCGCTCTCGCCGAAGCTGAAGCTGCGTTGAAAAAGCTTCCCAAAGTGCAGGGCGGTTCGGGGCAGGTCTATCTGGCGCCCGCGCTGGCGCGCGTATTCAATTCCGCCGAAGAGCAATCAAAAAAGGCGGGTGATTCTTTTGTCAGCGCCGAGCGGTTGCTGGTAGCGCTCGCCCTTGCTCCGGACACGGAATCCGCAAAAATCCTAAAGAACGCCGGCGCCGCGCCTCAATCGATCAACGCTGCGATCAACAGTCTGAGGAAAGGCCGCACAGCCGATTCGGCATCTGCCGAACAGGGCTATGATGCGCTGAAGAAATACGCGCGCGATCTCACTGAAGCGGCGCGGTCCGGCAAGTTGGATCCAGTCATTGGCCGTGATGAGGAAATCCGTCGCACGATGCAGGTCCTGTCGCGTCGCACCAAGAACAATCCTGTACTGATTGGAGAGCCTGGCGTCGGAAAGACCGCGATCGCCGAAGGACTGGCGCTGAGAATCGTCAATGGCGACGTGCCGGAAAGCTTAAAGAACAAGAAGCTTCTCGCACTCGACATGGGCGCATTGATCGCCGGCGCTAAATATCGCGGCGAGTTTGAAGAGCGCCTTAAGGCTGTCCTTTCGGAAGTGACATCGGCGGAAGGCGAAATCATCATCTTCATCGATGAAATGCACACGCTTGTCGGCGCCGGAAAATCGGAAGGCGCGATGGACGCCTCGAACCTCTTGAAGCCAGCGCTTGCGCGAGGCGAACTTCATTGCATCGGAGCGACGACGCTCGATGAGTACAGAAAGCACGTTGAAAAGGACGCGGCGCTCGCGCGCCGGTTTCAGGCGGTGTTTGTTGAAGAGCCAACCGTTGAGGACACGATTTCGATCTTGCGAGGCCTCAAGGAAAAATATGAACTCCATCACGGCGTTCGGATTTCCGACAGCGCCATCGTTGCCGCCGCAACGTTGTCGAACCGCTACATCACCGACCGATTCCTTCCTGACAAGGCCATCGACCTCGTCGATGAAGCGGCGTCTCGGCTTAGGATGGAGGTCGATTCAAAGCCCGAAGAGCTGGACGAATTTGATCGTCGCATCATCCAGCTTAAGATCGAGCGTGAGGCGCTGAAGAAGGAAGACGACGCCGCATCGCGAGATCGCCTGGAAAAGCTCGAGGATGAGCTCGCGGGTCTTGAGGAAAAATCGAGCGCTCTGACAGCGCAATGGCGCGCTGAAAAAGAAACGCTCGCTAATGCTACAAAAATCAAAGAGGAACTCGATCGTGCCCGCCGGTCGCTGGCGGAATCTGAACGTCGAAGCGATCTCGCTCGCGCGTCGGAGCTGAAGTACGGCGTCATCCCAGATCTGGAGAAGAAACTCGCCGCAGCCGAGGAGCGGGAAGATAAGGCGATGCTGGTCGACGAAGTTGTCGATGCGGAGAACATCGCCGGTGTTGTTTCGCGATGGACGGGCGTTCCGGTCGAAAAGATGCTTGAAGGCGAGCGCGATAAGCTCTTGCGTATGGAAGATGCGATCGGAAAGCGCGTCGTAGGACAGCGCGAAGCAGTTGAAGCAGTCTCGTCTGCTGTTCGCCGCGCACGCGCAGGCCTGAAAGATCCAAATCGCCCGATCGGGTCATTCCTATTCCTCGGGCCGACGGGCGTCGGCAAAACCGAGCTCACCAAGGCGCTCGCTGAATTTCTGTTCGATGACGACACGGCGATCGCTCGCATCGATATGTCGGAATTTATGGAGAAGCATTCGGTCGCGCGGCTCATCGGCGCGCCCCCGGGCTACGTCGGCTATGAAGAGGGCGGCACGCTTACGGAAACCGTCCGCAGGCGTCCTTATCAGGTCGTACTCTTCGATGAGATCGAAAAGGCGCATTCCGACGTTTTCAACATATTGCTTCAGGTCCTGGATGACGGCCGCCTGACCGACGGCCAGGGCCGAACGGTTGATTTCAAGAACACTCTGATAATTCTTACATCGAACCTCGGCGCGGAGCACCTCGCGAACCAGCCGGAAGGACAAGATTCCGACGCTGTCAGGCAGCAGGTGATGGAGGCCGTGCGCGGGCGATTCAGGCCGGAATTCCTGAACAGGCTCGATGAAATAATCCTGTTCCACAGGCTGACGCGGGCGAACATGGATCTGATTGTCGATATTCAGATCGAGCGTCTTGGCAAACTTCTGGCCGACCGCAAGATCACGATCGAACTCGACGAAAAGGCGCGCCGCTGGCTCGGCGACGCCGGGTATGACCCAGTCTATGGCGCGCGACCATTGAGGCGCGTCATCCAAAAGGAGTTGCAGGATTCGCTGGCGGACCTCATCCTGGCGGGCAAAGCGAGGGACGGCGAAGCGCTGACTGTTTCGGCGGGCCCTTCGGGCCTAACCATCAACGGCGAACGAGCGAATGGGAAGTCCAATCGCTTCGAGGAAGCGCCGCCTGCAGGCGCGTTGTTGAACTAGGGATGAGCGCAATGACCAAGAAATCGTCGATAGACGACAGGACAAAGGAAGAAGCCTTGAAGAGGCTCATCCGAGACACCGTCTCAAGCGTCGGCGCAATAGCGCCAGACGACATCCCCCACAAAGTCAAGGAACGCCTCAGGGGACAGGCGACGGGCGATCTAGATATCGACGCATATATCAAAGAGGCGTTGAAGAGCAGGAAGAAGCGCTAGAGCGACTTCTTCTTCAATTTCGCGTCCGCGATGAGACTTGTCTCTTCATCGGCGCGCGGAGCCCGCATCGCGTTGATTCGATCACGGACTTCCTTGAAGCGTCCAAGGTCCGTCCCGCCGAGCTCGATGCCGGTAGCGATCTTGAGGTTTTGCGGATTGACCGGTGTGTCCTTCAGATGGACTTCATAGTGCAGATGAGGGCCGGTTGAGCGCCCCGTGGTGCCGACATAGCCGATGACTTCGCCTTGCCGCACGCGCACACCTGTCCTGACGCCCTTCTTGATCGAATTCAGATGGGCATAGGCGGTTTTATAGCCCTGCGCGTGACGAATTCGAACATAATTGCCGAAAGAGCCGTATGGGCCTGAACGCTCTACGACGCCGTCGCCGGCGGCCATAATCGGCGTTCCGCGCGCGGCGGCGAAATCGACGCCTTTATGAGCTTTCTGATATCCGAGGATCGGGTGCTTGCGCGTTCCAAACCCTGAAGAAAGTCGCGCGCCGTCAATTGGCGTTTTCATCAATAGGCGCCTTGCGCCTTCGCCCGATGCGTCGAAGTAGTCTGCTTTTCCTTCGCCCTCCGCAGTCTCAAATCGATAATAGCCTTTTTCCTTCTGGCGCCCGCGCCACTTCAGACGTCCGAAAAGAATTTCGCCCCCGCCAACCATGTTTCCCGCGTCGTCAAAACGGACTTCGAATATCGCCTCGAATTCGTCGCCGCCGAATATCTCACGCTGAAAGTCGACGTCATAGGCGAACATTTGAGCAAGGCCCGCAATCACTTCGTCCGGCGCACCCTGGCGTTTGGCGGAAACGTATAGGCTGCCGTCAATGCGCCCTTCAATTGCAGCGACGCGAGTTGTCAGTGGAGTAGTGACGGCGACCGCAGCAAAACCGCCGCTTGGCGTCTTTGAAAGTAGAATTCTGTTTTCGGGATCGACTCGAAAATCGAGCGAAAGGAGAAAAGCAGGCGGCGGTTCCTTTTCCGAAATCGATTGGAACAAGGTGCGGTATGGCTCTGCTATCCTCAGGGTAAACTGCTGACCGGGCCGCAGCCTGCGCATGTTGTAGAGTTTTCCGAACTCGTAGGCCGCGTCGTTTCGATCTTCCGAGCGCACGCCGGCTCGGCGCAGCGCATCGACAAACGTCTCTCCTTTTGAGAGCACGATATGCGCTTCATTCGGCGCTGCGGATACATCCCCGAATTCTTCCGTCGCCGTACGGGCGATTGATGGCGAGTTCGCTGCTAGGTCGCTCTGGAAATAAATTGGAATCGGGCGGTCGGATTCGTCAGCGATCCAAGCGGCGGAAAGCGACAGCACCGCAGCTGCGCCAGTCGCGCCGCTCGGCGATGCGTTACCCGGATCCTCTTCGCCGCCGGGTTTCAGACGAGGAGGCAAAGGTTCGCCAACTTCATTGCTGGTGATCGTCACCGC
>JBGSLM010000002.1:0-22669 GCA_041740755.1 Parvularculaceae bacterium | reverse complement strand
CAAAGCTGCGTGAGCAGGCGGCGCGTTGGGCGAACGGCGCGGCGTCAGCAGATATTGCAGAGACCGGCCGCATCGTCGCCGCAGCGCTTCCGCAATTCATCGCGCGCGCAATCGCGGACGAACCTGGAAAATTCCTTCTCGCAAGTGGGCGCGCAGCCGCGATCGACAAGACTTCGGCGCTTGCGGGTGAAGAGTGGCTTTCGGTCGCGGAACTGACGGGCTCAGCCGCAAGCGCGCGCATACTTTCGGCGGCGCCGCTCAGCGAAACTATTGCGCTTGACCGTGTTGAATCGGCAGAGATCGCAGAATTCGATATCGACCGACGCGCCTTTCGCGCGCGGCGCGTTCGCCGCCTTGGCGCCATCATTCTATCGGAGACGCCTTTGCCTGCGCCATCGGGTGAAGCAGCGACGGCGGCGCTGACCGCCGCCATTCGCACGCACGGATTTCACCTTCTTGAACATGGCGCCGTCGTCAGGGAGACACAGGCGCGCCTTGCTTTCGCGCGCGCCAATGACGAAAGCAGCTGGCCGGATTTTACCGACGAGGCGCTGCTTGATCGCGCAAATGAATGGTTGACGCCGCTATTGGGCGCTCCACCCTCGTTATCCCGTCCGACTGCGGAACAATTGCGGCGCGGCGTTTTGAGCCTTATTGATTGGGCTGCCGCGCGAAAGCTCGACGAGGTTGCGCCATTGTCGATCGCAACACCGGCCGGGCGATCGATCGTCATTGATTATCTTCACGACGGCGGGCCGACGATCGAGGCGCGTGTGCAGGAATTCTATGGTCTTAGCGAGCACCCGTCGATCGCGCGCGGCAAGATCCCGCTTGCGGTTTCCCTGCTGTCGCCCGCGCAGCGGCAAATCGCGCTGACGAAAAACTTGCCCGCCTTCTGGTCCGGCGGATATCGCGACATGGCGAAAGATATGCGCGGCCAATATCCAAAGCATGACTGGCCGGATGATCCGGCAACCGCGCGCGCGCATGTAGGCAGGACAAAAGCGCGCCTGAAACGGGACGAATAATTCCTACCCGATCAGTTTCATCGACGCTTCTATGATGCCTAGACCTTCGCGCACTTCGTCGGCTGTAATCGTCAATGGCGGCGCGATACGGTTCGTATTGGCGTAAAGGCCGCCTCGACCGATCAGGAGGCCTCTCGCCTTTGTTTCTTCGAGCAATGCGAGCGACGCGCCGGCATTGGGTTTTTTAGTGCCCGGCTCGATGAACTCGATTCCCTGCATCAATCCTTTGCCGCGCACCTCGCCAATTGTTTTTGATTTCGACGCGATGCGTTCAAGTCCCTCGCGCATTTCGCGGCCGCGTTCCGCAGCGTTTCGCTGGAGGTCATGCTTCTTCAGATAGCGAAGCGTTGCGAGCGCGCCGCGTGTCGACAATGGATTGCCTCCAAAAGTCGCAAGCGAATTCGCCTTCAGGCAATTCATAATTTCGGCGCGCGCGACAAGACCGCCGATTGCAAGGCCGTTACCGAGGCCCTTCGCGAAGGTGATGATGTCGGGCGCAACTCCATGCGCCTGATATCCCCAGAAATGTTCGCCAGTGCGGCCCCATCCGGTCTGCACTTCGTCGCTGATAAACAAAATGCCGCGTTCCTTCAGCACGTTCTGGAGTGCTCCGAAAAGGCCGTCCGGCGGCGTCCCAAATCCGCCAACGCCGGTGATCGGCTCAGCGATGAGGCACGCGACATCGCCTGCCGTCGCGACGTCCAAAATTTCTTTCAGGTCATTGACGCAGGCTTCGGTGTAATCCGCGCTTTTGAGATGCCCGAATGGGCTTCGATAGGGATAGCTGCCTTGGATGTAGTTGACGAGAAAAGGCGAAAGCGACGACGGCGACCAGGTTGAATGTCCCGTAACGGGCACGGTCGACATCGTTCGGCCATGATAGGAATAGCGCATCGCCAGCACCTGGTTCGACCGGCGATACGTCGTCGCCAGCATCAACGCTGCGTCATTGGCCTCGCTGCCTGATGAGGTGAAGAAGACGCGCGCATCCGGTATTCCGGATAACGCCGCGATTTCTTCGGCGAGCTCCACCTGCTGCTCTATCAAATAAAGCGTCGACGTGTGCACCATCTTGCCGGCCTGATCGCGAATTTCCTCAACGATCTCGGGTACGTTATAGCCGATCATGTTGGTGAGAATGCCGGCGAAGAAGTCGAGATATTCCCTACCTTCTGCGTCCCTGACGCGCCGTCCTTCGCCTGACACGAGCGAAATCGGCTCTTTGTAATAAAGCGTGAGCCATGACGGCATGACCGCGCGATGACGTTCGACGAGTGAGGGAGAATTCTTCAAGCTCATGACGGGATCCGGAATTTACGAAAATTTACGCTGATTTCTGTTCTGCGCGCAGGCGAGCGCGCTCTTCATGCTTTGCGATCATGTTTAGCTCGATGAAGAAGAATGCGGCAATCCACAAGAATGCATCCCAGGCGTCGAGCGGCGCATCGAGCATCCACCAGTAAACAACGGCGACAGCGAGGACGACCCAAAACGGCGCCTTGACGATATTTGCAATGCGCAGAAACTGCGGCGTCGCGCGGCCCGCGATCCGCAGGACAATTTCAAGTTCGATAATGCCGGCGACGACGATCCATGCGCCGGCATTGACCACATCGGTCCACAATAGGCGCTTGATCATGCTGAAATTATCATGCGGCGCAAACATATTGAGGTCCGCGCTGTATTGCGCGCCTGCGGCGATCTCAACGCAGTTTGCGGCGTCAAGCGGAACATACTCGTCAAGAGAAACCGCAAAGAGAGCGTCCGTTCCAATCAAGGCGCATGCATCCGGCCCCGCATAGACAGAAAAGCTGGGCAGCATATCGAGGCCGCCGTAGTAGCCGTAGAATGAATAGACGATCACCGCCCAGCACAACAACGTCGCCCCGGCGATCAGCGGCTGCACCCATATGCGATGCCTCTCAGGCGGATCGTAGGACGTCTCGATCTCAAAAAGCAGGAGGAGCGCGACCCACGCGAGCGAATCAATTGCGTCAGCATAAGCGACGATGAAGTCGCTAAGACTGACGCCGGACTTGAACGTCGCCTGCTCCGCTGCGCTGTTGATTTCGAAGAAATAGAACGTGTTGATCAGCAGCAGCGCGTACATCGCGTACTTGAACGAATTATAGACGATGCCGGATCTGATCTGCATGGGAAGATGCGGTTCTTCAAAATGAAAGGGCGAGCCGCTATGCGCCGCTCGCCCCGGAACTATCGCCTGCTACGGCGCTCGCCCGCAAGCGGCGCGCATGCTCATTCGCCGCCGAAATCGACTGTCATCCTGACGCCAAACGTGCGCGGGCGCGACGGGCCGAAATAATGCGCTGGCAGCATGCTGCCGCCTTCGGCGACGCCGGTGTAGTAGAGCGCATTGGTCAGGTTCTCGACATAGCCGGTGACTGACCAGCCGGCGTCAGCCTGATAGCCGAGGCGCAATGCAAGTTCTGCGTAGCCGTCATTGACGGCTTCAGGCAGGCGCAGCAAGCCGCCATAGGTGTCGGTCTGGCCAAAGAGTTCCGCAGACGCCTTGATCGCGCCCGGCCCAACAGGCGCAGTCATCCGAAATACCGCCGATCCGGAGAATTTCGGAACGGAAGGTTGCGGCTGGCCTTCGCAGGCGAGCGTGCCGTCGCAAAGCGCCTGCGCATCCGTAACTTTTGAATCCGCCCACGCGCCTGTCAGCATCAGATCGAAATACCGGCCTAGCGGCGCGGTCATCGATCCTTCGACGCCCCAGCCGTCCACCTTGCCGACGTTATCGACGCGGATGCCGCCGCCGACGCCCGGCACGACGACCTGTAGATCCTTGTAGATGTAATAATAAACGTTGGCGTCCAGTTTGACGCCGCCAAGAGCGCCCTTGGTTCCGACCTCGTAGGACCAGGCCTTTTCAGGTTCAAACGTGTTCGGCGCCGCATCGCCCGGATTGAGATCGAGACAGCTTGTATCGAACGGTCCGCAGAATGTGATGCTGCTCGGCTCGATGGTGAAGCTGCCATAGCCGCCGGATTTAAAGCCGCGCGTCGCGCTCGCGAAGATCATCCAGTCGTCGTTCGGACGATAGCGCGCGATGAACCTTGGCGTAAATGCGTCCCAGCTCTGTTTTGCGGTGAGAAAATCCGTCGAGGTGAAGCCGAGCGCGAAATACGGCCCGAGCATGCTCGAAACCGGAAGCGCCTGAATGCCGAATTTCTTTGTATCGTCCGAATAGCGCAGGCCGACGCCGATATCGAATTTTTCGCTGAACTTGTACGTGGCGTCGATATAGGCGGCCCAGCCGTGATAGCGGCCGCGAACCTGGTTGCGTTCAAGCAGGCCATCCGGGCTCGGCGTGAACGAGTAGCCGTAATAGGCGAAATAGGACGCGCAGTCGTTGAAACCGTAATAGCTAAGATAGTAGGCGCACATCAGGTCTTCATCGCCCTGCTGCGAAAAGAGAACGTCAATATCTTCATTGTAATAGGAAACGCCGGCGTACCACGAGAACGGACCTTCCGTCTCGGAAGTCAGGCGCAATTCCTGCTCGAAATATTCTCCCGTCTGGTCCTGCGCGTAATTGTTGATGTTAAGCGGCGTACCGTCGAAATCTTCAGCGTATTCGTAGTCGTGGTTCTTGTACCCCGTGATCGACGTGAGCGTGACGCCGCCGAGATCGAAATTCAGTTCAAGGCCGGCGCTGAAAATTTCCGCGTCGTCTTTTTCTCCAAGACCGAGATTGCTGTCGATGTCGCGACCGTCGCCGCCCATGGTGACGCCAAAGAGGGTCACAAGATTGTCCCAGCTGTCGCCAAGTTCCGTCGCACGATAGACCGAGCCTGACTGTTCGCGCTTTTCGAGTTCAAGCGTCAGCAGCGCGTCGAATCCCTCATCTTCATAAAGCGCGGAAATCCGGCCGGCTCCTTTCTGAAAGCCGACAAGCGGTTTGGCGCCAGGATAGAAAGCGTTATCGACATATCCGTCTTCCTTGCCGCCATAGCCGGAAATCCGGACGCCGAATTTTTCAGACAGCGGCACGTTTAGCGCAAATTCGCCGACGAGGCGGTCGCGCTCGGCCACATCGATTTCCGCGTAACCGCTGAAGGCGTCGAGCTTCGGGCGCGCGGTGATGATGTTGAATGCCCCGCCGATCGCGTTGCGTCCAAACAGGAAGCCTTGCGGGCCGCGCAGGACTTCCGCGCGTTCGATGTCGTAAAGCGTCGTCACAACGGCGCCGTTGCGGCCCTGATAGAGGCCGTTCTTGAAGAACGGCACCGACGGATCGCCGCCGACGCCGAAATCGTTTGTCGAAATGCCGCGTACGTTGATGTAGTCGATAAAGCTGTCAAACGTGTTGCCGGTGACGCCGGGCGTGAAGGTCACAAGATCTTTGACATCATCGAGGTTCACGTCGCGCACGAATTCGCCCGCGAACGCCGTGATTGCGATCGGCACATCCTGGATCGATTCAGCGCGCTTTTGCGCGGTGACGATGATTTCATCGTCCTGCGCCAGGGCGGGCGAGACTGCGCCCGCGAGGGAAAGCGACAGAACGGAAGCACCCGCCAGCATCGAACATTTCGTCACGTTCTTGAGGACATGATTGGACATTGCGTCACCCTTCCCTGAAAACTGTCGCCGCCGCTCCCCGCCGCCGAGATATCACCCGCTTGAAATTTCTAAGCGGCGTCTTTCCGCCTGACAATGAATTATAGCCGCACACGCGAATTCGTCCGTCCATGTGGCGAAAAAAGAACATCCGCCTCGCACAAAATTTACGTTATATAACAAAGGGATGCGTGGAGATTACATGCCGCGCGGCGCTGACGCGATTTGCCGTGACATTTGTGATCACATCCCAGCCTCGCCCTTAAGTCAGGCGACGCCCGCCGCATCGAGCGCGCGACGCATCGGCGCCAGCTGTGTTTCATAGCGCCTCCAGCGCCCGACCGACCGTGTATGCGGCTTTTCCCGCACCTGAACTGCGCTCGCCGTCGCCACGGCGCTTTTTTGTTCGTGGAAAGTGAGGCATTGATCTTGCCAGTCGAGTCCCAGAAATTCGATCAGTCGCCGCGCGTTCGGCTCAAGATCCGAAACGGTCTCCTCATAGGAAATGTCGAGGAACCGTCCGGGAAAGATATTGCGCCAATGATCCATTAGACGCCTGTAACGCGCGTGGTGGCGCGCCATTTCGCCCTGCTCATAGGAATGAAGGTAGGCGTCAGCAAAGAGCTGCTTGAAACTTGCAAAACAGCTGTCCATCGGATCGCGCGTCAGATGAACGATGCGCGCATTCGGGAGAGCCGCGAGAATCAGCGGGATAAACTGATAATTGCCGGGAAGCTTGTCGACAAAACGCTTCGCGCCGGCGCGCATCGGCGCAGAAACGCGCAAATATTCCTCGCCGAGAGCCTTCGCATCAATCGACGACCAGCTTTCGACCTGCTCAGCTTGCGGCTTGTCACCGCCGCCGTCTTTCGCAAGACGCCGCACCGACAGGCGGAATTGCTGCAACTCGCCAGCTGATTCGACATCGGAATGGCTGGTGATGATCCGCTCGATAAGCGTTGTGCCGGTGCGCGGCTGTCCGACGACAAAGATCGGCGATTGATCTGCTGCGCCTTCGCGCCGCTGCGCCGCCCAACCGCCGGAAAAGGCATTTTGCAAGGACGCGAAATATTGTTCCTCGGCCGCCTCATCATAGTCGATCATCGCCCGCTTGGCCTTCGCTCCCGCATCGAACGCTTCGAACGCCTTGTCCCAAGCCTCGCAGTCTTCGAACTCCTTTCCGGCCGCATAAGCGAGAAACGCCGCCGATTGCGCGCTTTCCTGCGCCGCGCGTTTCATCAGCATTCCCGCGCGATCGAGGGTCCGCGCCTTGACAATCGACGACAGGAGCCACTGCGCCTGCGCGACATGCTCATTGCGCTTCAAGATAGTTTGAAGAATGGCGGTCGCTTCGTCGCTATCGCCGAGAAACATGCAGGCCGTGGCCAGATTAACCGCATACTCATCGCTATAGGGCGAACGCGCGCATGCGATCTCGTACCATCGCCGCGCCTCTTTCTGGTCGCCAAGCATCGACGAGACGACGCCGACAAGGTCGGCGACCGGCGCATCGTGAATACCGGCCCGCTTTGCTTCGCCGAGCGCATGCTCTGCGCGCGCAGGCTGTCCGAGCCGAATAAATAGTCGCGCAAGTTGCGCCCATGCGGCTGCATGATCGGGTTGGAGCTTTGTCACCGAGCCGAACGCACGCCCCGCAGTCTTGAGATCGCCCATGTCGAGCGCGACCAATCCTACGAGAAAATGCGCGTCCGGATCGCCGGGCGCCGCTGCAATCGCCTTTCGGCAGAATTGCGCGGCATCGGTCGCATCTCCGCGCTGGAGTGCGGAAAAGCCCTGCCGCAGAAATTCTTTCGCCTGGTCGTTTGAACCCGGAGCCACGTTTTGCGCCGCCCAATCTTCGCGCATGTGCGCGGATGCCTTGAATCGCCGGCCACTATCGCTTGATACTTCGCGGCGCGCCAGTCCGGCGCCAACGCCGATGGAATTCATTATGAAAAGACTGCTCTTGGCATCCGCCTTTCTCTCCCTCATCGTTTCGTGCGCAGGCGCGCCGTCGGGCAGCGCCGACTTTGTGCTGACCGACGGCAGGATTTACACCGCAGATCCGGACCGGCGCCTTGTCGAGGCGATCGCGGTCGAGGGCGACGAAATTATTTATGCGGGGAACGCGTCGAAAGCGGCGAAATACGCCGGCGCAACCACAACGATCATCGACCTTGGCGGCAAGCTTGTTCTGCCCGGTTTGCATGACGCCCACCTTCATCCGATCAGCGCGATGGCGGTCGACACCTGCACGATCGACAAGCGGGTCTTGCCGCTCGATCAGCTTTCCGCATTCATCGCCGGTTGCATCGCCCGGTTCAAACCGGCGCCTGGCGAATGGATGTATGCCGAACTTTGGGAATTCGAACGAGGCAATCAGCCTGGCGCGCAATTCAAGACGATCCGTGCAGCGCTTGACGCCGCCGCGCCGAAAAATCCAGTTCTGCTTGAAGGCACAGACGGCCATCATTTTGCGGTGAACTCCCTCGCGCTTGCAACGGCGAAGAATTCCGCGGGCGCGATAGTCGGCCTCAATGCGAAAACGCTGAAATCTGATTTCGCCGATCTTGCGCAATATATCGGCGTCGATGCGGCGGGCGAGCCGAACGGCAAACTGACGGAAACCTATATTTATGAACGCCTCGACACAGCCGGCATCGAGGAAGCTGAGCGCGCCAAGCGTATCGCGCATCCAGAACGCCTTATGGAAGTGACGCTTTCGCGCGGCATCACATCTTTCATGGACGCAGCAGCGCGCAGCAACACCCAGCCAATCTATGATTCCCTGCTCGCGAGCGGAGATTTTCATGCTCGCGCGACGCTTGCCCAGTATTTCAATCCAAATGACTACAAGGGCGCTGACGGAGAAATTGATTTTGCATCCTTGCTTGATGACGCAGCCCGCACTCGAGACAAATACGCCGCGTCTGGATTGGTCAAGGCGACCTATCTAAAACTCTTCGCTGACGGCGTCTTGGAGGGCGATCCGCTCGCCGTGCCGCCGACTTTGCCGAATGCCGCGATGTCCCGTGATTATCTGCAGCCGATCTTCGCCGCCGACGAAAGCGGCGTTCGCGTCGCCGGCTACGTCGATACCGAAGGTTCAGCCTGCGCGAACGCGCGACGCGCAGCAGAAAGCGGCGAGCCCGCGGACGCAGCGTCGTTCATTAAGGGATACGGCTTTCATCCGCAGCAATGCGAAAAGACCAGCGGCGTCCTTCAGCATAAGGCCGAGATAATTCGCGATTACGTTAATCTTGGAGATGAAGCCGGATTCACCTTTCATATCCACGCGATCGGCGATCGCGCGGTTCAAACGGCGCTTGACGCTATTGAGAACACCCGGTCCGATCACGGATCGAAAACGCGCCACATCGTGACGCATCTACAACTGGTGCGGCCGGAAGACATTGAGCGCTTCAGGAAACTTGACACGTATGCGTCTTTCACCTTCGCCTGGGCGATCATCGATCCTGACTATGACATGACGGTATTGCCGTTTATTGATCGCGTCGATGGCCCGGGCGGCGTCTACAACCCGGAAAGTTATTACATGAAGAACGTCTATCCGGCCGAGACAATACGCAAAGCCGGCGGCGTCATCATCGCCGGTTCCGATGCGCCCGTCGACACGCGCGACCCAAGACCGTTCATCAATATCGAAGGCGCCGTTGCGCGCGATATTTACGGCGCCGGCGCCCTGAACGCGAATGAATCGCTGTCGATCTTCGATGCTGTGGACGCTTATACAATCAACGCCGCTATGGCGTTGAAACAGGGCGACGACGCCGGTTCGCTCGAACGAGGCAAGAAAGCCGACTTCATCATCGTCGACCAGGATATCTTTGCGCTCGTCGAGTCCGGAAAATCGGCGGAAATCAGTGAGACGAAAGTTCTCGAAACCTGGTTTGGCGGGAAGAAAGTGTACGACCGCGAAAAATCGGGCGATTAGGGCATTGAGCGTTAAAGCCAGGTTCCCCGAATCCTGATAGGCAGGCGCCTCGAAGGAGGATGCAAAATTCTTGGCCCGTTCTTTGTGGGTTACGGCCTACTGCTCGCATCGCTGATGTTTTTCATGCCTTCGAGAATGTCGAGGCGGATCGCCTTTTCGAGCCTCTTTGCGTCGCCCGCTTCCAGCGCGTCGATTGCTTCCTTGTGCTGATCGACTAGTTTTTTGGTGCCGAGCCGTGTCACCACGACACGCATGAAAGGGCCGATCTGGAGCCACAATCCTTCAACGACGCCGAGAAGAACCGGCGCTTCGGCGGCGTCATAGAGCGCAAAATGAAACTCGCTATTGGCCTTTGAATAGGCGCCGACATCGCCGCGCGCGATCGCATCATCGAGCCGCGCATCAATCCTCGATAACCTCGCAATAAGTGCGGCGCGCGATTTCGCGTTCGTCGCACTACGCTTAAGTGCGCGCACGGCAAGCCGTGTCTCCAGCGGAACGCGCGCTTCCGTCAGCTCTTCGATTTTCGAAGGCGTCATCCGCGCGACGGTGATGCGGCGCGTCGGCGTTAGCTCCAGAGCGCCGAGCGCGACCAGGCGGCGTATCGCCTCACGCGCCGGCATCGCGCTTACCGAAAATTGAGCGCCGAGCGTTCTCACTGAAAGCGATCGCCCCGGTTCCAGCTGGCCTTCGATGATCGCGCGTCTCAGCCGTGAATAAACTTCTTCGTGTGCGACCGGCGCGCGTTTGCGTGCGGCTGACCCCGCTTTCGTCCGCGCTTTTTTAATTTTTGTCGGCGGCAAATCGAGCGCCCTCACAGCACCATGCGATATCGCGTATGGCTGTCGATAATCCGCCTTACCAATTGAAATTTCAAGCTTTTTTCATCGGCTTGCCAAGCATGACGGGGCTCTGTATTTGTGATCACATTCTCCTTGCGCCGATAGCATAATCCTTTGGCGCACTGACAACCTGGCGTCGCCCTTGCGGGGTTTGGCGTTCGGGCGCGGGCCGCACCGGCGGGAGTGATAGGTCAAGAGCGGCTCCCCGACGGGACGCCCTCAAGGCGGAAACAATGGACTTGAAAGAACTGGAAGATTGGCTGCGGCGCAATCGCGTCACCGACGTCGCATGCCTTGTGCCCGACATCACGGGCGCCGCCCGCGGCAAGACGATGACCCCTGCCCTGTTCCTCAACGGAATAAAGAACAGGAGTCTCAGGATTCCTGAAACCGTTTACGCGATCAGCGTGCATGGCGAAATTGAGTTCAGCGATCATGTTGTCACGACCGAGCGCGATCTCGTTATGGCGCCGGATCTGTCGACGATCCACCTTGCGCCGTGGAGCAACGATCCGACCGCCTGTCTCATCTGCGACAGCACGACCGATCAGGGCGCGCCGACGCCGTTTGCGCCGCGCCAGATCCTGCGCAATGTCGTCGAGCTTTTTGCAAAGCAGGGTTGGACGCCGATCGTCGGTCCCGAAATCGAATTCTATCTTATCGAGAAATTCAAGGATGTGATCCTGGAGCCGCGCGCGCCTGAAGGCCGCTCAGGACGGCCCGAATTTGGGCAGCATGTCTATAGTCTCGACGCCATCGACGAATTCGACCGGCTTTGGGAGGAGCTGTATCAATTCTGCGAGATTCAGCGCGTCGACCTCGACACGCTCATCCACGAAGACGGGCCTTGCCAGTTTGAAGTGAACATCCGCCATAATGAGGCGCTGAACGTCGCCGACCAGATGTTCCTGTTCAAGCGGCTGGCGCGGCAGGTCGCGCTGCGTCACAACATGTTCGTGACGTTCATGGCGAAGCCCTACGCAAATTGCAGCGGCAGCTCGATCCATATGCACCAGAGCGTCATCGACACCAAAACGAAGCGAAACATCTTCGCCAATGAAGACGGATCGGACAGCGACCTTTTCCGCCATTACATCGGCGGGCTGCAGGCCTATCTTCCGGCCGCGATGCCGCTGCTTGCGCCGTACACCAATTCGTTCAACCGTTTTGAAGCATTCATGAGCGCGCCGACCAATACGCACTGGAGCCGTGAGAATCGCACCGTCGGACTTCGCGTTCCAGCATCGAGCGCGGACGCACGCCGCGTCGAGAACCGAATTCCGGGCGCCGACATCAATCCGTATCTCGGCGTCGCAGCATCGCTAGTTTGCGGCTATATCGGCATGATGGAAAAGGTCGAACCGCGCGAAGAATATCTTGGCGAAGGATATCAGGATCGCGAGCGGCCCTTGCCGAAATCGCTCATCGACAGTGTCGAGACTTTCGCAAAATCAAAGCCGCTGCGCGAAGCGCTCGGCGCCAGTTTTGTCGATACCTATTGCACGATCAAACGCGCCGAATATGAGCATCGTTCAGCCGTATTGAGTCCGTGGGACGTCCGCTTTCTGATGACTAACGTCTAGTTTCCGCCATCGCCGCACGATTTTTTTCGGATCAAGTCATGACCCTCTCGAATTACACGCAGCATATCCGCGAAATCGACAGCGCGCACCATCTCCACCCCTTCACGACGCATCATGATCTTCGTGAGAAAGGACCCCGCGTCATCACGCACGCCGAGGGCGTCTACATCTATGATTCCGAGGAGCGCAAGATTCTCGACGGCATGGCGGGCCTTTGGTGCGTGCAGGTCGGCTATGGAAATGAGGAGCTTGCGCGCGTCGCCTATGACACGCTGAAGAAGCTTTCCTATTACAATCTCTTCTTTCAGACGACGACGCCCTATGCGGCGGAACTTGCGGCCCTCGTCGCATCGAAAGCGCCGCCGGGTCTCGACCAGATTCTGTTTTCTTCGTCCGGGTCGGAAGCAAACGACAGCGCGCTAAAGCTCATCTGGTATTACTGGAACCTGATGGGAAAGCCGAACAAGAAGGCTATCATAAGCCGGCAGCGCGCCTATCACGGCTCGACTGTCGCAGGCGCCAGCCTTTCCGGCCTTCCCTTCATGCAGGGGATTTTCGATCTGCCCTTGCCGCGCTTCCACCATATCGGACCGACGCCCTGTTTTTACCAGTACGGCCAAAAAGGCGAGAGCGAGCGCGAATTCGGTCTGCGGTGCGCCAAAGCGCTTGAAGATAAGATCCTGGAACTTGGGCCCGACAATGTCGGCGCGTTTGTCGGCGAGCCGGTGATGGGCGCCGGCGGCTTGATGACGCCGCCTGCCGGATACTGGCAGGAGATAGAAAAAATTTGCCGCAGGTACGATGTGCTTTTGTGGTCGGATGAAGTCATTTGCGGGTTTGGCCGCACGGGATCGTGGTTTGGCTGCCAGACCTATGGCTTTACGCCAGATATCATGACCATGGCGAAGGGCATGTCGAGCGGGTATCAGCCGATGTCCGCGGTCGCGCTTGGGCGACGCATGTCAACGCCGATCATCGAATCGAACTCGGAAATGGCGCATGGCTACACCTATTCCGGACACCCGGTCGCCTGCGCCGTTTCGATCAGGAATATCGAGCTGATGGACGAAAAGAAGCTCGTCGGCGAACGCGGCCGCACCGCTTCAGAGCGGTTCCAGTCGCATCTTAAATCCTTGCAGGCTCACCCGCTTGTCGGCGAGACGCGCGGCGTCGGCCTCCTCGGCGCAATCGAGCTCGTGAGGAATAAGGAAACTAAGGAGCGCTACTCAACTGCTGGCGCGACCGGCGTGATTTGCCGGGGCCACTGTTTCAATACGGGCGTCGTCATGCGCGCGGTCGGCGAGACGATGTTCCTTTGCCCGCCGCTCGTTATCAGCGACAGCGAGATCGACGAGCTGTTCACCCTTGTAAAGCGGGCGCTTGACCTTACGCTGCGCGATGTCAGGGGCGGCTAAGGCTCGCCGGACGGAAGAGAGAAATCATGCCTGTGCCCGCCGCCAGCAATCTTGCCGAACAGGCGCGCGCGTTACTGGAAGCGACGCCGGATCTCAAATTCGTTGACGCCTTCCTGACCGATCTCAACGGCGTCATCAGGGGAAAGAGGCTTCCCGCCAAAGGTTCGTTGAAGCTCTTTGAAGGCGGCCTTCGACTCCCGCGTTCGCTGATCGGCGTCGATGTCTGGGGAACCGACGTTTTCGACAATGGTCTCGTTGTCGATACTGGCGACGGCGACGGCGTTTGCGTCGCGCTTGCGCCCGGGCTGCAACCCGTGCCGTGGGCGGACCATCCGACCGCTCAAACGCTAATGATGATGTGCGAGGCGGATGGATCGCCTTTCCTTGCCGATCCGCGCCAGCTGCTCGCGGCGCTGCAAAAGCGCCTCGCCAAACATGATCTCCAACCGATCGCCGCGATCGAGCTTGAATTCTATCTTCTCTCTGGCAGGTCGGATGAAAACGGCCGCCCGCTGACGCCCAACAACACGTTCAGCGGACGGCGAATCGCTGACGGGCGCGTCTATGCGATGAGCGAGATCGACGCCTATTCAGAATTCTTCACGAATCTGTACGCCGCCTGCGACGCGCAGGGACTGCCGCTCGACACTGCTGTCATCGAAGCTGGGCCGAGCCAGTTCGAGGTCAATTTGAAGCACCAGGCGGACGTTCTCGCCGCCGCCGATCAGGCGATCTTGCTAAAGCGCGCGATCAAGGGCGTCGCGGCAAAGCACGGGCTCCTCGCGTCGTTCATGGCGAAGCCTTTTGGCGACCTCCCTGGAAACGGCATGCATGTTCACATGAGCATGCTGAACGGCAAGGGCGTCAACGCTTTCGACGGCGAGGGCGATAGGGGCGGCGCGCTGTTCAAAAGCGCGATCGCAGGGCTCATTGCGACATCGCCGGAGGCGATGATTTTCTTTGCGCCGCACCTGAATTCCTGGCGGCGGTTTCAGGAAGGATCGCACGCGCCGACACGCGCAACGTGGGGTTATGAAAACCGTACTGCAGCCATTCGCGTTCCAGCGGACACCGGCGCCAACCGCCGCTTTGAGCATCGCATTTCCGGCGCTGACGCCAATCCCTATCTCGTTCTTGCTGCGATACTCGCTGGCGCGCTGCATGGCATTGAAGGCAGTCTTACGCCGCCGCCGGCGCTTGAAGGAAACGCCTATAAGTCGAGTGCGCCAAAATTATCTCTCGGCTGGCGAACGGCGCTGGAGACATTCGTGAGCGGCCCAGTGCTTGCGCCGATGTTCGGCGAGTTGATGACGCGCGTTTTTTCCGCGTGCAAGCGCCAGGAAATGGCCGTCGCAGACAAGCGCGTTACCGATTTCGAGTATGACAGTTATTTGCAGACGTTCTGACAAATATGACAAATCCCGGCGAGCATATCGCGTCGTATTACGCCGCAACCGCGCATAGGGCGCCGGCGCGATTAGCGCTTGTGGGCGATATTTCCGCCGAAATCTGCATAATCGGCGGCGGATTTTCGGGCGTTGCAGCCGCGTTGTCCCTCGCCGAACGCGGCCACGATGTCGTCGTTCTTGAAGCCAACCGGATCGGATGGGGCGCCTCTGGCCGAAATGGCGGCCAGGTGCTTCCCGGGTGGTCCGGCGAAGGCGAGATGGTGAAACAGCTTGGCGCGCGCGCGCAGGATTTCCTGCGCCGCACTCGCTATCGCGGCAATGAAATCATTGAAGATCGAATCGAAAAATATTCAATTGACTGCGATTACGTGCGCGGCGCCGCGACGCTCGCCCTCAACATAAGGCAGATGGACGCGCTCAAAGCGGAGTATGCAGAAGCAAGTTCCGGCGGAATGGGCGGCCATTTTGAATTGGTCGATGGGGCGGGGCTCAAAAATCACGTCGCGTCTGAAATTTATTGCGGCGGCCTCATCGACCGGCGTGCGGCGCATTGCCATCCGCTCAATCTCTGCCTCGGCGAGGCGCGCGCCTGCGAATCGCTTGGCGTCAGAATTTATGAACAGACAAAAGTCGACGAGATTTTGCACGGGGAGAATCCCGTCGTTTCGACCGCAAGCGGAAAGGTGACCGCACGAATCGTCATTCTCGCTGGAAACGCCTACCACAAACTCGAACAGGAAACGCTTGGCGGCTACATGCTGCCGGCGCAGACATTCACGATCGCAACAGAAGTCATCGGAGAAAATCGTGCGCGCGCGGTTCTGCCCGACAATATCGGCGTTTGCGACGCGAATTGGGCGCTCGATTATTTCCGGCGCTCAGCCGATCATCGAATCCTGTTTGGCGGGCTTTGCACCTATTCAAATCGCGTCATCGCCGATATCGAAGGCGCTCTTAAGCCGCGCCTATTGCAAATCTTCCCGCAGCTTGAAGGCGTAAGGGCGGAGTTCGCCTGGGGCGGCGCGATCGGCATTCCGCTAAACCGTGTGCCGCTGATCGGCCGGTCCGGCGAAAATGTCTTCTACGTGCAGGGCTATTCCGGGCACGGCGTCAATTGCAGCCATATCGCCGGTGAAATGCTCGCAGAAGCTGTCTGGGCGAATTTCGAAGGCGTCGACCTTTTTGAGGCGGTGCGCCACCTTCGCATTCCCGCAGCGCAGCTGATCGGCAATCCGATGCTTGCGCTTGGCATGACGTGGTTTCGCATGCGCGATGCGCTCGGCGTATAACTATTTCTTCCCTTTGCGTCGCAGCCGGCGCTCGAACATGCCGAGCCGTATCAACAACTCGCCGAGCGCTAGGACGGCGACGACTCCAATGAGCGTCGGCATCTGCAATCCCTCTCCCGGAACGAAAATGAACAGCACAATCGAGAAAGCAAGAGTGATGACGCAAAGCCCGGCGAGAATGCAGGCGGCGAGGCGTCCGCCCGGCGCGCTGAACGGGCGCGGCGCCGCAGGGTCCTTGAAACGCAGCCGCGCGAATGCAATGGACATCCCGATATAGGGCAGCATGATGATTGCGGCGCTGAACGAGAATAGCGACCAGAACAGGTCCGCGTTTGACGTCGCAACGCGCCCGTAAAGCAGCAAAACGACAGTGCAGACAATGCCCATCAAAATCGCGGCGCCGATCGGGCCGCCATGCTTTGGATGGCGTATCGCAAATACGCTTGGCAGCTCACCTTCCGCCGCAGCTTCCGCAGTCGCGCGATTGCAGCCCATCGCCCAGGTTGCGCCGTTCGAGAAAAACGTGAACAGCGCCATTGCGCCCAGCACAACGACGATCACATCGCCGCCGGGCGTATCGCCAAAGAAGAGCGCTAGCGTGTCGACCAGCCCCTCGACAATGTTGATTTCCGCCGCTGGGATAGCCGCAAGAATGCCCGCCGTCGCGAGAAAATAAAATCCGAGGACCGCAACGCCGGAAATTATAATGCTAAGCGGCATATCGCGCGCCGGATTTTTGATTTCCCCGCTTGCCGCGCTGACAAGCTCGAATCCCAGCATTCCGTAAACGATCGCCGGAACGTATTTGAGGCCTTCTTTCCATTCAGGCCGGAACGCTTCAGCCGTCAGCGGATTGGCGAAGCCGTGCGCCTGACCGTAGTTCCAACCCGCGACGATCAACACGCCGAAAATGATCATCTTGAAAAGCGCGCCGAGATTCGGCACCCATTTGCCGACCTTCAATCCCAATATATCGAGTAGCGCAGTCGCCCAGGCGAGCGCGACGCCGACCCCAATCTGCTGCGACAGGGAAAGATCGACGCCTGACAAGCGTGCAAGCACGCCTGCGAACAACACGAAAATGGACGGCAGCCATATCGCTGTGTTGATCCAGTACGCCCATACGGCGCGCGCAGCCCAATGGCGGCCAAGCCCGCGCCTTATCCAGACATAAAGCCCCCCCTCTTCCGGATATGCTGTCGCAAGCTCCGCCGTGATCAGGCCTATCGGAATGAGAAATACCGTTCCAAGGAACAGCCACCAGAACAGACTAGAGACGCCGATCGAGGCGGACGCTGCAAGCGTGTCGAGGAGTAGAATTGCCGACACCGTGAACAGCACGAGGTCCGGCAGGCCGAGAACCTTCGGCAGATCTTTTTTCGATGACATCGAGCCCTTGCGCGCCGCCATCAAACCGGCAAACGGCGCTACCCTTCAGCGCCGATGATCGCCAGAAATCGCAGCGCCTTGCAAGCGCGTGTCACTCAACGGCTTCCAGAGCCAGCCGCCGCTCGTGATCGGAATTGATCGATTCCGCCGCTTTTCGCAATGCAGCGCGGATTTCGTCCGTCTCCGGCGCATCGGATTTTATCGCTTCAATCGCAAGGCGGCGCTCGTGATCGCCACCGACCGCCGCGGCAGCGCCGATGAGCGCGATCCAGTGCGGCGACGGACCATCGAGCGCGCCGGCAAATTCTTCGATCGCAAGCCGTTGTTCATGCTCGCCTTCGATTGCGGCGATCGCCTGAAGCGCCGCTGCGCCGGCTTGCGGCCCGCTTACTCTATCTCCTGCCGCCTCAATCGCGAGGCGTAACTCGTAATCGCCGTCAATCGAAGCCGGCGCCATCTTCAAAATCCGCGCGACATCGGCGTCGTTCCGACTGTCGCCTTCAAGCATCGCCGCAATTGCCAGTCGAATCTCATGGTCGCCCTCGATTTCACCTATGAGGGTCGCCGCAACGCTGAAATTTCGTTCAGTAAGCGGCTTTTCAGCGATCTCCTCGATAATCAGGCGCAATTCGTGATCGCCCTCGATTGTCTTGGCGACACCGATGATTTCTGCAATCGACGCATCATCAAGCTCCTGCGTCGTCAACAGCGCTGAGACCGCGCTGCGCTTGGCGTAGTCGCTTTCGATATTCTTTATGCGCGCAGCAAGGAGTTTCACGTCCTCCTGATTCAGGGACGAAGCCGCCGCGAGCGCTTCGACATAGCCGCCGACTGCATGTGATCCGATCAGAAGCCCGATCTCTTCGATCACCGCGTCCTTGCCGCCGGCCGCCATTATCGCTTTGACCCGCGCGTCGGCGCCGACGCCTGACGCACGCGCGAAAAGCTGCAGCAAATCGCCAGCGATGCGATTTGATTCTTCACCGGCGATAATTTCGTCGCCGCTGTAGGCCTTCGCCGAAATTTCACCACCCTTGCCTGTGAAGGAGACCTTGCGCGAGCCGTCCTTTTCTTTCGACGAGACTTCGAGCGATCCCTTGAGCGAACTCAGCGACCGGCCATCGGCGGCGAGTTCGAATTCGCCCTTCCATTCGGCGGAAAGGTTCATCCCCTCGTCTTTCAGATGGAATGATCCATTTTCGCCATTGCCGATATTGACGATGTGCACGCCTTCGCCGTCGTCATCCGCATCGACGAATTTCGGCGCGATGAGGGCGAATGCGCCCGCGGCGAGCAGCGAGAGCCCCGCGCCGACGCTGAAAGCGGTCAAATGACTGCGCATCTTTGCACCTGTCCGGTCTTGTCGCAAACGACGCTAGCAAACTCCGGCGGCGCCGCCAAACGGCGCTTTCGACGAAACGCCCCGTTCAGACGACGAAACCGACGATTTCCTTGACATCCGCGACAGTCTTGTCGGCGATCGCCGAGGCGCGGCCTGCGCCGTCGAGGAGGACGCTGCGCAAATATCCAGGATCGGCTTCGAGCCGGCGAAGTTCCGCGCCGATGGGCGCTATCTTCGCAACGACAAGGTCCGCCAGCGCCGGCTTGAAGCGCCCGAACCCATCGCCGCCGAATTCATGCAATACCTCGCCGTCGGTTTTACCGGAAAGCGCCGCAAAGATGCCTACGAGGTTCGCCGCTTCCGGCCTGTCTTCGAGGCCCGCGATTTCGCTCGGCAATGGTTCAGGATCGGTTTTCGCCCGTTTGATTTTTTTGGCGATCGCATCGGTGTCGTCCGAAAGATAGATTGTCGCCTGTTCCGAAGGATCGGATTTTGACATTTTCACGGTGCCGTCGCGCAGGCTCATGATACGTGCGCCCGGCCCCTTGATCAAAGGCTCAGGCAGCGGAAAGAAATCGTCGGCGCCGAATTCCCGGTTGAATTTTCCCGCAATATCCCGCGACAATTCGAGATGCTGTTTTTGATCCTCGCCGACCGGCACATGCGTCGCCTTGTAGACGAGGATGTCTGCGGCCTGAAGCACAGGATATGTGTATAGCCCGACGGACGCGCGCTCCTTGTCCTTGCCGGCCTTGTCCTTGAACTGCGTCATGCGGTCGAGCCAGCCGAGGCGCGCGACGCAATTGAATACCCACGCGAGCTCTGCATGTGCGCGCACCGCCGACTGATGAAAAACCGCTGCGATTTTCGGATCGACCCCCGCTGCGAGGTACGCGGCGGCGATATGATAGGTCTGGTCGCGAAGTTTTTTTGGATCCTGCCAGACAGTGATCGCATGCATATCGACGACGCAATAATAGCAGTCGTGTTTCGTCTGAAGATCGACGAATTTTCGGATCGCGCCGAGGTAGTTGCCAAGATGCATGCCGCCCGACGGCTGGATGCCCGAAAGCACCCGCTCCGGGCCCTTATAGCCGGTCATGAAGCCTATCCTTAGAAGCTCTTGCGGTTTCTGGAATAGGCCTTGTAGTCGCTGAGCCGGACGCCGCCAAGAGCGACTAGCGCCACGCCATAAACTGCGAGCCCGGCGCAGGCGATGAGGATGACCGCCGCCCAGTACCGCCCGAACAGGCACGCCGAAATTGCATCCGTATGCTGAAGCGCGAACCATACGAGACCGGTCATCGCCAGGGTCGCCGCAATGATCCTCGGCGCCCGGGACAGAAGGCGCGCGTCCGCTTTGAACTGCCCCCGCCGCCAGAGATTGTATGCGAGCTGCAGCACCTGAAGCCAGGCCGCGAATACGGTTGCGAAGGCGACAGCGAGAAACCCGAAAATCGGAAAAAGGACGAGCGCAAGAACGGTATTCACGCCGATAGAGACAAGCGCGTAATTCATCGGCGCACGGGTGTCTTCCCGCGCAAAAAAGGCCGGCGCAAAAATGCGCTGCCAGACAAAGGCGGGCAGACCCCAGCCGTAAATCGCAAGCGCCCAGCCGGTCCACATGACGTCATCAGCCGTGAAGGCGGAGCTGCGTCCGCCAAACAGCGACAGCGCGTCGGTTGCAAAGCCCACAAACAAGGCGTCGCAGATCGGCGCCGCCATGATAATGAAGGCCGCCGCCGCAGGTAAGGTCAGCACGGCGGAAAGCTCGAGCGAGCGATTGATCGCGTGCAACGCGCCCGGCTCGTCGCCTTCTTTAACGCGCCGCGACAGCATCGGCAGGAGAACGACGCCAAGCGCCGTGCCGACGACGGCAAGCGGCAACTGATAGAGCTGATCGGCGTTCATCAGCCAGGATACGGCGCCCGGCTGTTGCGAGGCGATATTCGTGCCGATGATGATATTGATCTGCGTCGCGCCGGCGGAGAGAAATCCCGGAGCGCCAAGAATGAACAGCCGCTTCACGCCCGGCGTCAGGCGCGGCCGGCGCCATTTCAGAAGATAGCCCTGACGCTTGGCTCCCCAGACCAGCAGCCAGAGCTGCAAAAATCCGCTGATCGCCGTCGCCCACGCCAGCGCTTCGCCGGTGACTTCGATGTCGCTCCCGGCAAAAATCATGATCGCCGCGATCTGGCAGAAATTCAGGAGCAGCGGCGCGCCGGCATAGGCCATGAATTTGTCGAGAGAATTCAAAACGCCGGACAAAAGTCCGACAAGCGACATGCAGGCGAGATATGGAAACATGATCCGCAAATACAGCGTCGTCAGTTCGAATTTTTCCTTGTCGTCGGCAAAGCCCGAGGCGATCAGGTGAACGAACAGCGGCGCAGCGATTTCGACGACAACGGTAAAAGCAAGGAGGATGAAGAGCAGCGTCGCCATCACCTCTTCGGCAAAGAGTTTTGCCGCGGCCTTGTCCTCGTCGATCAGCTTTCCCTGAAAAAGCGGAACGAAGGCCGCCTGAAACGCGCCTTCGGCGAACAGGCGGCGGAACATGTTGGGCAGGCGGAACGCCGCCCAGAAGGCGTCGGCGACAGGGTTGCCGCCGGCGCCGATGACGCCGGCGATCAAAACCTGACGCGCAAATCCCAGAACACGGCTCAGCATGGTCATGCCGCTGACCGTCGCCAGTGATTTGAAGAGATTGCCGCTCATGAACACTCGCGCTGTTACCGGCGATTATTGTTGGAAATCGGGCGGACACTCCGCCTGATTGGTGACCTCGCCGTTAACGCAGTTCGCCCGATCTTCAAAAGCCTGTCTCAGGATGCGGCTTTCTGGGCGGTTTTCATCCCTTCGCCGAGCACCGCGAGCAATCGCCGCTCGATCGCCTGCTGAAGACGGCGATCCTCGATTTTGGCGCCTTCCGGGGTTTGAAGGTAAAAGGCGTCGACCGCGCGCTCGCCATAGGTCGCGATATGCGCTGAATTGATCTGAACGCCGAGTTCCGCGAGCGCGGAGGTCAGACTATAGAGAAGACCGGGCCTGTCGCGCCCTTCAGTCTCGACGACGAGCGCAGCATCAGATGCTCCCGTTTCCAGCCGCACGATCGGCGCGACGGTAAATATCGCGCGCCTGTCGCCGATTCTGCGGCCAAGCGCCGGCGGTTCAACCGGCTTATGCCGCGCGGCTGCAAGAAGCGCCGCGTGAAGCGTGCGCACAAATCCCGCCAGCGCTTCACCCGCATTTCCTTCGGGCGGGCGGATGGTGAATACGTCGATGACCTTGCCGTCGTCCAATGTCAGCGCATGCACGTTTCTGACGTTGCCGCTGACGCCTGCGATCGCGCCTGCAAGGTCCGCAAACAGCCCGGGACGATCGTCCGCATAGATGATCGCCTCGACGTCTTCATCGCTAATCGACGCCGCAACGCCGCAAGCTTCGGCGCTGCGCGCAAGGACGGCGGCGCGGGAGAATGTCTCTGGGTCGATCAGCGCAAGCGTCGCATCTGAAAGCCGGTTCATGAAAGCGGCTCGTTCGCCTTTCGGCCAGTCCGCAAGCGCTGTTTCCGCTTCCTTGCGCGTCTTGCCGGCGCGCTGGTCCATCCATTTGGAAAGCGCCTCGTCGCCGCCTGTAAGCTGCGCCTCAGCGCCGAAATAGAGGGCGGCGATCTGCTTGCGCGTCCATTCATCCCAGGCGTCCTCGCTGACGGCGCGCATATGACACACTGTCAGCACAAGGAGCATGCGCAGGCGCGCGACAGAGCCGACTTCGGCGGCGAATTCTGCGATCGCCCGCGCCTCGCCGAGATTGCGGCGGTGCGCAAC
>JBGSLM010000001.1:0-6615 GCA_041740755.1 Parvularculaceae bacterium | reverse complement strand
GTAAGCTGCGCCTTTGCTCGGGCGTCCAGCGAATATTTCACCCGCGACCGCGCCGCCCGCTGCGCCAAGCGCTGCGCCATAGAGCGCGCCTTCACCCGTCGACTGGCAACCCGCCGCCGCAAGGCTCAAAGCCGCCATTCCAACCAGCATCATTTTCATGTTCACACCCTCCTTCGTTGCCGGGACCTTAGCTTTTTGAAAACGCCACCGATGGACCCGCCCGACGTCCTTTCATGACAACTATATCCGAAGGCGTCGCGGCGACATTTGGGCGAAAACGACGCCAATTAAGGCGCTACTGCGGCACAGCGTTGCTCCAGAGGCTGTTCCCGGTAAATTGCGCGCGATCAGCAAAAACTTGAGGAGAACCGGCATGGGCGCGACGAAAAGCAAAGCGGTCTATCTGAAATCCTATCCATCGGGCCTTCCCGGCGCGCAGCATTTTCACTCGAAGATTGTCGAAACCCCGGCGCCGCGCGAGGGCGAGATGCTGATGCGCACCGTGTGGATGTCGGTCGATCCTTACATGCGCGGACGCATGCGCCCGGATGTCAAAAGCTACATACCGCCGTTCTCGCTCGATCAGCCGCTGGACGGCGGCGCGGTCAGCGAAGTCGTCGAATCGAAGAACGCCGCCTTCAAGGCCGGCGATTATGTCGTCGCGTTTCAGGGCGGCTGGAAAGAGCACTGGATTTCTAATGGCGACGGCCTGACGAAAGTCGATCCGAACCTTGCGCCCTTGTCCGCTTATCTCGGCGTTCTCGGCATGCCGGGTCTCACCGCCTGGGCGGGTCTCACGCAAATTCTTGAGCCCAAACCCGGCGATACTGTTTTTGTGTCCGGCGCCGCGGGCGCTGTCGGCTCGCTCGTCTGCCAGCTTGCGAAATTAAAAGGCGCGCGCGTCATCGCTTCGGCGGGCTCGAAGGAAAAATGCGACTGGTTGCTGAAAGAAGGCGGCGCGGACGTCGCGCTCAATTATCGCGACTACAAGAACGCCGGCGAGCTGACGAAAGCGCTCGCCGACGCGGCGCCGAACGGCGTCAACTGCTATTTCGAGAATGTCGGCGGCATGCACCTCGAAGCCGCGCTCAACACGATTGCCTTCGGCGCCCGCATCGCGCTTTGCGGCATGATCTCGGTCTATAACAATGCGGAAGCCGAGCCCGGCCCGCCCAATCTCGCCTTCCTGATCGCGCGCAGCGCCAAGATGCAGGGCTTTATCGTCTCGATCTATTTGCATCTCGCGCCGCAATTCGCCGCCGAAGTCGCGCCGCTTCTCGCGCAAGGAAAAATCAAATTCCGCGAATCCGTCTATTCCGGCATCGACGAAGCGCCGAACGCTTTTATCGGGCTTTTCCACGGCGAGAATTTCGGCAAGGCCGTCGTCCGCGTCGGCCCGGACCGGGTTTGACTAGAGGCCATACTCAATCACAACGGCGGACATTCGCCTCGGTGATGATCGTCGTGCGGGCTAGTCTCGTGCCATGAACATCCATCGATGTCCCTCGAGATCCTCAACTCGATATCGTCGCGCTGGCGGCCCATCCTCGGGCTCAGACAAGATCGTGGCTCCTGCCGCCCTAACCCGGACATAGTGCTCATCGACATCCGCCACGTAGACGAGAACACCATCAATGATCCATGGCAGAGCGGACCATGCGGCAGCAATCTCGCAGTTGCCGCGATGCCGTTTGGGGCCTTCATATTCCGGTGACGGACTGGCCAGCATGATAACTCCATCCCCAATCGACATTTCTCCGTGAGAGAGCCTTCCATCGGAAGAGGTGAAGCGGGCCGTCTCCGTGAATCCAAACACGTCGGCCAGCCAATCTAGGGCGGCAATGCCGTCCTCATAGGTCAGGAACGGAACTACGTCTGGCATCTTGTTCTCCTTTCGCTGCGCCACGAACGGCTTAGAGCCTCGAACGGGCAAAGGGTCTTGAGCCGTATCGCACGATCTGGAACGAGGGGCGAGAATCTGAATTCGGCGGCGCGCGACTGACTGATCAGAGCCAAAATGCGACATTCTGATTGAGTATGAAACTTAGGGTCCATACTCAATCAAAATGGCGGAAACGCGCCGGAAACCGCCGTTCACATCGGAAATACTGATGCGCGGGATGGGCTCATCGGCGCCGATGCTCAAGACGCCGAAGGATCGTTCGAACTTCGCCGAGCTGCCTTGTCCCGAGTCGGGTCAATTCGTACTGGAATGTGATCCAAGCCTGCATTTCAGCGCGCGAGGCTCGCAACCTCTGCCAATCATAACCAACGAGGGCGGCATCGCCCTCCCAGTCGGTGGCGTTCATCGACCATTCGACCGCAGTGTAAAAATTCGATTGAGATTCGAAAACCGTAGCGAGCGCGGCCGGATAGAAGCGCTCAGCTTGGGCATGAGCGTCGCCATAGCGGATCAGCGCGATGCGAAGCTCTTCGTCCTCAATCGCCGCGATGCCGCCTGAAGAAACCAGCCCGACATAGTTGGCCGAGATGGCCGGCACGGTTCGCACAAAATTGGCTTGTGCGAGGTGACGCCGAAATGCGAGGAGACCTTCTGGCGGAAGGTCACGCCGCAATGCTTCAACGACCGCGGCCGTGCTGGCTGTCGTTGCTTCCATCTGCGCTACCCACTGCGCAAGATCAGGCTCGATCGACCGAAACTCGGCCTCCAATCGATCGAGGAGCGCCGCTTCCGCGATTCGCGCGTGCCGCGCTTCATTCCAATTGGAAACCTGGATACCGATGAAAACCCCAAAGACGACGATGACTAGGTCAATGAAGATCGCGGTCCATTCCTGCTTCCTGAAATGCCCGATGATACGACGAAGGATCATGATGCCCCCTCTCAGCGCGCCAGCATGTGACATCGCCAGCTCCCGACGACGCTAGGCTTAGCATAGTCTCGGTACGGCCGCCGTGGGCCAAGGCCCGGTACCGAGTATATTCCTCGAATGGCCGCCGGGCCCTAGACCTGCCGATCGCGTCCTTGCCTGTAAATTCGGCGCGATTTCGCCGATTGCCGACGTTGCCTTCGCGCAAGGCTGCGGGCCCTTTCTCGGCCTAGACACGCAATTCACGAATGCCCTACAGACGCGTGGCCGCCCGGCTTTGCAGCGGCAGGAATCGACGAAGCGCCGCGGGGGCAACCGACGATGAAGAGCCTCACTCAATACTTATTCGAGTATCTGCTTATAGCAGGCGTGATGTTGATAAGCGTCCTTGGATTCTGGAGCATCTATTTTGGGGCTGACGCGGATCCACAACCTCATCATCATCTTCATGTGGCGACGAATTTCACCTGGTTGGGTCTGTTGCTGTTTCAGCTCACCCAGATCGCTAGAGGCAGGTTCGCAACGCACAGGAAGGCGGGGCTGGCTGTCCTGGTTGTTGGTCCGGTGCTGGTCGCCACCACGGCCATGCTATCTGTCCATTCCGCTCACAAGGGACTGGTCTCAGGGAGCGGCGACTTTCTGATTGTGCAGAACGTAATGGTGACGCTGGAATTGGGATTGTTTATTCTCTTGGCCTTCGTCGTAAAAAAACACCGTAAGCTGCACGCGTCGTTTCTGTTGAGCACCGCCATCCTGTTCCTCGGGATCGCGCTATTCTTTGCGCTCATCAGTTTCGTTCCCCAGTTCAAGATCGAAGGCCCAGAAACCTTTGACCGGTTTCAAACGGCCGGCATGACTGGCCAGGCGATCTGTATTGCCGTGGGTTTTGCATACTTCATCAAAGACGTCAGAAACGGCTGGCCCTTTCTGCTGGCCGGATTGCTCCACTCTCTGAACGAGGGGTTCAAATCTTTGTTGACCAAGTTGAATTTGATCGATCCGATGACCGAATTCGTTGGCTCCATGAGCCAGCCATACACGTTTGTCGGAACAATTGCCGTCTTGATGTCGTTGCTGGCCGCCACCGGTTTTCAGATTGCACGGCGACCCAATAGAAATTGACCTGATGGGGTGTCTTGAGGACCGTCCGCTTTGGGCCAATCCCGGTCATTCTGATTGAGTATGGAACCTAGTGCAGAACGTCGTGTCAAGAACAAGGAAAGCCCTCGCCCGCTTGCAGGAGAGGGTGGCGCGTCGCCCGGGTGAGCGGAATTCTTCATACGCGCCAAAAACGATAGTGATGATCGCAAAACACCCTCACCCCCGGCCCCTATCCCGCTAGCAGGAGAGGGGAGAAGTCGTGATCCGTTGAGGACGATCCAGTTTGCCTGAATGAAATTCCAGGGTCTCGCGCGAGAGCAGCCAGGCCGATACGGCGGTGAAGCTTGCGAACAAAAGGGCGGTTGTCGCTGTTGAACTCAACTGGGTGGCGACGCCAAGAGGGATCAGCGGCGCGAAAAGCGCCGCAGCAAAGACCGCCTGAATTGCGAGCGGCCACGGACCGATGCGCGTCAGCAGCATGAAGGCGGCCGCGACAAACGCCCAGTCATAGACCCAAAATGACGGCGCGGCGGCAGCGCTTGCAAGAAGAGCGACCGCCGTCGCCTCAGTTCGCGGCAAACGTCGCGCGGCGGCGATGGTGACGCCAGCGCAGACAAGGATCGCAGCCGCCTGCACGGCGAGTCGCAGATCGCCGTCAGCGCCAAGTTTTGCTGCGGCTTGTCCCGCTGTCACCATGTCGCGGTGAATAGTCGCCCCGTGCTCTCCCGTGAAGGCGCTGACAAAAGCGCGCCACGATTCGACGCCGAAAGCGAACGCCGAAGCGAGCGCCATGACGCAAGCAAATATCGCCGCCGCCGCGAAGGCGCGCCAGTCGCCGCGCGCCGCGAGAAAAAGCGGCGCCATCAATCCATATTGCGGTTTGACGGTGAGAAGAGCGAACAAAAATCCGGCAAGGATCGGACGCCGTCTGGCGAGCAGCATTCCGCCCATCAACAGCAGCGCCATGAAAGGCCCCGCCTGCAATACAAGGAACGATGCAAAGGACGCAGGCCCGACGAAGCTGGCAGCCATCAGCCCCGGCGATTGCGGCGCCGCGATTTTGGCGATGAGCAAAAATCCGACCGCCATGGCGGCAAGCCACAGCGCTTTTGCCGCGCCGTAGGACATCAGCCCGAGCGGCATGACGAAGAACAGGGCGTGCGGCGGATTGAGCCACAAAAGGCCCTTTCCGTTTTCGGGAAAACTCGCGGTCAAAATCTGCTGATCGTAGATCGCGGCGCCTTCGCCTTCGATCGCTAGCTGACCGGCGCGCCAGAAAACCCTTAGATCCTCAGCGCTCGATTCCATGACGCTTGGCGGCAGCGTGAAAATCTTTTCGGCGCGGATGTAGAAAAGCATCCCGGCGAAGATGATCGAGACGACGAGCGCGATCGCAAAAAGCCGCCCGCCGCAGGCGTCGCTCGCCGCTTCGCTTTTCTTCGGGGAAATAAGGGCGCCTGTCATCGCCCGGACCTTAGGCGCGTATGGTCAAAGAATTATTGCCCGGAGCTTAAAGAGGAATGCGGGCCGCCGGGAAAAATGGCGAAATCGCTCGGGCGGCTTCGGCGTTTATGGTTAATCGTTAACCTTAATATCCCCCAAAAGGCAAAGTTATCCCACACCTTAGCGGCGCCCTAAGGCTCACTGGTAAGTTGAGTTGAAAGGGACTTTTCATGGAACAATCGCCGCGCCTGTCGCTCAGTTACGTAAAGCCGCAGCAGGCACAAAAGCACGTGACGGTGAATGAGAGCTTTCGCCGCCTCGATATCCTTGTGCAGATGAATGCGCTGTCGCGCTCGATCAGCGCTGAGCCGTTGTCGCCGTCGGAAGGCGCCGCCTATATTCTTCCGGCCGGAAAGAGCGGCGCCGTGTGGTCCAGCTTCGCCGACCACACGGTCGCGGCGTTTCAGGACGGCGCCTGGACCGGGATCGCGGCGCGCGAGGGTTTTCTCATCCATGTCGCCGATGAGGACGCGTTCATAAGTATGCAGGCGGCGACCGGGACGCCTTTTCAGTCGGAGCGGCGGAACAGGCGCCGAAATTCGGAATCAATACGACGGCGGATGCGACGAACCGGCTTGCGGTCAAGTCGAATGCGGAACTATTGAGCCATGACGATGTGACGCCCGGCACGGGCGACGCCGGCAAGATCATCAACAAGAGCTCTGCGGCGACGACGGCGAGCGCTCTCTTCCAGACCGGATTTTCGGGACGCGCGGAATTCGGCGTAGCAGGCGATGACAATTTTCAATTGAAAGTCAGCGCTGACGGTTCGACATGGAAAGACGCGATCTTCGTTCATAACATGACAGCCTAGGTCGGCCTTGGCACAGCATCGCCTATTGAAAGATTGCACGCCGGCGGCGGCTCCATATGCGTCACCATTGGCGGCTACGCCTTTTTTGGATGGGATAACGGCGCGGTCGCGCAGATCGGAACCGGCAGCAATCATGCGCTGCGCGTGTTGATCAACGGCGGCGAAAGGTTCCGGTTTCACGCTGACGGCGGCGTGACCGCCGGATCGCCGACGGGCGGGTCGAAAGGGGCGGGCGCGATCAACGCGCGGGCGGTCTATGACGATAATGCGCTGCTGTCCTGTTACGTCTTCGATCAGGCGCTCTACGGCGCCGTCTCCTTCGACAAATGGGACGCGGTGTCGCCCGGCGGCGATCTCGCGCCGGCA